>JBGVCH010000106.1:0-23323 GCA_045226335.1 Christensenellales bacterium | reverse complement strand
TGGACGTCGGCCTTGATGATGAGGTTGAGGGTGGTGACCTTGCCGGCCTCCAGGCTGGAGAACAGGTTCTCCATGCTGACCTTGCCCAGGTTGGCCTCCCGGGACGCCCGGAGCTTCTCCCGGCGCTCGTCGGCCACCTGACGGCTCAGGTGATCGTCGCCCACGGCGATGAGCTCGTCGCCGGCGTCAGGCACTTCGTCAAAGCCCATGATCTCCACGGGCATGGCGGGACCGGCTTCCTTCACCTTGTCGCCCCGGTCGTTGATGAGGGCGCGGACGCGGCCGGAGGCCAGGCCCGCGACGATGTTGTCGCCCACATGCAGGGTGCCGTTCTGGATCAGCACGGTGGCCAGCGGGCCCCGGGCCTTGTCCAGCTTGGCCTCGATGATGACGCCGCGGCCCAGGCGGTTGGGGTTCGCCCGGAGCTCCATGGTGTCGGCCTGCAGCAGGATCATGTCCAGCAGCTCGTCCACACCCTGGCCGGTCTGGGCGGACACCGGCACCATGATGGTGTCGCCGCCCCACTCCTCGCAGACCAGACCGTAGGTGGTCAGGTCCTGCTTGACTCGCTCGGCGTTGGCCGCGGGCTTGTCCATCTTATTGATGGCCACGATCAGCGGCACTTCGGCGGCCTTGGCGTGGTTGATGGCTTCAATGGTCTGGGGCATGACGGAGTCGTCCGCCGCCACCACCAGCACGGCGATGTCCGTGGCCTGGGCGCCCCGCATCCGCATGGCGGTGAAGGCCTCGTGGCCGGGGGTGTCCAGGAAGGTGATCTGGCGGCCGCCCACCTTGACGGTGTAGGCGCCGATGTGCTGGGTGATGCCGCCGGCCTCGCCCGCGGTGACCTTGCTCTTGCGGATGTAGTCCAGCAGGGAGGTCTTGCCGTGGTCGACGTGGCCCATGATGGTGACCACCGGGGGACGCTCCTGGAGGTTCTCCTCGGTGTCCTCCACGTTCTCCTCCACCAGCTGGTCCTCGGCGGTGCGCTCAGCCTTGCGCTCCAGCGCCACGCCGAACTCCGAGGCCACCAGGAAGGCGGTGTCGAAGTCGATCTCGCTGTTGATGGTGGCCATGTTGCCCAGGATCATCAGCTTCTTGATGATCTCGCCGGCGGTCTTGCCGATGCGCTCCGTCAGGTCGCGGACCGTGATGGTATCGCCGGACATGTAGGCCGTCTCGATCTTGATGGGGGCCATGGTCTGCTGCACGCTCACCTTGCGCCGCGCGCGCTTGCCGCCGCGGATGACCTCGTCGTCATAGCCGCTGCCGTAGTTGTTGGCGCGGGCTTCCTGCTTGCGGTTGCGGGCCACGTGCTCCGGATCGTGCTGCCGCTGGTAATTCTTCTTGTTGGGATCGTAGTTGGAGACGCGCTCCTTCTCCACGGTGGGCACCAGCTCGGGACCGCGGCTGCGGCCGCCGGCGGGTCTCCCGGCACCGGCCGGGCGCGGACCGTTGGGTGCGGCGGGCCGCTGTCCGCCGAAGCCGCCGGGTCTGGGCGCGCCGCCCTGGGCCCCCGGGGCCGGCCGGCCGTAACCGCCCTGCTGACCGCCTGCCGGACGCCCGTAGGGGCCGCCCTGCTGACCGCCCGCCGGACGCCCGTAGGGACCCTGCTGACCGCCCGCCGGACGCCCGTAGGGCCCCTGCTGGCCGCCCGCCGGACGCCCATAGGGACCCTGCTGGCCGCCTGCCGGACGCCCATAGGGACCCTGCTGGCCGCCCGCCGGACGCCCGTATGGGCCCTGCTGGCCAGCAGGCCTGGGCGCGTTCTGAGGCGCGGGCCTGGGCATGCGGATCACGTTGGGCGCGGGACCCACAGGCTTCTGGGAGGCCGGGATCGTGTCGCCGGGCCGGGCCACGATCTGGCCGATGGCAGGCCGGCGGGGCGCTTCGGGTCTTGGCGCGGGCCGCTCGCGCACCTCAGGCTGCGGGGCAGGCTGTTCTTTCCTTTCCTGCTTCGCCTGCGACGCTTCGGCGGGCTTCTCCGCCGCCGGGGCCTCCGCGGGCTTCTCCTTCACCGGGGCCGCGGGCTTCTCCTCCGCGGGAGCGGCAGGCTTCTCCTCCACGGGAGCCGCGGGCTTCTCCTCCGCGGGGGCGGCGGGCTGCTCCACCGGCGCGGGCTGCTTCACGACTGGCGTTTCCGCCGCCGCGGGCTCTTCCTCCTCACGGGAAACAAAGCCGCTCTCGGCAATGTATGCCCGGGACTGGGCGGAACGCGCCTTCTGCTGTTCCTCCCGCTTGCGCATGGCCTCGGCTTCCTCGCTCTGGCGCACAAAGTCCCGCTCCATCCCCCGCAGCGCGCTCAGGAGCGCTTCCGCGTTCTTGCGGCTGGCTGTGGTTCTGGTGAGCAGCGCACCTGCCTCCTGTGAGAGCGCCATGGTGGCTTCCTTCAGATTCTGTTTCGTCATTCGACGCTTGCACCCCCGCTGATCGTGTCCGCATTCCGCGGCTGATTGTATTCCTGACCTTCCCCCGGAAGGATCGTGAGCATTTGTCGGGCGAACCCGCCCTGCTGAACCGCCATGGCGACCCCGGGCCTTCCCGTGGCCTCCCCCAGGAGGCCCTCCGGCAGCAGCCTTAGGGGAACCCCTGCGTGGCCGCAGGATCCGAGGTACTTGTCCCGGGTCGCCTTCGACGCGCCGCTGTCCAGCAGCAGCAGGCCGCAGGTGCCTCTCCGGACGCTCTTGAGGCAGCCGTCCTCGCCGAACACCGCCTGCCGGGCCCGGACGCACAGTCCCATCAGACCCCGGAGCCTTTTCTCTTCCGCGTCATTCACCGGTCTGCGCTTCTCCTTTTGCGGTGAGCGCCGCCAGCGTGCTGCGGAGGCTCTCCGCCACCTCGTTCCCCAGGGGCGTGTCCAGCTGCCGTTCCAGCTGCTTCTGCCGGATGGCCCGATTCAGGCAGGCGGGATCCGGGCAGACATAGGCGCCCCGGCCCGGCTTCTTCCCCACCGGGTCCAGGGAGACCGACCCGTCCGGCGCGCGCACCACGCGGATCAGTTTCTGCTTGGGCTTCATCTCGCGGCAGCCCACGCACATGCGCATCGGGATCTTTTTCGGTTTTGCCGGCATGGCTGCCTCCGTCTGTCGATGTCGTATCAGATGCTGTCGTCGTCCATGGGCGCCAGACTGTCGTCATACTCCATGCGCATGGAGCCCGTGGTGGCCATGGGGTTGCCGTCGTCGATCATGTCCTCCATCAGCGCGGCCTGGGACTGGCTCTTGATGTCGATGCGCCAGTTGGTGAGGCGGTGCGCCAGGGAGGAGTTCAGGCCGTCCTTGCCGATGGCCAGGGACAGCTGGTTGTCCGGCACCACCACCCGGCACTCCCGGTCGTGGGTGTCGCTGACAAACACGGTGATGACGTGGGCGGGATTCAGGGCGTTGGCCACGAACTCCACCGGGTCCTCGGACCACTTGATGATGTCCACCTTCTCGCCCCGCAGCTCCGCCACCACGCGCTCCACGCGGCCGCCCCGCTGGCCCACGCAGGCGCCCACGGGATCGATCATGGCGTCGTTGGAGTGCACGGCCATCTTGGTGCGGACGCCCGCCTCCCGGGCGATGGCCTTGATGGTGACCAGACCGGCCACGATCTCCGGCACTTCCATCTCGAAGAGGCGCTTCACCAGCGACGGGTGACGGCGGCTGACCCGCACCTGGGGTGTCCTGGGACCCAGGGTGTCCCGGCGGACGTCCAGGACATACACCTTGATGTGATCGCCCTCGTTCAGCACTTCGCCGGGCACCATATCCTCCTCGTTGAGGATGCCCTCGGTGTGGTCCAGATCCACGATCACAGAGTGCTCGCTGACGCGCTTCACCACGCCGGTGAGGATCTCGTCTGCCTTCTCGATGTACTTGTCGTACACGATGCCCCGCTCGCTCTCGCGGATGCGCTGGGTCAGGACCTGCTTGGCCTGCATGGCGGCCACCCGCAGGAAGCCGCTGGGGGTGACGTCCTTCTCCACGATGTCGTCGATCTCGGCGCCGGGCCGGATGGTCCGGGCCTCCTCCAGCGAGATCTGGCTGGAGGGGCTGGTGACTTCCTCCGCCACCAGCATCCTGGCGTAGACGTGGATGGAGCCGTCCTCCCGGTCCAGGGTGGCCACCACGTTGTTGGGTTCCGGCGCGCCCTTGGGCAGGTTCTTCTTATAGGCGGCGCGGATGGCGTCCTCGATGGTGGTGTACAGCATTTCCTTGCTGAGGCCCCGCTCCCGGGACAGCTCATTGATCGCCGCAATGACTTCCGATTTCTGAACTTTCATGGTTCCTCCTGCTTTTCGTCACCGGTCAGGTCGACTTCCTCCACGCCGGTCATGTCCACCACGGGGCGGATCACGGCGATGTCCTTCCGGGTCAGGACCCGGGGCTGACCGTTCTGCTCAATGGTCACGGTGTCCGCATCCCAGTCCGCCAGGATGCCCACGGCCTGCCGGGCGCCGTCGATGGCCCGGTAGAATCGCGCCTCCACCTCGCTGCCCAGCGCTCTGGAGAAGTCCGCGTCCCGCTTCAGGGGACGGTCGATCCCCGGCGAGGAGACCTCGAGGTAGTCGTAATCACAGTCCTCCACCAGCGGCTGAATGGCCCGGTGGTATTTCTCGCAGCCGTCCAGGTCCATGCCCTCCGGCCGGTCGATGAAGATGCGCAGCGTCACGCCCGTGGCGTCCCGCTCCTGCTCCACGTCCACCAGCTCGAACCCCAGCTTGTCCGCGATCCGCCGGCAGCGGGGCGTCACTTTGCCGATCAGGTTTTCCTTCGCCACAGTCTCACCTCCCGGACAAGAGAAAAGAGTGGCCAAACACGGCCCTCACGCAGCGCCGTTCCGGGAGCCCACTCCCCGCGGGGAAAAGGGCTGCCGTCTGACTCCGCCAGGCCATGTCCACTCTGATCGTCGAACCCTTCTTTCCTTCACACCGGCCGCTTCCGCGGCGTCTGTCCCGGCGGCACAGCGCCGCTTCCGTGTCAATACAGGCGGAGTATAGCACAAATCCAAAGGAAATACAAGGGCTTGCGCAAAAAACTTCTGCCGGGCAAACCAAGGGAAGAAACGGCTCTGAGGCCGTCCGCGGCCCTTCCGGCGGATTCGTGCAATTCATGGTTTTCAAGCGTGGAAAAATGTGCTATAATACGCCGGAAGACTGAATCGGCAAGAGGCGAGACAGGTGGAGCAGGCAGGTGGAAACATGCGGACGGTGGATCTCTCCGCCATCCGGGACAACGTGCGGGCCATGCGGAGGCAGGTGCCGGAGAGCGCGCGGCTGCTGGCCGTGGTCAAGGCGGACGCCTACGGGCACGGCGCCGCGCAGGTGTCGAAGGCCGCGCTGGAAGCCGGGGCCTCCTGGCTGGCCGTGGCCCGGGCGGAGGAAGGCGCGGACCTGCGCCGGGCGGGCATCACGGCGCCGATCCTGGTGCTGGGCGCCGTGACCGAAGCGGAAGCCCCGGTCATCGCCGAATACGGCCTGACCGCCACGGTCTGTGATCCCGCCCACGTGCGCCTGCTCCGGGACGCCGCCGTGAAGGCCGGGAGAGGAGTCTCCTGCCATTTGAAGCTGGACACGGGCATGGGGCGCATCGGCGTCCGGACCCCCGGCGAAGTCCGGGCGGTGCTGGAAGCCCTCGACGGCTGCGGCGGCGCCGTCCGGCCGGAAGGCGCCTTCACCCATTTCGCCGACGCGGACGGGGAGGACATGGCCTTCACCCAGGAGCAGCTGCGGCGCTTCCGGGCCCTGACGAATCTGCTGCCCGCCGGTCTGCTGCTGCACTGCGCCAACTCCGCCGCCATTCACCGGCTGATGCCGGAGGCCGCCTTCGGCATGGTCCGGATGGGCATCAGCCTGTACGGCTGCCCGCCAGTGGCCACGGACTGCCCCCTGCGCCCCGCCATGCGCTGGACCGCGCCGGTGACGCACGTCAAGCGGATCGACCCCGGGGACACGGTGAGCTACGGCCGCACCTTCACCGCGCAGGCCCCCACCCTGGTGGCCACGGTGGCCTGTGGTTACGGCGACGGCTACCACCGGGCGGCCGGCGGAAAGGCGCAGGCCCTGATCCGGGGGCACCGAGTGCCGGTGATCGGCCGGATCTGCATGGACCAGCTGATGCTGGATGTGAGCGGTGTGCCGGAGGCGGCCGCGGGCGACACCGTGACCCTGCTGGGCCGGGACGGCGCGGAGGAGATCACGGCGGATGAGATCGCGGGCTGGGCGGGCACCATCTCCTACGAGATTCTGCTGGCGGCCACAGGGCGGGTGAACCGGGTATGGATCGATCCCTGAACGCCCGGGTCAAGACGGCCCTGCGCCGGCAAGTCCGGGAAAGCGCCCCGGATCCGGCGGTCCTCCGGGAGGAGAGCGACGTCCTGTGCCGGCTGATCCTCGCCTCCTCTTACTGGGCGAAGGCCGCGGCGGTAGCGGCGTATGTTCCCGTCCCCGGCGAGGCGGACATCCGGCCCGTACTAACCGCCTGCCTGGCCCGGGGAAAGGCGCTGGCCCTGCCGGTGACCCACCCGGACCTCTCCCTGAGCTTTCACCGGATCACCGACCTTGATGCCCTGACGCCGGACGCGTTCGGCATCCCGGCCCCGGCCCCGGACGCCCCCGTCCTTCCCGACGAAGCGATCGGCCTGATGCTGGTGCCCCTGACGGCGGTGGACCGGCGGGGCTGCCGGCTGGGCAAGGGCGGCGGCTGTTATGACCGCTGGCTCCGGGCCCACCCCCGCCACGGCGTCACCATGGGCGTGGCCCTGCGCCATCAGCTGGTGGAGCGGGTGCCGGCCGACCCTTTTGACTGTCCCCTGGACCTGGCCGTCACCCCCGACGGCATCCTGATCTTCCCGGAAAAGGAGCTTGATTGACATGGCTTCGACCCCCAAGCCGGAAACGGTGAGGAAACCCTATCTGACCGGCAGCCCCGTGGACAAGACCACCCCAAAGACCGCCCTGGGCTTTTTCGGCGGCCTGGTGCTGCTGGCGTTCCTCAACCTGATCCTCACCGGCACCATCGCCTCCATCGGCGGCCACCTCATCGGCAGCGTCCTCTGCGCGGCGCAGCTGGCGCTTTATTATCTGATCTTCGCCTATCAGGGCATCTCAAGGGGCACCCTGGCGGTCACCGCCGGCGAGATCCAGTACCGCCGCCAACAGGAAGGCCGCCCGGTGGACCCGGAGGACCGCAAGCTGTGCTATCACCCGATGAAAGGGTTCATCAGCGCGTTCCTGGGCAGTCTGCCGCTGCTGATCCTCGCCCTGATCTACGCCTTCACGGCGAAGCGGCAGGTCTATCAGGTGGGCGCGCTGCCCTCCTGGGTCAGCGAGATGAACTCCCGGTCCGACCTGATGGCGCCGCTGACCGCCTACACCGCCTCCGCCTCTGTCCAGTTCACGGACATCCTGCGGGTCATCGTCCGCGCCGAGCTCATGCCGCTGGTCTGCATCGTCGGCTCCGCCAACATGGACGGCATCCTGACACTGGAGCGCCTGTCGCCGATCCTGGTGCTGCTGCCGGCCCTCTTCTTCGGCGGCGGCTATCTCTTCGGGACCCGCTCCAGGACCCGGACCCACACGGACATCCGGGAGGGCGTTCAGAAGCGCCAGCGCCGGGAGGCCCAGCAGAAGCGCCGCAAGGCCGCCCAGCAGCAGGCCCGGAAGCTGAACTGACCATGCGGATCATCGCGGGGGAAGCCCGCTCCAGAGTCATCGAGGCCCCCAAGGGGCTGGACACCCGCCCCACCCTGGACCGGGTGCGGGAGAATCTGTTCAACATCATCGCCCAGCGCGTGCCGGACGCCCGGGTGCTGGACCTGTTCGCCGGCAGCGGCGCCCTGGCCCTGGAGGCCCTGAGCCGTGGGGCGGAGACCGCCGTGCTGGTGGACCACGACCGGGAGGCCCACCGGGTGGAGTGTGAGAACGCCGACCGGCTGGGCTACACCAACCAGGCCCGGGTCCTCCTGTGCGACTGTCGCCAGGCCCTGGCCCGGCTGGAGCGGGAGTACGCCCGCTTCGACCTGGTGTTCCTGGATCCGCCCTATGCCATGGAGGACCTGACCCAGGTGACGGAAGCCCTGCTGCCGCTGCTGGCGGAGGACGCGCTGGTGATCACGGAGCACCCGGCGGACCGGCCCAGCACCGTCTGCGCCATGCTGGTCCAGACGGACCGGCGGCACTGGGGCTACGCGGGCGTCACCATGTACCAGGTGAAGGAGGGCGACGAGGCGTGAAGAAAGCTCAGCGGATCTGCGTTTACCCCGGCAGCTTTGATCCCCCCACGAGAGGGCATCTGGAACTGATCCGCCGGGCCGCGGCCCTCTACGACCGGGTCATCGTGGCCGTGGCGGTCAACCCGGACAAGAAAGGCTGCTTCCCGCCGGAAGAACGTGTGGCCCTGATGCAGGAATGTACGGCCTCCATGTCGAATGTGGAAGTTGATCGTTTTTCCGGCCTGACTGTGAGCTACGCAAAGGAGAAGGCCGCCTGCGCCATGCTGCGGGGACTGCGGAGCGCCGCCGACTTCGACGCCGAGTGGCGGCTGGCCCAGGTCAACCGCAGCATCGACCCGGAGGTGGAGACGGTGTTCCTCCTCTCCTCCCCGGAGCTGGCCCATGTCTCCTCCTCGGCCGTTCGGGAGATGGCGGCCTTCGGGGCGGACTACAGCGGCTTTCTGCCGGATGAAATCGTTTCTCGGGTGCGCGAGCACTTTGCAACTTGATCAATCTGACTGACGGAGGGATGCAACATGGCAGTGGATGGCGGCAACAGCGTCCAGAAGAGTCTGGCGATCCTGAAGGATCTGACGGACACCGTGACGTCCGCGAACAAGTCCTGGATCCGGGGCGAAATGTGCCAGATCAACCGCCGCGAGACGGTGGAAAAGCTGGCCGAGCTCTCCCAGTGCCTGCCGGAGTCCATCAACAAGGCGGACAGCATCGTGGAGCAGGAGGAGAACATCCTGGCCAAGGCCCGGGAGGAAGCCACCGCCGCGGTGGCCGCCGCCAGAGCCGAAGCCGACCGGCTGGCCACGGAAGCCAAGAAGGCTTATGAAGCCGCCCAGGAGCAGATCCGGCAGGCCAACGCCGAGGCGGAGCAGATCCGCCGCAACGGCGAGCAGCTGAAGGAGCAGCTCACCCAGCAGGCCCAGGCCCAGGCCCAGGCCATCGTGGAGGATGGTCATCGCCAGGCCCACAAGGTGGTCACCGACGCCGAGGCCGAGGCCCAGCAGCTGGTAAACGAGGAGAGCATCTTCCGCCGCGCTCAGATGGCCGCGCAGGAGCTCACCGAGCGCACCAACGGCGAGATGGGCGTGCTGCGGCAGAAGACCTTCGCCTATCTCGATGAGATGCTGGGCAAGGGCGAGCAGTACATCGGCAGCCTGGTCCAGGAAGTGCACCAGGAGCGCGAGAACCTGAACAGCATGCGCTGAGTTGATATCATCCGTCCCCGAACAGACCGCAGGGCGGGAACTGCCTTCGGTTTGTTTCGTGTACACATTTCCGGCCTGCGGAAGAACGCATCGCAAAAGGCACCCCAACTTGGAGTGCCCTTTTTTGGTTCTTCGGGATTTCCATCCGTCAGGCGACCGGGAAGCCTCATTCATGGTACGGTTGCTCTGGTGGATACGGGCGCGGCAAGCGGCGCTCGAACCCTATCCTATTCTTGAGCAGGCTGATGTTGCTCTGGTGGACACGGGCGCGGCAAGCGGCGCCCCTACGGGGTCCGCTTCACGCGTGAAGTGCCCGACATTCGGAATTGAAGCAGATCATCACAAAGCTCGGAGAGATCGCGCGCCGCAGCGACAGAGGGGCAGCCCGCAGCACAAGCTCAAATCCGAATTCCGAATTCCCTCAGTCGTCCACCCGAAACGCATAGATCGTCGTGGTGTCGTACTTCTCGCCGGGGCGCAGCACCGTGGTGCCGGGGAACTGGGGATTGTTGGGGTCGTCGGGGCAGTGCTGGGTCTCCAGGCAGAGGCCGCTGTACCGGCCGTAAGTCACGCCGCCCTTGCCGCCCTCGTAGTGGGCGGTGCAGGCCGTGTACAGCTGGATGGCGGGCTGGTCCGTCATGACCTCCATGGTGCGGCCGGATTCCTCGTGGTGCACGCAGGCCGCCAGGCCCATGGCCTCGCCCTTGCGCAGGACAAAGTTGTGGTCATAGCCGCCGGCGGGGGCCATCTGGCTGCAGCTTCCCATGGCGTCCAGGCCGTCGCCCAGCAGCAGGCCCTCCCGCATGTCCAGGGGGGTCTGGCTCACGGGCATGTAGCTGCCCAGGGGGATCAGCTCGTCGTCCACGGGGGTGATGACGTCCGCGTCGATGTACACCACATGGTCCCGGATGGTGCCGTGGTCGTGGCCCGCCAGGTTGAAGTAGGTGTGGTTGGTCAGGTTGCACAGGGTGGGCTTGTCCGTGGTGGCCTCATAGCGGATGATCAGGTTGTCGTCTTCGTCCCAGGTGTAGGTGACGGTGACGTCCAGGTTGCCGGGGTAGTTCTCCTCGCCGTCGGGGCTGAGGTAGTGGAAGGCCACGCTGTCCCGGTGCTTTTCCTCTTTGGGGCTGGCGGTCCACATCTTCCACGCGAAGCCCTTGTCGCCGCCGTGGAGATGGTTCACGCCGTGGTCGTTCAGCGCCAGCTGGTAGGTGACGCCGTCCAGGGTGAAGCGGCCCTTGCCGATGCGGTTGCCGTAGCGGCCCACGGTGTCGCCCATGCTGCCGTGGCCCGCGCCGTATTTCTCCATGCTGTCGAAGCCCAGGGCCACGTCCGCCATCCGGCCGTCCTTGTCCGGCACGATGATGGAGGTGAGGATGGCGCCGTAGTCGATGACGGAGACGGAAGAGCCGTTTTTGTTGGTCATGGTATACATGGTGACCGGCGACCCGTCCGGCGCCGTGCCAAAGGGTTTCTGCGTGATGGCCATATGATGGAACCTCCTTGCTGTTTGATGCCTTTATTGTACAACAACGGCGCCGGATGTCAAGCGTTCCACGGCGCCGTTTTACGGTTTTGTCCCGCCCCGTCTGCCCGCCAGGGCCGCCCGCAGGGAGTCCCGCAGCCGCTGGTGGCGGATATTGGTGGCGTCAAAGCTTACGATGCGAAAGATGCCCTGCATGATGGGCCCGGTGACGAAGGCGCAGATCAGGGTCCCGACGCCCACAGGCCCGCCCAGGAGCCAGCCGATCAGGGTCGCGCTGCTGAGGAGGGCGACGCTCACCGCGCCGATGGGCAGCCGCTTCAGCCGCCTGGCCAGGCCCACCAGGAGGGTGTCCCGGGGCCCGCAGCCCAGGGAGGCCAGCATGTAGGTGTACTGGGTGAAGGCGATGATCACCAGCCCTGTCAGCATCACCGGGATGGCCCGCCACAGGGAATCACAGGCCGGCACCGCGTCGATCCAGTTGAAGAAGTCCACGGCCTTCCCCACCACCACCGCGTCGATGAACATGGCGATGCCGATGGGCTCCCGCAGCAGGATGTCGATCACCAGGATGGTGACGGACACCGCGATGGAGGCCGTGCCGTACAGGATGCCCGCGGTGCGGCTCAGGCCCAGGTTCAGCACGTCCCAGGGAGCCGCGCCCAGGTTAGCCTGGATGGTGAGGTACACCCCGAAGCCGTTGACGAAAAGGCTCACCGCCGCCAGCAGCGCGTTGAGCCCGATGGCACCTGCCGTCCGGTTCTCCCGAAGGTCTCTCGCGGTCATCATGCTCCACAGCCTCTTCCATCACCAGATCAAAGACGAAAGCCCCACCAGGGCCGGAATGGTGAAGACGGACAGCAGGGTGGAGATCACCACGGTCTCCACCGCGTAGGGATAATCCCTGTTGTGCAGCTGGGCATAGACCGCCACGTTCACCCCCACAGGGCAGGCGGAGGCGATGAGCAGCACCAGCTTCATGTCGTGGAGCCGCTCCGGCAGCAGGGCCAGCAGCAGCATGGCGATCATGGGCACCAGCAGCAGCCGGACGGCCGCCACGGCGTAGAGCGCGCGCCGGCGCAGCATCCGCCGCAGGTCCGCCTGGGCCATGTACACGCCCACCACGAACATGGCCAGGGGCGTGTTCAGGGCCGCCACCTTGTCGATGCAGCCGGTGACCAGCTTCGGCAGGGGGAGCTGCGTGAAGAACAGGGCCAGCCCCGTCAGGATCGCGATGATAAACGGCGCCCGGATGAGCTTTCCCGGCCGGAATCTCTGCCGGACGGGCCGACCGGTGAGGACGGACACCCCGTAGGTCCACTGGCCGATGTTCAGCAGCGCCACGAAGCAGGCCACATAGAACACCGCCCCCTGTCCCAGGGAGGCCACGATCAGCGGGATCCCGAAAAAGCCGGGATTGGAGAAAGCCCCGGCAAAGGCGGCGACGGCGTCCCCGCCGAAGATCAGGCGGGACACCAGGATGGACATCAGCAGCAGCGCCGCCGCGCCGAGGCCGCTCCAGAGGATGCCCAGCATGTGCTCCGCGGTCCGCTCCACCAGAAAGCCCTTGATGATGGTGGCGGGCAGGGCCGCGTAGATGAGAATGTTCCCCAGGGACCGGCTGGCCTCCAGGGTGATCTTCCCGCCCCGGAACAGCAGCCAGCCCATCCCCGCCAGGAGAAACATCTGCAGGATCTGCCCTGCCAGGATCAGCACGGTATCCATCGGTTCCTCCCTTTGGGGTTTTTCATCGGAGGGATCACTTCTCCGTCAGCAGGGCCAGGAGTTTGGCGCTGCGGTTCAGGAAGGCGGTGATCTCCTCGCCTTCCAGGGGCTTGGCGGACATCCGGGCCAGATCGTAGACCTGGCCGCAGAGCAGCTTCGTGGTCTCGTCCTCCGGGTCCCGCCCGGCGATGGCCGCGATGGTGGCGCTGCGGCTGTTGAGCACCAGGGTGCGCTGCTCGGGGATGCCGGACATGCTGTAGACCTCCCGGAAGCGGCGGGAACTCTCGTTCTCCGTCACCACCGCCGGCAGGTTTTCGTCCGCCATGGGAGCCAGGGAGACCTCCAGGTCCTCCTGACCCAGCGCCTTGCGGAACAGACTCTGCAGGGCGTCCTTGTCCAGGGCCGGGGCGTCCGTGTCTTCCTTCTCGGTCAGGCCGGCCACATCGGCGTCCACCCGCACGAAGGCCGTCTTGTCCTCCCCGCCGCCGGAATACTCCATGAAGTTCAGGAAGGCCGCGTCCAGCCGGGGGTAATCCATCACCGCCACGCCGATGCCGCGGTTGACGTACAGGCTGACGCTGCCCGCCTGGCGCTTGGGGTCGGAGGTGTAGTACACCTTGCCGTCGGTCTTGTCGCCCCAGGCGGTCTTGTACTCCTCGGCGGTCTTGTAGGTGCCGTCGGTGAGCTTGTAGAGCAGGGCGGTCTTCACCTGGTCATAGAACTTGGCGTCCGTCATGCAGCCGTAGCGGACGAAGGGCGCGATGTCGTCCCAGTACTTCTCGTAGTCCTCCCGGGCCGTGCCGAACATGCCGGTGAGGCGGTCCGCCACCTTCTTGGTGATGTGGGCGCTGATCTTCTTCACGGAGCCGTCGTTCTGCAGGAAGGAGCGGCTGACGTTCAGGGGGATGTCCGGGCAGTCGATGACGCCCCGCAGGAGCATCAGGAACTCCGGGATGATCTCCTTGATGTTGTCCGCCACGAAGACCTGGCCGGAGAACAGCTTGATCTCCCCCTCCCGCACGCCGAAGTCCTCCGGCAGCTTGGGGAAGTACAGGATGCCCTTCAGATTGAAGGGATAGTCCACATTCAGATGGATCCAGAACAGCGGATCCGCCATGTCGCTGAACATCTTGTGGTAGAAGGCCTTGTAGTCCTCGTCGGTGCAGGCGGAGGGCTTCTTCAGCCACAGGGGATCCGTGTCGTTGATCTGCTCCGGCTTAGGCTCCTCGGTGACCTTCTTCATCACCGGGGTGCCGTCCTCGCTGGTCTCGCCCTCCACGGGGACTTCCCGCTCCACGGGCTCGGCGCCGGCGTCGAAGAGCAGCACGGGGCTGGCCATGTAGCCGCAGTAGCGGGTCAGCACAGAGCGCACCCGCCAGCGGTCCAGGAACTCCTCCGCATCCTCCGCCATGTGCAGGATCACGGTGGTGCCGTGGGTCTCCCGGCTGCCCTCCCGCATCTCGAAGCGCATGCCGTCCGGGCTCTCCCAGTGCACCGGCTGCGCGCCTTCGGTCCAGGACAGGGTCTCGATCTCCACCTTCTCCGACACCATGAACACGGAGTAGAAGCCCAGGCCGAAGTGGCCGATGATGCCGCCGGAGCCCTCCTCCTTCTCGTCCTTCGCCACCTGCTTCATGAACTCGGCCGCGCTGGAGAAGGCCACCTGGTTGATGTAGCGCTGCACTTCCTCCGCCGTCATGCCGATGCCGGTGTCGTCGATGCGGATCTCCTTCTTCTCCTTGTCCACCGTCACCAGCACCGACATGGGCTCCTCCGTGCCCGGGTTCAGCATACGGTATTTCGTGATGGCGTCGCAGCCGTTGGACACCACCTCCCGCAGAAAGATATCCTTATCGGAATAGAGCCAGCGCTTGATCACCGGCATGATGTTTTCGGCATCGATGGACACGCTGCCCTGAATGGGTTCCATCGCCATAGGTCATTCCTCCTTCGTCTTGTCCGCGGACGTCTTTCTCTTTTTCCCGCGTCCATCGGTATTATATCACCGGTCCGGGGCTTTTGCAACAGAAAATTAGCACTCATCAAATCAGAGTGCTAACAAGCGGCGTGGGGGGTGGATACGGGTGCGGCAAGCGGCGCCCCTACCCGCCCAGGCAGCCTCTGTGCCCGCGTGAAGCGGTTGCCCCTCTGTCGCTGCGGCGACATCTCCCCGGCAAGCCTGGGAGAAACGGGTCGGGACTGCGCGAACTCTCCGAGCTTTGTGATCCGCTTCGCCACTCCGAATGTCGGGTACAGGTACACGGTCCCCGTAGGGACGTCGCTTGCCGCGCCCCTCCCCGCCGTCCGGGCCGCCCGGGACTGCGCTGTGCCGCCCGTGTGCCCTCTCCGCCGCCGTGGGCGGCACCTCTCCCGGAGGGAGAGGCAGGGATGGTGACCACTGCCTTATTACAGCTGTATGGTTCGCATCAGGCGCACAGACCCCTTCGCTCCCCCTCTGGGGGAACTGGCGCCGCAGCGCCTGAGAGGGCTCCTTGCTGCGCGGACGGACCTTCACAGCACTTCACTCGCCGCCCAACCCTTCCTCCCCGGCTTGCCGGGGAGGGGGACCGCCGCAGCGGTGGTGGGGCAACCCTCGTAGGCAACCCAATTCCGCATTCCGAATTCCGAATTGAACCGCCGCAGCGGTCGTGGGTTGTCTCACAAATCCTCCATCCCCGAAAAGAACCCCGCGTCCACCCCGTGCAAAAAGCATTCCCCGATACGCCGCAGCAGCACCGCCCGCAGGGCGCCGCCCTCGGACTTCTTGTCCATCCGCATGGCGCGGATCAGGGCCTCCTCCGGGATGTCCGGCAGGCGGGTGGGCAGGGACAGGGCCGTCAGCAGGGCTTCCAGCCTGGCCGCGGTGCCGGGCTCCGTCAGGCCCTTGCACTCGCTGAGCCGGGTGATGACCGCCATGCCGATGCTCACGGCCTCCCCGTGGCTGTGACCGGCGTAGCCCTCGCAAGCCTCGATGGCGTGGCCGACGGTGTGGCCGAAGTTCAGCGTCATGCGCAGGCCGGTGTCCAGCTCGTCCTGCGCCACGACGTCCGCCTTTGCCTGAATGCAGCGCCGCAGCACCGTGCCCATCACGGCCATGAGGCTCTCCCGGCCGCCTCCGGCCCTCTCCTCCAGCAGGGAGAAGAGGAACGGGTCGGCGATGGCCGCGTATTTGCAGACCTCCCCCAGACCGTCCCGCCAGAAGCGGTCCGTCAGGGTGGTCAGGGTTTCCGGGCAGCACAGCACCAGGGACGGCTGCCAGAAGGCCCCCACCAGGTTCTTGCCCTCCGGCAGGTCCACCGCCACCTTTCCGCCCACGGAGGAATCCACCTGGGCCAGCAGCGACGTGGGCACCTGCACGAAGCGCACGCCCCGGAGCCAGGTGGCCGCGGCCAGGCCCGCCAGGTCGCCCATGACGCCGCCTCCCAGCGCCAGCACGGCGTCCCGGCGGGTGATGTGCTCCCGGGCCAAGAAGCTGTACAGCCCAGGCAGGCTGCCCAGAGACTTGGCGGCCTCCCCGTGGGGCAGCACCGCCGCCGCGGTCCGCAGCCCCGCGCCCAGGAGGCTCTCCTCCAGCCGGGCGAGATACAGGGGCGCCACGTTGTCGTCCGTGACCACGGCGATCCGCTCCGCCCCGGGCAGGCGCTCCCGGATCCGCGGGCCGGCCTCCGCCAGCGCCTCCCGGCCGATGAGCACCGGATAGCTCCGTTCCCCCAGCCGAACCTCGATCCGCTCCATATCCGCCTCCGTCACAGCGTGCGGCCCACCGCCGCGGCGATGGCCCGGATGTCCTTCATGATCCCGTCAAACTGCTCCGGCGTGACGGACTGCTGGCCGTCGCACAGGGCGTGCTGCGGGTCGTTGTGCACCTCGATCATCAGGCCGTCGGCCCCCACCGCCACCGCGGCCCGGGCCATGGGGTCCACCATCCAGCGCTTCCCCGTGCCGTGGCTGGGGTCCACGATCACCGGCAGATGGCTCAGGCGCTTCACCACCGGCACCGCGCCGATGTCCACCGTGTTGCGGGTGTAGGTCTCGAAGGTCCGGATGCCCCGCTCGCAGAGGATCACCTTCCCGTTGCCCTCCGCCAGGATGTACTCGGCGCTCATGAGCCACTCCTCCACCGTGGCGGACATGCCCCGTTTCAGCAGGATGGGCTTGTCCGTGCGGCCCAGCTGCCGCAGCAGGTCGAAGTTCTGCATGTTCCGGGCCCCCACCTGGATGCAGTCCACGTCCTCCACGAAGCGGTCGATGTCCGCGGTGGACATGAGCTCGGTGACGATGGGAAGACCGGTGGCCTCCCGGGCGGCCTTCAGCAGCTCCAGGCCCTCATACCGCAGCCCCTGGAAGGCGTAGGGCGAGGTCCGGGGCTTGAAGGCGCCGCCCCGGAGGACAGCCGCCCCGCTTCCCTGCACCGACCGGGCCACCCCGATGATCTGCTCCCGGCTCTCCACGGAGCAGGGGCCCGCCATCACCGTCAGCCGGCCGCCCCCCACGGGGACGCCGGCGATGTCCACCACCGTGTCCTCCGGGTGGAACATCCGGTTGGCCTTCTTGTAGGGCTCCGCCACGTGCATGATGCGCTCCACGCAGTGAAAGCTCTCGATCCGGGTGCCGTCCACCCGGCTGGTGTCGCCGATCAGGCCCAGGATGGTGATGTCCGCGCCCTGCACCGGGTTGACGGTGATGCCGCCGGTGGCGGTGATGGCGTCGGTCAGCTGGTCGATCTCCTTCTGGGTCGCGTCTTTCCGCAAAACAATAATCATATGGTTCTTCCTTTCTCATTGCACAAAGAAAGAGGCCCGCAAAGAGCCTCCTGTCCACGGCGGATCCGCTCTTCGCCCGTTACGCCAAAACCCCCGCGCGGCCGTATCCGGCGGGGCTCGTAAAGGCGAAAGCGCGGTGAAGCTTCATCAGCCGGTCCTCCGTTCCTGTTTTCACGCGGATTATACGCCCCGTCCTCGCCCCTTGTCAAGGGAAAAACAGCGGGAAAACAGCGTCAGAGCGCGATCCCCCAGAGCCGGTTCAGGCACACGGTCCGGAGGGGCTTGCCGCAGAGACTGTCCGGCAGGTCGATCTGCCGCTCCGTCACCAGCACCAGGGCGGCGATCCGGTCGCTCTCCGCGTAGCGCCGGAGCTGTTCCCGGACCCTGGCCCGCTCCGGGCGGCCGCGCTTCACCTCGATCCCCACGCCGCCGCAGAGAAAGTCGATGCGGCAGCGGGGTTTCAAGGGCACCTCGTGTTCCCAGCCGCAGCCGCCCTCCGTCAGGGCGTCCTTCAGCAGGGCGTGCAGGTCGTACTCCCCCCGTTGCAGCGGCGCCCGCACGCGCCGGAGGGCCGCCAGCACCCGGTTCAGTTCCTCCTCCATGTCTGTCAGCTCCCGATGAAAAAGGAGCGCGTCGGCTCCTCTTTCGTTTATGGTTCGGCTCCCTCGTCCCAGCCGGAGAGCAGGGCAATGGTGACGTCCTTGCCCACGGTCAGGATGCCCCCCTCGGTGCGGCCCTTCCGGACGCTGCCGTCGGCGGTGACCACCCGGCACTCCCCGGGCTTGATGGTGGTCATGCAGGGCACGTGCCCGGCCAGGACGGCCAGGTCGCCGTAGGCGCCCCGCACCACGATCCGCTCCGCCTCGCCGTCAAAGCGCAGGCCGTCGGGGGTGGAAACCTTCAGGCTGAACGTGCTCATACGCCCCTCCTGGCCTTCTCCACCACGTCGTCGATGGTGCCCGCGAACAGGAAGGCGGACTCGGGCAGGTTGTCGTGCTTGCCCTCACAGATCTCCTTGAAGCCCCGGATGGTCTCGCTGACGGGCACGTAGATGCCGTCAAAGCCCGTGAACTTCTCCGAGACGAAGAAGGGCTGAGACAGGAACCGCTGCACCTTCCGGGCGCGCTGCACCAGGACCTTGTCCTCGTCGGAGAGCTCGTCCATGCCCATGATGGCGATGATGTCCATCAGTTCCTGATAGCGCTGGAGCACGCGCTGCACTTCCCGGGCCACGGCGTAGTGCTCCTCCCCCACCACGTCCGGGTTCAGGATGCGGCTGGTGGAGTCCAGGGGATCCACCGCGGGGTAGATGCCCTGGGAGGCGATGGAGCGGGACAGCACGGTGGTGGCGTCCAGGTGCGCGAAGGTGGTGGCCGGGGCTGGGTCCGTCAGGTCGTCGGCGGGGACGTACACCGCCTGCACGGAGGTGATGGAGCCCTTCTTGGTGGAGGTGATGCGCTCCTGCAGGGCGCCCATCTCGTTGGCCAGGGTGGGCTGGTAGCCCACGGCGGAGGGCATGCGGCCCAGCAGCGCCGACACCTCGGAGCCCGCCTGGGTGAAGCGGAAGATGTTGTCGATGAACAGCAGCACGTCCTGGCCTTCCTGGTCCCGGAAGTACTCCGCCATGGTCAGGCCGGACAGGCCCACCCGCATACGGGCTCCCGGCGGCTCGTTCATCTGGCCGTACACCAGGGCGGTGTTGGCCAGCACGCCGGATTCCTTCATCTCGTAATACAGGTCGTTGCCCTCGCGGGTGCGCTCGCCCACGCCGGTGAACACCGACAGGCCGCCGTGCTCCCGGGCCACGTTGTGGATCAACTCCATGATCAGCACGGTCTTGCCCACGCCGGCGCCGCCGAACAGGCCGATCTTGCCGCCCTTGGCGTAGGGGCAGATCAGGTCCACCACCTTGATGCCGGTCTCCAGCATGCCGGCGGAAGTGGCCAGTTCGTCAAAGGCCGGCGCCGGGCGGTGAATGTTCCAGCGCTCCATTTCGGGCAGCGCCGGGCCATTGTCCACCGTCTCCCCCAGCACGTTGAAGATGCGGCCCAGGGTCTCCCGGCCCACAGGCACGGCGATGGGGCGGCCGGTATCGGTGACGGGGGTGTCGCGGCGCAGGCCGTCCGTGGAGGACATGGCGATGCAGCGCACCACGTGGTCGCCGATGTGCTGGGCGGCCTCCACCGTCAGCGTGCGGCCGTCCATGGGAATGGTCAGCGCGTTTTCCAGCGCCGGCAGGCTTCCCGTCTCAAAGCGGACGTCCACCACCGGTCCCATGACCTGGCATACGCGTCCAGTCGGTTTGTCAGACATTCACGGCACTCCTTCCAACGATCGAGAAACGAGGCGTCCGGGTTTCACTTGTTTCCGCCCGCCACGATCTCGGTGATCTCCTGGGTGATAGCGCTCTGGCGCGCGCGGTTGTACTGCAGCTGCAGGTCGTCGATCATCTCGCGGGCGTTCTTGCCGGCGGCGTCCATGGCGTTGCGCCGGGCCGCCACTTCGCAGGCGAAGCTCTCCCGCACGCAGGCCATGAGCTCCCCGGCGATCCACGCGGGCACCGCGCTGTCCAGGATCTCCTTCTCGCCGGGCTCGAAGATGATCTGGTAGGGCCTGTGCTCCTCCGGCTCGGCCAGGGGCAGCAACCAGCGGATCTCCGGCACCTGGGACATCATGGACACGTAGCGGGTGTACAGGATGCCGATGCGGCTGTACTTTCCGCTGCGGTAGTCGTCGCAGAGGGTCCCGGCGATGTACTCCGCCTGGGGGGTGGTAAAGAACTCCGCCAGCAGGCGGTCGCCGTCGTGGTAGTACCGGTCGCAGGCCCGTTTGCCCACCGGGATCACCCGGGCGTCCGGGTAGTCCCGCATGGCCCGGAAAATGTTGGCGTTGTAGCCGCCGGCCAGGCCCCGGTCCCCCGCGACCACCACCAGCAGGGTCTTGCCATCGGGATGGGGCTGCATCCAGGGGCTGCTCTTGCAGTCGGCGCTGCCCGCCAGCACCTCCATGGCGGTGCGGAAGGCGTCCGCGTGCTCGCAGCTGGCCTGCATGCGCTGGGACGCGCGCCGGATCTTCGACGACGCCACCAGCTCCATGGCGTGGGTCAGGTGCAGGGTGGACTGGACCGAGCGGATCCGGTTGCGAAGCTTCTTGGTGTCCGGCACGGTCTCACCTCCTGACGGAGGTGACGGCCTCCTTGATCGCAGCCACGTCCTCGTCCTCGAACAGGCCCTGCTCCAGGCGCTCCAGCAGCGGCAGGTAGTTGGTCTCCAGGTGGCTGTACAGCTGGCGCTCGTAGGCGCTGACATCGCTGACTTCCACATGGTTGAGATAGCCCTTCGTCACGGCGTAGATGATGGCGATCTGGCAGCCCGGGCGGATGGGCGCCTGACGGTTCTGCTTCAGCACCTCCACGATGCGCTCGCCCAGGGCCAGCCGGGCCTTGGTGTCGGCGTCCAGGTCGGAGCCGAACTGGGAGAAGGCCTGCAGCTCGCGGTACTGGGCGTAGAGGAGCTTCAGCTCGCCGGAGACCTTCTTCATGCCCTTCAGCTGGGCGGAGCCGCCCACGCGGCTGACGGAGATGCCCGGGTTGATGGCGGGCATGATGCCGGCGTGGAAGAGCTCGGTCTCCAGGAAGATCTGGCCGTCGGTGATGGAGATGACGTTGGTGGGGATGTAGGCGGAGACGTCGCCGGCCTGGGTCTCGATCAGCGGCAGGGCCGTGATGGAGCCGCCGCCGTACTCCGGCGCGACGCAGGCCGCCCGCTCCAGCAGGCGGGAGTGCAGGTAGAACACGTCGCCCGGATAGGCTTCGCGGCCCGGCGGGCGGCGGATCAGCAGAGACAGGGCCCGGTAGGCCACGGCGTGCTTCGAAAGATCGTCATACACGATCAGCACGTCCTCGCCCTTCTCCCGGAAATACTCCGCCATGGCGCAGCCGGCGTAAGGCGCCACATACTGCAGGGCGGCGGACTCGGAGGCCGCGGCGCACACCACGATGGTGTAGGCCATGGCGCCCTGGCTGTTCAGCTCCCGCACCAGCTGGGCCACGGTGGACTGCTTCTGTCCGATGGCCACGTAGATGCACTTGACGCCGCTGTTCTTCTGGTTCAGGATCGTGTCGATGACGATCTCGCTCTTGCCGGTCTGGCGGTCGCCGATGATGAGCTCCCGCTGGCCCCGGCCGATGGGGATCATGGAGTCGATGGCCTTGATGCCCGTCTGCAGCGGCACCGACACGCTCTTGCGCTCGATGATGCCGGGGGCCGGGGACTCGGTGGGCCGGGTCTCGGTGGTGGCGATGGGCCCCTTGCCGTCGATGGGCTGCCCCAGGGCGTCCACCACGCGGCCCAGCATCGCCTCGCCCACGGGCACGCTCAGCACCTTCCCCGTGCGGCGGACCGTGCTGCCCTCGTGAATGCCGCTGCCCCCGGAGAGCAGGGCGACGGACACCGTCTCCTCCTCCAGGTTCTGGGCCAGGCCCACGGAGCCGTCCTCAAACACCAGCAGCTCGCCGGACATGCAGCTGCGCAGGCCGTAGATGCTGGCGATGCCGTCGCCCACCAGCATGACGGTGCCGGTTTCCTTCATCTCGAAGCGGGCTTCATAATTCCTGATCTGCTCTTTGATGATGGCACTGATTTCCTCGGGACGGTTGCTCATCCGCCGATCACTTCCTTTATCTCCTGCAGTCTGGTGCGGAGGGAGCCGTCCACATAGCGGCCGTCCATCTCCACGATCATGCCTCCCAGCAGCGAGGGATCCACGCGGCAGGTGAGCTCCACCGTGCCGCCCCGCTTCTTCTCGAGGGAAGCCCGCAGTTTATTCTTCTCGGTCTCCGTCAGCTCCACGGCGCTGGTGACGGTGGCGCGGCTGCGCTTCGCCGCCTCGTCCGCCAGCTGGCGGAAGCGCCGGATCGCGTCCGGCAGCTGCCGGGCCCGGCCCTTGCGGCACATGAGGCCCGCGAAGGACAGCAGCTCCGGATCCGCCTGACCCTCAAACGCCTTGTTCAGCAGGCTGACCCGCTCGTCCGGGGGGATCTCCGGGGAGGCCAGCAGGCTGAGATAGTCCGGAGCCGCCTCCAGGGCTTTCTCCACGACCTCCAGCTGCTGCGCCCAGCGGGCCGCCGTCTTCTGCTCCAGCGCGATGGAAAACAGCGCAGCCGCGTATTCCTTACTGATCTGCGTCATGGTTTTCACCCAGCTCCTCAATGAAGGAATCGATCAGCCTGCGGTGATCCTTCTCGTTGATCTCGCGGCCCAGCAGCTTCTCCGCCAGCTCCGTGGAGACGCCGGCCAGCTCGTGCCGCATGCCTTCTTCCGCCTTGCGCCGGGCCAGCAGCGCTTCCTCCTCCGCCTGGCGGACGATGCCCTCCGCCCGGGCGTGGGCGTCCTCCACGATGATCTCGCCGGATCGCCGCGCGTTCTCCGTGGCCTTGGCGATGATGCCGTCGGCCTCATCCCGGGCAACGGAAACACGCTCCGCCCAGGTGGCCCGGTCGGATTCCGCCGTGCGCCGCGCTTCCTCCGCGTCCGCGTAGATCTGATCCACATGCGCCTGCCGCGCCGCGAACACCTTCTTCACGGGCTTGTAAAGAAAGTGCTTGACGATCAGCGTCAGCACCAGCAGGTTGCACAGGGAGATGAGGACCTGCGGCAGGTTCACCGATATGATCTGTTGAAAATTCATATGGCCTCCTGTGCCGGGGCTGTATGCTTAGTTGGGGGCATTCTTCGCCAAATCTTCCAGCAGACCCTTGAAGGAACCCGGCGCCACAAAGATCAGCAGGATGGCGATGACCAGGGCGTACAGACCGGTGGTCTCCGCGATGGCGCAGCCCATGATCATGGTGGAAGTTACCTCGCTCTTTGCTTCGGGCTGGCGGCCGATGGCCTCACAGGCCTTAGCAACTGCCTGACCTTCGCCGATACCGGGGC
>JBGVCH010000105.1:0-4330 GCA_045226335.1 Christensenellales bacterium | reverse complement strand
AGGGCCATCGCCCGCGGCACCAGCGACACCATCACCGCGCCGGAGTACAACGGCTACCAGGTGACCGGTGAGACCAGCGTGACCATCGCGGTGGATGAGCTGGGCATTCCTGCGCAGGATGCCGTGATCTTCACGTATCGGAGACTGCCGGACAGCGTTGAGATCCCGGTCTATTACCTGGACCCCAACGGCAGCCAGATCCGCCCCTCCGAGACCAGGATCGTGGCCCGCGGCAGCCAGGAGACCATCCCGGCCAAGGAGATCGAGGGCTATGAACTGGCCGACGAGAACACCAGCTTTACGGTCAGCGTCAGCGACACCGGCGAGCCCTCCGTGGAATCCGTGGCCTTCAACTACCGCATCCGCATCACCAGCGCCTATGTCACGGTCCGGTGCCAGACGACGGAGGGTGTGATCATCAGCCAGGAGTCCGCCTCCATCGACGCCGGCACCAGCTTCACCTTTACTGCCCGGGAGATCGACGGCTATGAATTCGCCGAGGGTCAGGCCCAGTCCGTTGTGGTGACGGTGGACGAAAACGCCAACCCGAGCCAGAGCATGGTGACCTTCCTCTACAAAAAGCTGGCCGGCAGCGCGGAAGTGCCGGTGTACTACCGCCTGGCGGACGGCACCACCATCACGGAGACCGTGGTGACCATCGAAGTGAACACGAAACAGGCGGTGGCGGCGGCCCAGCCGGACGGCTATGTGCTGGCCAGCGGGCAGAGCGAGACCCGAAGCGTCTCCGTGGACAAAAAAGGCAACGCCAAGCCCAAGGAAGTCGTGTTTGTCATCCAGCCGGTTCAGCGCTTCGGAACGGTGACGGTCTACTACCGCAATAACGCCAACGTGGACATTGTGGAGCCGCGGACCTACAGCTTCAGCGCGGGCAATACCGTGACCCTCGCGCCGGAGGCGGAACTGGTCCGGGCCCTGGGATACGATCCGGACAGCGTGACGCCGCAGCAGATCACCATCAAGGCGGACGGGACCCCCGAACCGCCGGTGGTCGTGTACAACTTCAGCCGCCTGCGGGATCCCGCCGAGACGCCGGTTCCCTTCGGCGAGAAGATCCAGCGGGTGGCCGTGACGACGGCCAAGGGCGTCAACATGCGCGAGACCCCGAACCAGGCGAACAACCGGAACCGGACGCAGATCAAGAACATCGGCACCAAGGTTTGGGCCATCGAGGAAGTCACAGGCGCGGACGGAAGGAACTGGACCAAGGTCCTCTACAACGGCAAGGAAGGCTACATCCGCTCCGATTTCCTGAACGTGCGCTCTCAGGCTGAGACGGACGACTATCAGGACAGTCTCATGACGCCGGTGCCCGTGGTCACGCCGACCCCGGCGCCCGCGACTCCCACCCCGGTCAACGACGTGGTGGTCATCACGCCGGAACCCGTGGCCGTCGGTCCGACCTTCACGGGCCACGCCATGACCACCGTGCCGACCGTTGTCCGCGAGGGCACCGGCGATGCCATGCCGGCGGTAGGCGCGGCGCTCCCGGCGAACTCGTATGTCAGCGTCATCAACAACGACGGCCAGTGGAGCCTGGTCTCCACGCTGGACGGCCGCCAGGGCTTTGTCAGAACCGACACCCTGCGCCAGGCCAGCGAGGAAGAGGCGGAGATCGCCCGGAGCGAGTACGAAGCCGCCCGGATCACGCCCACGCCCACACCGGTCGAGACCGCGCCCTACACCGGCTACGCGGTGGCCCTGACGACGGCGACCATGCACTCCGACCCCCTCGACAGTTCTTACCCCTGCGGAACGCTGGAGATCAACGAACTGGTCTATGTATCGGGCGGCAGCGGCGAATGGAGCTACGTGCAGAAGCAGAGCACAACCCAGGCACCGGGCTATGTCCGGACGTCGGTCCTGCAGTCGGTGAGCGACGACGTGGCGCAGATCTATCTGGAAGAATACAACAACATGCAGGCTGTGACCCCGGAGCCGGAACCTACGCCGTCTCCCGCTCAGTACAGCGGCTACGCCAGGACCAACATGGCCTATGTGCCCTTCCGCGGCATGCCGGGCGAGTACAGCAACATCGAAAACTGGATCCCCGATTCGGGCACGGTGGTCTACGTGGTGGGACAGGTTTACGACACCAGCGACGCCTATCCCTGGGACATCGTGATGTACAACGACGCGTACGGCTACATCCGGGGCGACCAGCTGCAGATGATGACCGAGCCGGAGACGCAGGAATACCTGAGCGACATCCTGATCCCGCCCGTGACGCCCGAACCGGAAGCGACGCCCCAGGTGCCCGTGTACAACGAGGCCGGCCTGTCCAGCTACGGATACGTCACCCAGGACAAGGTCAACTTCCGCGAGAGCGCCTCCAGGTCTTCCAGAAGCCTGAAGCAGGTGAATAAGTATGAGCTGGGCCTGGTCATGGGCTCGCAGTACGACGGCACCAACACCTGGTATCACGTGTCCATCGGCGGCTCGGAGGGCTACATCCGGGATGACTGCTTCAAGCAGATGACCATCCAGGAGCTCAGCACGTACCTGAGCAGCGAGCACTACAACCGCGACAAGACAACGGGGACCAATTCCACGACTTCCTACGTGAATGACGCCAACCCCCTGAACAACGAAGAGACGGTGTGGGTCACCCCGGCCAGCGGCTATACCAGCACGTACACCGAATGGCAGCCGACGCCCGGCCCCACCATCCTCCCGGAGAACATGGAGACGGAGGATCCCCAGACCACCGACGCGGTGGACGCGCCATCGGAACAGAAACTCGAGACGCCGACCAGCATCACGGTGTACTGCTACGACAAAGCCAGCGGCAAGATCATCGAGAAGGCCCCGCGTCAGCTGGCGATCAACCAGAACAAGGTGAAAGCGCCTTCCATCGACGGCTATGAGCTGGCGGCCGATGAAGCGAATGAAAAAACCCTCACCCTCATGGAGGACGGCGGCTATGCCGAACCCAGCGTGTCGTTCCGTTATGACAAGAAGAAGGGCGGTATGCCTCTGCTTCTGATCCTCGGTCTCATCGCGCTCGTGGTCATCGGCGGCGGTGTCGGCGTCGGATTCTACATGAACGCGCAGAACAAGCGGAAGGCGGCCAAGCGCGCCGCAGAGCGGAAGGCCAAGGCCAGCCGGGCCGCGGCGGCAGCCAAGGCCCCCACCGCCTCCGCCTACTCCGGCGGAAGCGCCTCCTCGACCCGCACATCGGCGTCCGGCACCTACACGTCGGGCGGCAGCGGCGCGTCCAACCCCTACCGGCGTCCCACGGACGGCAGCAGCTATCCCTACGAGTCCACCTTCAAACCCGCAGAGAAAACCGACAGCACGGAAGCGACCATCGCGGAAGTGAAGGCGGCGGCGGAAAAAGCCTACGGTTCCGCCTCGGCAGCCGCCGTGACGGCAGAGGCCGCGGCCCCGAAAGAGACTTACCGGGACGCGGCGGTCACCGATGAAACCGTTTCCGGAAGCGGTGATGCCGGGAGCATCGAAAGCTACCGGAAAAACTGACAGAACCCCGGCGCGGCGCAGATGAAAATGCGCCGCGTTTTTTCGCGCAAAATCGCCGGGAATGATTGCGCAAGCGCCTGTTTTTCGCTATAATGGGGGTGCTGATTGCCTCAGCATTCCGAACCTGACTGTATGGAGGCGTTTCTTTTGCCGAGAAAGCCGATTTTTGAGCGGACCCCTCTGGTCCGGCGAACCCAGCTGCCCCTGTCCGCCGGCATGCTCCGGGCGGAAAACGCCCAGGCGGCCGCTCTTTTGAAGCAGCTGCCGGACAGCGTGCCCACCGACGCGCTGGAAGGCGCGGTGCGTCTGTCCGCCTGCCTCGGAATCGATCCGGAGGCCTGCCCGGCCGCCGCGGCGATCCGGAAGCATATGGATCACCAGACTGAGGACGGCGCGCTGTGCGCCGATCTCCCGGACAGTGTCGCCGTTGCCCGGGCGTCCTGGGCCCTGGCCGGCTGGACCGGCGAACGCCCGGCGGCGGAGGCCGTGATCCGCTGGCTTGGGTGGCTGGCGGCCCACTATGAGGAGGCTATGGCCGAAACGGCCCTGCGGGAGCGCCCGGCCGATCTGACGGAACTGCTGACGGAAGTGTACCGCGCCACGGGGCTTCAGGGCGCGCTGCGGCTGCTGGCCCGGCTGCGCAGGGACGTGACGGACTGGAGCACGATCCTGAACACCTTCAGCCTGGACCGCCCTTACCGGGAAAGCCCGGTGGCGGGAGAAGGCGCGGAGAGCCTGAAACAGCGGCAGCGGCTGCTGGCGGACCCGACGGCGCTGGCGGATGCCCTGCGGGGTGTCCGCTGCATGGCGGAATACAGCGGAAACGGCACGG
>JBGVCH010000104.1:0-25106 GCA_045226335.1 Christensenellales bacterium | reverse complement strand
GGACTTTCACATGACAGCTTTGCTTGCTCGCGCAGGCCGGATGAGGTCGTTGCGGCGGTTGCGATCACTGTTCTGTTCATGCGTAAGCCCTGCCGTCCGCGGGCCCGGGGCTTGAAGGCGGCGCCGCTTTCCGGTATAATGGCGGCAGGAACACGCCGGGAGCGGCATCAATAGAGAAAAGAGGAGAAACCATGAGCGGCATCATCAGAAAAGACATCCACGAGGAGTGGGCACATTCCGGGATCATCAAGGCCGGGGACTACTGCTTCCTGAGCTACTGCGTCGGGAACATCGGCGGCACGGTGGAGGAACAGGTGAACGGGGCCTTTGACGACATGGAACGCCGGCTGGCCCTGTTCGGGCTGACGCTGGAGAACGTGGTGCAGATGGACTGCCTGTTCCGGGACGTGTGGAACATCCCGGTGATGGAGAAGGTCATCCGGGAGCGCTTCAAGGGGAAGTATCCGGTCCGCAAGTCCATCCAGACGAACTTTGCCCACGTGGGCGGCCGGGACGGCCTGCAGTTCCAGGCGGACGCCGTCGCGTACTGCGGCGCGTGAAGCGGCGGTGAAGTTTTGCTGAACAATGCCCTGCCGGCGTTGACATCCGTCCGTCCAGGCGTTATAATTCTCCACGGCAGACAGAATCACATCCGACAACTGCATTCTTTATGAGGGAGGAACAGTCATGAAGTATGTTCTCGGTATCGACCTGGGCACTTCCGGCACCAAAACGGTGCTGTTCGACCAGGAAGGGCGCGCGCAGGCGTCCAGCACGGTGGAATACCCCATGTACCAGCCCCACAACGGCTGGGCGGAGCAGGATCCCCTGGACTGGTACAACGCGGCCGTCGCCACCATTCGCACGGTGCTGGAAAAGAGCGGCGTGGCGAAGGAAGACGTGGTGGCCCTGGGCATCTCCGGCCAGATGCACGGCCTGGTGATGCTGGATGAGAAGGGCGAGGTGCTGCGGCGCTCCATCATCTGGTGCGACCAGCGCACGGCGAAGGAGTGCGACGAGATCCACGCCAAGGTGGGCAAGGAGCGGCTGATCAGCATCACCGCCAACCCGGCCCTCACCGGCTTTACCCTGTCGAAGCTCCTGTGGGTGCGGAACAACGAGCCCGAGAACTATAAGAAGTGCGCCCACATCCTCCTGCCCAAGGATTACGTGCGCTACATGCTCACCGGCGATTTCGCCACCGAGGTCAGCGACGCCAGCGGCATGCAGATGCTGGACGTGCCGAAGCGCTGCTGGTCTTCCGAGCTGCTGAAGACCCTGGACATCGACGAGAGCCTGCTGGCCAAGGTCTATGAGAGCCCCGAGGTCACCGGTCACATCTCCGACGCGGCGGCGAGGCTCACCGGGCTGTCCCCGGCCACCCTGGTGGTGGGCGGCGCCGGCGACAACGCGGCGGCGGCCGTGGGCACCGGCGTGGTGGAGGACGGCAAGGCGTTCACCACCATCGGCACCTCCGGCGTGGTCTTCGCCCACACGGACAAGCTGGCCATCGACCCCAAGGGCCGGGTGCACACCTTCTGCTGCGCCGTGCCCGGGGCCTGGCACGTCATGGGCGTGACCCAGGGCGCCGGCCTCTCCCTGAAGTGGTTCCGGGACAACTTCTGCTCCGAGGAGAAGAGCGCCGCGGCGCTGATGGACGTCGACGCCTACGAGCTGTTGAACACGGAGGCTGCCCGGTCTCCCATCGGCTCCAACAAGCTGCTGTACGCGCCTTACCTCATGGGCGAGCGCACGCCCCACCTGGACGCGGACTGCCGCGGCATGTTCTTCGGTCTCTCCGCCATGCACACCCGCCGCGACCTGCTGCGGGCCGTGATGGAGGGCGTCACCTTCTCCCTGGCGGACTGCCTGGGCGTGCTGCACGAGATGGGTGTGGAGCCCGCGGAAATGCTGGCCTGCGGCGGCGGCGGACGCAGCGCGCTGTGGCGGCAGATGCTGGCGGACGTCTTCAACTGCCCGGTGGCCACCACGGTGAACACCGAGGGCCCGGCCCTGGGCGTGGCCATCCTGGCGGGCGTGGGCGCCGGCCTGTATCCCTCCGTGCCCGAGGCCTGCCGCGCCATGATCCATCAAAACGCGTCCCAGCCCCCCATCCCGGAGAACGTCCCGAAGTACGCCAAGGTGTACGACGTGTACAAGAAGCTCTACCCGGCCAACCGCGAAGTATTCAAGGCCCTGGCTGCCATCGAATGAGGTGCGGACATGATGAAAAAGACGGCTGCGCTGCTGCTGGCGCTGGTGATGATGGTCCTGACGGGTTCTGCCCTGGCGGACGACGGTTTTGTGATCATGCTCAACACGCTGGTGGACGACGAGGTGCTGGGCCAGCCCGGGTATTTCAACGTGTTTGAGGATTCCGGGGACGACAAAAAGTGCACGGTGTACTTCAACTTCCCCGAGAACCAGATCGCGCTGGCGGGCGAGAACGAAGGCACGATGTACATCGCGGTGTGGGCCGTGGATTCCGGCACGGTCTTCAGCCTGCTGCACTCGGTCTGTGTGAACTACGGGATGCTCAGCGAAAAGTGCGAGTATGGCCTGCGCATCGCCTGGCGGCTGAGCGCCTCGGAGGGCTTCACCCCCACGGAGGACGAAGAAGGCGCCGCCAAGCTTGCCGAAATCCTGGAGGCCGCGCTGCAGAGCGTTTACGCCAACGGCACGCAAGCCAGCGTCGAAGCCGGTGCCGGGACAGTCGAGGCCGGCGTCGAGTGAGCTGAACGGGGTCCGGGACGCGAAAAGGAGTGGCGAAAACCATGCGGTGTCAGTATTGCAACAGCACAGAGAGCAAGGTCATCGACTCCCGGCCCACGGAGGACGGGACCAGCATCCGCAGGCGCCGGGAGTGCGTGGGCTGCGGGAAGCGCTTCACCACCTACGAGAAGATCGAACAGCTGCCGCTGATCGTGGTCAAGCACGACGGCCGCCGGGAGACCTTTGACGCGTCCAAAGTCCGCAACGGCATCCTGCACGCCTGCCAGAAGCTGCCGGTGTCCGCCAAGCAGATCGAGGAGATCACCGCCCGGGTGGAGCAGGGCGCCTACCGCAGCGCGGACGGCGAGATCTCCACCGAGGAGATCGGCGATATGGTCATGGCGGAGCTCAAGAAGCTCAACGACGTGGCCTATGTCCGTTTCGCCGCGGTTTACCGCAAATTCACCGACCTGAGCGTCTTCATGGAGGAGCTGCAGAAGCTGCTGAACGAGAACAAAGCGGACCTGGACCACGAGGAATAAGGTCCAAATCCAAAAAACCGTGAAAAAATGCGGTTTTTGCCAAAACTTTTGTGGAAAACTGTTGCACTGGACCGCAAGATATTGTATAATGGCGCTGGGACCCAGTGTCAAATAAATATGTAAAGGAGATCTGAACCATGAATAAGCAGGAACTCGTCGAGAAAGTCTCTTCCAAGGCCGAAATCACCAAGGCTGAGGCCGCCAAGGCCGTCAACGCCGCGCTGGAAAGCATCACCGAAGGCCTGGTCGCCGACGGCAAGGTCATCCTGGTGGGCTTTGGCTCCTTCGAAGTCCGCACCCGCAGCGCCCGCGAAGGCCGCAACCCCCGCACCGGCGACAAGATCAAGATCGCGGCCAGCAAGGTGCCCGCTTTCAAGCCCGGCAAGGACATGAAGGAAGCCGTCAACGCCAAGAAGGGCAAGAAAAAGTAATTGATCCCCGACAAAACGAAACGCCCGCTGCAGCGACCTGCGGCGGGTGTTTTTGAGGGTACGGGGAAGAATCCCCGGCCCGCTGTTCCGCGGGAAGAAGCAAGCAAAAAACAAAACCCGGAGGAAAGGCGCCCGCTGCCGGGAACCCCGTTCCTCCGGGTTTTTGCGTGAAAGCGGATTACTTCTTGTAGTCCGGCATGGAGAACTTCTCCTGGAACTCGGCCTTGATCTTCTCCAGCTTGGCCTTGTCCTCCTTGCGCTTGGCGGCGGCGCTCTCCTGGATCTTGCGGGTCTCCTCGATGCCGCTGACGATGGTGCGCCAGGTGGTCTCCAGGGTCTCGGCGCTGATGGAGGAGCCGGTGGCCATGCGGGTGGTCATCTTGCTGGTCTCCACGGCGTTGTGGGCGTTCTTCACCAGCAGCTCGTTGGTGCGCTCGTCCAGGGCGTTGATGGCCTGGGCCTGGACCCGCTGCCGCTTCAGCATCAGGGCCTGGGCCAGGGACTGCTTGAACACGGGCAGGGTGATGATGAAGGCGCTGTTGATCTTACGGATCAGGTTGAGGTTGCTGTACTGCATGGTGCGGATCATGGGGATGGACTGCATGGCAACGATCTCCGCGGTGCGCAGGTCCGCCACCCGCTGCTCCAGCACGTCCCGGGCCTGGTTCAGGGTCTGCAGCTCGAACTGGATGCCCTGGTCGCCGGAATCCTCAAAGTCCTTGGTGCGCTGGTCGATATAGGCCTGGATCTCGCCCACGCCCTGCTCGCCCGCCAGGATGTATTTCACCAGTTCGTGATAATAGGCCACGTTGGCGTCGAACATGGTGTCCAGCTTGGAGTTGCTCTTCTTGATCTCGTCCTCGTACTTCTTGAGCTCCACGTAGATCTTGTCCACCTGGTCGCCCATGTTCTGGTACTTGCTGAGGATCTTGTCGATCTGCTTCTTGGCCGAGCCGAAGAGCTTGCCCACCAGGGAGGGATTCTCCTTGATCTCCTTGATGTCGAACTGCTCCATCACCTTGTTCAGCGCCTGAAGCAGCGCGCCGGACTCGGTGACCTGGTCCAGGCCCATGGAGCGGAGCACCACGTCGGAGGCCTTCGAGATCTCCTCGGCGGAGTGGGAACCGAAGGTGACGATGGAGTTCATGTCGCTGACGTCGATGGTGCTGGTGAGCGCGTCGATCTCCGGCGAGTGCTCCATTTCCTTCTTGACCTTTTCCCGCTCCTCCGCCACATCAAAGGTGGGCATCTCGATGAGTTCGGGCGCCGGCGCCGCGGCCTTGGGCTCTTCCACGGGCTTGGGCTGGGATGCGTTGCTGAAATTGATGGCCATGTCAGTTCCCCCTCTTGATTTTTATTCCGATCCGAGCCAGGCCTTCCACAAACACGTTGTTCTTGGGCGCGGGCAGGGTATCAAAGTCCGGTACGGTCATGTCGAAGCGGTAAGGACCCACCTGGTGCTCCACCGGCATGCGGTCGTTCAGGTGACGCTCGAAGGCCTGGTAGCCCGTGGGCACGTACAGCACCACGTCGAAGCCGATGAGGCTCAGGAAGGTCAGGTAGATGGCGTCCTCCAGGGTGCCCTCGCTGTCCCCGTTGTGGACGCAGATGATCTTGGGATTCCGCCGGGCGAAGTCGAAGGCGTGGACCATGCGCTGCATCTCCTGCGGAAGGGCCAGCGCCGTGGACAGCACCAGGTACTCCGTCCCGTTGTTGAAGGTGCCCTTGATGAGCCGCTGGTCCAGCATCTCCTGGACCTTGCTGAGCATGTGGGCCTGCATCTCCAGCCGCAGGGGGCCGAAGGGGTACTGGTTGTCCGCCGTCAGCGGCTCCTGCAGGATGTGGCCGTTCTTGAGGTACTTCTGGGCCAGCACCATGTACTTGCGGCTGTCCTTCTGGCTCATGGTGGGCAGGCGGTTGAACAGCACCACGTCGGGCCCGCGCATGGCGGCGATTCGCTGCCAGTAGGACAGCTCATCCTTGGTGTCCACGCCGCTGACCTTGGCCCACAGCACCGGCATGCACACCAGGCCGTTGGAGGTGGAGAAGTTGGGCCGCACGTTCAGGTCCTGCTTCCAGTAGATGCCGATCTCGTCCTGGGTCCCGGCCAGCACCACGGCGTTGGCGTGGGAGAACTGGTGGTTACGGTAGAGGCCCGTGCCCTCGAAGAGCATGCCGGTGAGCTCTTCCTCCGCGTGGGAAGCGGCGGTGCGCATGGTCATTCGGGCGGTCTCCTTGGGGAAAGCCAGCTCCGGCATGGACTCGTCACCGGTGAGCTCCAGCAGTTCCGGCGCGCTGAACCGGCACTTCAGGTTCAGGTTGGGCGAGAAGATCAGCACGTCCACCGGCATCAGGGCCAGGTAGCGCAGGTAGAGGGCCTCCCGGTCCGTGCGGCAGTGGCCCATCAGGATGCAGCAGGGAATGTCCCCGTCGTGCCAGGAGCCGAAGAGCTGCGCCTGATAGCGGCGGATCCAGCAGATCAGATAGGCCGCGTCCGTCAGCAGCTTGTTCAGGTTGTTCTGCTTCAGGTCGTCCTCCAGCAGGGTCAGGGCGAAGGCGCGCTGGGACAGGCGCTGGAGTTCCACCGACGCGCTGGCCGGCAGGTTGTTGGCCAGGTCCACGATCAGCTCCGTGGCGGTCTTGTATCCGCTGTGGCGGCGGACCCGGTCCAGCTCTTCCGTGGTGGGGTTGGGGAAGGTCTCGTCCACCACCAGCACCCGGCGGCCGGTCTCCAGCAGTTTGCGGTACAGGGTGTGCAGCTGGCTGGCGTAGCTCACCTTGTCCGGCACGCCCCGCAGGCGGATCAGGCAGTTGTAGTAATAGGTGGCGTCCTCGCCGCGGCGGGTGGTGGGCACCAGCACGGCGTCCAGGTCCGGGTTTTCCATCCAGGCGTTGGTGCAGGGCTGGGTCTGGGGTTCCGTGAAGCGCAGCAGCAGGTTGGTCTGCTCCGGGTGGACCTGGGCCGGCTGTGTGCCGCGGGCCTCAGGCGCCTCCGGCCTCCGGACGGAGGTGCGGACGCCGATGCCGTCCACGCCGGACACGTTCATTTTGGGGATGGCCGGCGCCGTATCGGGGTGCTGGCTCGGGGGCGGCGTGGTCTTGGGGCCCAGGCCGCGGATGTTCAGCGTCTTGCCCTCCCGGGTGGTGACCTTCGACGGCTCGGGCGGCGGGGTCGGTGTCACGGGAGGCTGCGGCGGGGGAGCCGGGGGCACAGGCGGCTGCGGCGGTGTCCGCGGCGTGGGCCGCGCGGCTGCCTGCGAAGGATTCGGCATGCCGGGCCGAGGGGCTGTCTGATAGGGGTTCGGCATCCCGGGTCTGGCCGCGGCCTGCGACGGATTCGGCATGCCGGGCCGTGCGGCCGCCTGAGAGGGGTTCGGCATCCCGGGTCTAGACGCTGCCTGCGACGGATTCGGCATGCCGGGCCGTGCGGCCGTCTGGGAAGGATTCGGTATCGCGGGCTGCGGCGGCCTGGCGGGGACGGGCTGAACGCGGCTGGCGTAGGTCTGGCGCAGCTTTTTGATGCTCCAGTCCGCCGGGAAAGCGGTCAGGCCGGGCATGTCGCACAGCTGGGACCACTGATTCCCGGGATCCAGCTTCAGGTAATCCGCGTCGCCCTTCGGCTCCACCAGCAGGATGTCCGCCCCCAGGCTCCCCATGAGTCGCAGGAAGGTCAGCGCGTGGGCCGACAGCTCCTGCGCCACGCACAGCACCAGGGGCAGGGGTTCCTTTCCCAGCCTTTCCGCCATGGAGCGGAAGCGGTAGTACAGCCAGCACATCAGCTTGATGTACAGGCTCTTCAGGGCTCCGTCCGGTTTGCCGGCGCGCTTCTGCTCCGCCAGCAGGGCGCTGATGCCGTCCGCCAGCTCCACCCGCTGCTTCTCCGCCAGGTTGGGCATCCACTTTGTCAGGGCCGTGCGGATGCTGCCCGCGTCGGTGGCAAAGGCGCTGCCCAGCATTTCGTTGTAATAGGTCAGCTGGGCGTTGTCCGGGTTGGGAAGGCCCTGGTCCAGCACCACACCGCTGTTCCGCGCGGCCTCATGGCAGCGCCACAGCTGCTCCTCCAGCGCCGGAGACCAGCCTGCAACCCGCAGGAAATACACGCAGACTGGGCTGCGCTGCCCCAGGGGTGTCAGCAGGGCTTCCGGTTGTGTCGCGTTTCCTCTCGTAAACATGCCGCCACCTCAGGATCGTTCTCGTCAGGCGCTGAAGCTGTTCATGCGGTTCTTCTTCATCACAAAGCCCAGGCACGCGCCCACCGCGCCGCCGATGATGTGGGTCAGCTCGGACACGTTGTTCTTCACGGAGAAGGCCTGATAGACCTGTTCGCCGATCCACAGCAGCGCCACCAGGATGAAGGTCAGGGGGATGGTGTTGGCCTCCGCGCCGGTGATGGACGCCAGCAGGATGAAGGCGAACACCACGCCGCTGGCGCCCATCAGGGAAGCCGCCGGGTTGAAGAGCAGGTGCGCCAGACCCGTCACCAGGGCCGTGACCAGGATGACGAACACCGTATTGACCGTGCCGTATTTCTCCTCGATCATAGGGCCCAGGATCAGGATGAACATCATGTTGTTCAGCAGGTGGGTCCAGCTGGCATGGCCCAGCACGTGGGTGAACAGCCGCAGGAGCACCAGGGGGAACCCGTCCGAGCGGATGCTGAAGACCGTCGGGCCTTCGGCGCCGTTGATCAGCACCCTGACCAGGTGCACCGCCACGCACAGCAGTACAAAGGTCAGCACCGCCGGCGCGTTGTAGTCCAGCCGCAGGCCCTTCTTGCCGTCCCGGCTCATGTCATCGCCTCCTTGCCCGGATTCATCGGAACGCAGTCTTCTGCGTCAGTCGGCAAAAACGGCGCTGCGTTTTCGCACAGCGCCGCCTGCGCCGGAACTTACACGTTCACGCCGTAAGCCTTGCACAGGGCATACAGGCCGCCCTGATAGCCGGCGCCCACCGCGTTGAACTTCCACTCGCTGCCGGAGCGGTACAGCTCGCAGACCACCAGCGCGGTCTCGATGGAGAAGTCCTCGCCCAGGTTGTAGCGGAGCTGCTCGGTGCCCACCATGTCGCTGTCGGAAGCGCGCCGGGCCACCCGGACGTACGCGTTGGAGACCTGGCCGAAGTTCTGGCCGCGCTCCGCCGCCTCATAGATGGTCACGGTGATGGCGATGCGCTCCACGTTCGCCGGCACCTTGGAGAAGTCGATGAACAGGGTCTCGTCGTCGCCGCCGGAGCCGCCGGAGAGGCTGTCACCGGTGTGCACCACGCACTCGTTGTCGGCGGAGAGGTTGCCGTAGAAGACAAAGTCCTCGTCCTTGCGCACGCGGCCGTTGGCCCCCAGCAGGAAGGCGGAGGCGTCCAGGTCGAAGTCGGCGCGGCCGTCGTAGCGGTTGGTGTCCCAGCCCAGGCCGATGAGGGCCAGCTTCATGCCCTTGTCGAGACTGACTTTCTGTCCTTTGGTGAGATTGACTGCCATGGTTGTTTCTCCTTTCGTTTCCTTTGAGTGAACAGATCGTATCACAATCTGTATTTGGACAATGGTGTGCGGATATCACTCGGAAGCGCTATGGTCCCGGACAAGCCTGTCCGAGGTTTCCCTAGCCCACCGGACAAGCCGGTCTGCCAGCATGAGCGCTTGCTTTGTGTGATGCTCATCCACCCGGTTCTCCGACGGATAGCGGATGACGATGCCATAAGGATCCAGTGCATCCGCCGCGTTCCAGATCGGTTCCGGGATCGCGATCCTGCCTTTCATCTGCTCCAGCAGGAACCAAAGATCATGCTTTCTTGGTATGCCGCCCGGAATTTCGCCGCCAGGTAAAGGGCTTTGACTGCTTTTTCCCCGGCTTGCTGACAGTGATAGCAGATGATCTCAAGCTGCGGCGGGTCCTGCTTCTCAAACAGAAACCGGGCGGTTTCAAGGTCGCTGTCCGCGTATTCAAACCAGATCGGGATGGCTTTATCCATAGAGCAGGACCCCTTTCCGGGCAACTTCCCGCTCGATGGTGGCGTACTGCCGGCGGGATTCAAAGTCCCGCTCGGTTCCCACGAGAATGTCCACGGGCCTTTTCCGGACAGGGCGGATGGCCCTGTAAGCGTTCAGCGTCTGCTCGTACCAATCTGTTTTGTCATTGCCGACAACGATGTAGAAATCCAGGTCGCTGTCGGGGCGCTGCGTCCCGTCGGCGAAGGATCCGAACAGGTAGACCTGCAAAGGGGACAGCTGGCTGACGATGCGATCCGTGATGGCCGCAATCTCATCGTTCGGCATGCGCGCATCTCCTTTCCCGGCCGAAGTTACCGATACAGGTTCAGCAGCTTGTCCAGGCGGCTGGCGTCCTTCACGCCCTTGCCCACGGCGTTGAACTGCCAGGACTGGCCGTCCCGGTCCAGCTCGCCCACGATCATGCCGGTCATGCCGCTGTAGTCGTCGGTGAGGTTGAAGCGGCAGATCTCGGCCTCGTTCCGCATGTCCACAAGGCGGATGAACGCGTTTCGGATCATGCCGAAGTGCTGGTTGCGGACGTTGGCGTCGTAGATGTTCACCACGAAGACCAGCTTGCTGACGTTGGCGGGGATGGCCTGCAGATCGATGGTGATCTGCTCGTCGTCGCCCTCGCCGCCGCCGGTCAGGTTGTCGCCGGCGTGGACGATGGCTCCGGACTCATGCTTCAGGTTGCCGAAGTAGACGCAGCAGTCCTTCACCGCGTTGCCCACCACTTTGCCGTTGGCGCCGCAGAGGATCACGGAGGCGTCGCAGTCGATGTCGGCCGCCTTGGCGGAGAACAGGGAGGCGAAGAAGCCCTTCTTCTGCTCCGCTTCATCCCAGCCCAGGCCGACCCGCACCTTGCGCAGGCCGACGCTGCTCTCCTTGACCAGATTGACTTTCTGTCCCTTGACGAGGTTCACAGCCATATGGATCCACTCCTTCCGAATGTCATATGAACGGGTTGATTACTGTACGGTTTCTTTCTGTCCGGCTGTCAGGACCTTGGCGATGGTGCCCACGACGATCACCAGGATGGCGATCACCGCGCAGACCAGCCAGGTGGTGGCGGTCAGGGAATGAACCTTCAGCACTTCGCCACCGATGGTGACGAACACGAACTGGGCCGCCATGATGACGCCCATAATCAGCAGGAACATCTTGTTCCGGCCGATGCCTTCAAACACATTCAGGTGCTCGGTGCGGGCATTGAAGCCGTTGAAGGTGATGGCCATCATGAAGGTGGCGAAGACCGCGGAGTTCAGGTAGGTATTCATGGCACGAAGCGCTCCCTCGTACTCGTCAATGAACGGCGTGAGCGCAGCCAGAGCTTCCGCGGTGGTGGGATCGGTAAACCCTGCCTTTGCAGTTTCCAGTGCCATGCGCGCGGCTTCTTTTACCTTGAACAGGTCGCCCTGTCCAATCAGGTTCAGGAAGCCCGGGATCACGAAGCGGATGCAGAGGCAGGCCGCGGTGATGTAGAGGGCGGACATGATGATCTGGGTGAGCATCTTCTTCGACACGATGGAGGCGTCCCGCGGGACGGGCTTCTCCTTCATGTACTCCTTCAGCGTGGGCTCGGAACCGAAGGCGATGGCCGCCAGGGTGTCCATGGCCAGGTTGATCAGAAGCAGCTGTACAACCGTCAGGATCTCGTTCTCCCCGAAGAAGGGGGCCAGGAAGCAGGTCAGCACGGCGGCCACGTTGACCGTCAGCTGGAAGATCAGGAACTTGCGGATGGACTTGAACATCGTGCGGCCGTAGAGGATGGCCTTGTCGATGGAGGTGAAGTTATCATCGAGGATGGTGATGTCGCCGGCTTCCTTGGCGACCTCGGTGCCGGAACCCATGGCGAAGCCCACGTCGGCCTTCTTCAGGGCCGGAGAGTCGTTGACGCCGTCGCCGGTCATGCCCACCACCAGGTTCAGCTCCTGGGCGATGCGCACCAGGCGGCTCTTGTCGGTGGGCAGGGCCCGGGCCACCACCCGCAGGTTGGGCAGCAGCTTCTTCAGCTCGTCGTCGCTCTTCTCCGCCATCTCCTGGCTGGTCATGGCGATGTCCGAGGGATTCTTCAGCAGGCCGGCCTCCCGGGCGATGGCCACGGCGGTCTCCTTGCGGTCGCCGGTGACCATGACCACCTGGATGCCCGCGCCCTGCACCTCGGCGATGGCCGGGATGACTTCCTTGCGGACGTTGTCACGGATGGACAGCACGCAGACCAGAGTCAGGTCCTTGCCGTCGGGATCGCCGTCAGTCTTGGCCACGCCCAGCAGACGCATGGAACGGCCCGCCTGGGCGTCCATGTAGGTCATCAGGGAGGACTGGACCTCATGGTTCAGGGGCTTGACCTCGCCGTTCTCGTTGATGTAGCTGGAGCAGCGCTCGATGATGCGCTCCGGCGCGCCCTTGAGGTAGGTCATGGACTGGCCGTTCACGGTGACGGTCACGTCGGACATCTTCTTGGTGGAGTTGAAGGGGTTGAACCCGATGACGTCGTCCTTGTTCATCTGGGCCGTGGCGCCCTCGCCCAGCAGGAAGGACATCATGGCGCGGTCCGTGGAGTTGCCGCCGATGATCTCGTTGCCGGAGACCGTGGCGGAGTTGTTCAGGCCGATGCCGGTGACGATGTCCGCCCGCATGGAGGCGGGGAGTTCGCTGAGCTTGGTGAAGATCCGCTGGTTGCCGGTTGCCAGTTCCACCACGGACAGGCGGCCCTCGGTGATGGTGCCGGTCTTGTCGGTGAAGAGCAGGGACAGGGAGCCGGCGGTCTCCAGACCGTTGATCTTGCGGACCAGCACGTTGTCCTTGATCATCCGGATGGACTGGAAGGACATGAGGATGGAGGTCAGCATGGGCAGGCCTTCGGGCACCGCGCAGACGATGATGGTCACGGCCACGGTGACGGCCTCAATGATCAGGCTGACCCAGTTGGCCAGGGGGCTGGCCTGGAATTCGGGGCTGGCCACATGGCCGTTGAAGATGTTGATCAGTATGACGGCCGCGATGATAGCCGCAGCGCCGATGTAGCCGAACAGCGAAATCTGCTTGGCCAGCTTGCCCAGCTTGACCTGCAGGGGCGTCTCGCGGCTGTCTTCCTGCACTTCCAGGGCCAGCTCGCCGAAGAGGGTCTTGTCGCCCACCACCTTGACTTCCATGTAGGCCTCTCCGGAGACCACCACGGTGCCGCGGTAGGCGTAGCAGGTGTTCAGCAGGTCGCGGGTGTTGTATTCCGCGCCATTCTCGTTGACGCCCTTGCGGGCTTCCTCGGTCTCGCCGTTGAGGGCGGCCTGGTCCACCATGACCTCGCCCTCGACGATCTCGCCGTCGGCAGGGAGCTTGTCGCCGGCCTGGAGGTAGATGATGTCGCCCACCACGACCTCGGACACGTGCATCTCGTGGAGCTGGCCGTCCCGGAGGATCTTGGTCATCTCCTTGGACTCCTCCTCGGCCTTCAGCAGGTTGGCCTTGCCCTCCTGGCTGTGCTCGGAGATGGAGGCCACGCCGTTGGCCAGCAGGATGGCCACCAGCACGCACACGGGCTCATACCACTGGGTGTCGGATTTGATAACCTTCATGCAGTGGTCGCCCAGCACAAACAGCACCACCTGGATGGCCAGCGCCACCAGCAGGATCATGATCATGGGGTCCTTAAACCCTTCCAGGATCTTCTTCCACAGGGGATCCGGGGGGATCTGCGTCAGGGTGTTGGCGCCGTATTGCTTCCGGCTCTCCTCCACCTGCGCCTTGGTCAGTCCGTTGAGTTTCATCGGTGCATCATCCTTTCCCCGCCGCAGGCAAATCCTGCCTGCAGCCGCTCTGTTCTCATGAGTCGCCTCAATTATACACACAAACAAGCCGAAATTCAATAGCGATTGCGCCAAACCTGCCGGTTTTTGCTCAAAACGATCCCTCCGTCAGCCCATCCGTCGCCGGGTCTGTACGAAAAAGCGCCGCCGGCCGGCAGCGCATGGGATCACACGGGGGATCAGTTTTCCAGCCACGCGTTGATGATGGCCACCATGGCGGTCGCCTCATCGGCGCTGCTGATATAGATGGGATCGCCGTCTTCCACCAGATTGAGCATGATCACCAGGCCGTTGCTGGTCATGGCGCTGATGTCCTCATACATCATCAGCACGGCCATCATGCTGGACATCTTGAGGACGTCGTCGCTGCTGAGCCAGGCTGTGGCTGTATAGGCGCCGTCGGCCGCATATCCGGTGAGCAGCACCGAGCCGACTGTGAAGTCATAGCAGAGCACCGTCTGGGAGAAGCCGGCCTCCTCCTTGGAGCTGAACAGCGGGCTCCCGAAAGCGTCGTCCTGGCTCAGCGCGTACAGCAGGAAGACGTAGGCGCCGTCGGCGGAGGCGGCCAGCGCGCTCAGCGGACCGGCCAGCAGCAGGATCATGGCGGTGAGGGCGGCAACGAGCTTTTTCATGTGCGATCACTCCTGTCGTTCATGGTCACATGTTGTTGACGAGTTCGTAGAGATCCCGGTTGAATTCGCGCTTGCACTGCAGGGCCACGTCGATGGCCATGTAGAACACCTTGCCGTTGTGGACGCCGATCACCTGGTTGGAGATGCCGTCCCGCAGCAGCCGGACCGCCAGGTGGCCGGCCTCAAACGCGAAGGCGGAGTCCCGGGCGGAGGGAGTCTCGCCGCGCTGGGTGTAGCCCACCACCGTGGAGCGGGCCTCCACCATACCGCACATGCGCTTCATAATGGAAGCGAAGCGGGCGGCGCTGATGGGCTCGCCCTCAAAGCACTTCTTGCCGTGGCTGTTGAGGAAGGTGTACATGTCGAAGGGCTCCATGGATTCCCAGCTGCCCTCCGCCACCACGATGGTGGCCCGGCTGTTGCCCTTGGCCAGCTGGCGGTTCAGCCGCATGGCCACGTCCTCGACGGACCAGCGCACCTCGGGCACGATGACGATCTCCGCGCCGGTGGACACCGCCGCCGTCAGGGCGATGTCGCCGCAGTGCCGGCCCATGACCTCCACCACGTGGGGGCGGTCGTGGGAACGGGAGGTGGCCCGGATGGCCCGGATGGCGTCCACGCACACGTTCACCGCGGTGTCATAGCCCAGGGTCATCTCCGTGTAGGCCAGGTCGTTGTCGATGGTGCCGGGAATGCCGATGCAGGGGATGCCCAGCTTGCACAGGTGTTCCGCGCCGTGGAAGGAGCCGTCGCCGCCGATGACCACCAGACCGCCGATGCCCATGGCGTGCAGGGTGTTGGCCGCCACTTCCCTCCAGTGGGGATCCATGAACTCCATGCACCTGGCCGTGCGCAGGTAGGTGCCCGGAAGGTCCGCGATGTCCAGCACCGTGTCCAGGCGCAGCTCTTCCATGTCGTCAAACAGACTTGTGGATTTGCGGAGCAGGCCGTTGTAGCCCCGCTTGATGCCCACCAGAGGCATGCCGTACATGGCCGCGCTCTTTGCCACCGCCGTCACGGCGGAGTTCATGCCCGGCGCGTCGCCGCCGCTGGTCAGAACGCCGATCTTATTCATGGAGGTTCGCTCCTTCCGTCGGTTTGTTTCCTGTCTAACAGTATAACACAGAAGCGCATGAAATCAAGGGGGCGGCCAAAATATCGCGTTCTTCCTCCGCCGCGCACCGCGGAAAGGGAGATCGCGGCCGCCGTTTCCCGCCGTGCGGCTTTGGATACGGTTGTATTGCGTTTGTACTTTTTACATTTTGGGGACGCCCGGAACGGATTTTTAACACGTTTTTCCTCTTGCTTTTTTGATTTTGCTGTGCTATAATTCGGCAGTGCAGGTTGATCATTGATCTGCGAAAGCTCCGTCATTCAATTCATTCGGATGCGGAAGCGTGAAATGAAAGGAAGTAGATTCCCATGAAAAAGTTTGTTGCTATCCTGATGGCGGCGATGCTTGTTCTGGCTTCCGTTTCCGCGTTGGCAGCAAAGAGCGGTCAGCCTGGTGACAACACCACAACCGAGTCTCCGGTCTTCGTGATCGTGGACCACGGAACGGTCGCCAATGAATATCTCGCCAAGCTCAACGAGGCCGAGGATCACGTTGCGGTGTTCACCGAGAATGCCCAGGCCGGCATCAAGGAAAAGGTTGCCGACAAGGCCTTCGCGTATGAGCTGGTTTCCCTTCGCGCGCCCGGCTGGGATCAGAAGAGCGAAGAGTACCTGGTCCTTGAGTTTGCCACCCAGTACAAGGCCGGCGCCAAGGTCTGCGCCGTGCTCGTCACCGTGACTGGCGGTGAGGTCGAGGAGAACATCCTGACCGCGAACGTTCCCGAAGACTTCAAGGTGAACGTGTACTGGCCCGTGGCCATGATGCAGAAGATCTGGGATTCCGACGAGTCCTTCATCGTCATCATGAGCGAAGAGATCGCTGTCGAGGAAGAAGTTCAGTAAACAGATGATCAAAATCAGAGCGGCACGATGTGCCGCTCTTTTCATGTATTTTCCGCTCCTTGAGGCCGGAACGGGCCGCGTTTGTAAATAATTCGCCATGCCCCTTTGCAAACGGCGGGAAATGTGCTATACTTTCGTTAGGTCAAAGAAAGTCAGTTGACCTGGAAACGAGGTGTTTCACTGTGCGATTGAGCGATTCCATCGAATCCTTTATCAAAACGCTGATCACGCAGGACGAGCCTGAGGTGGAGCTGAAGCGCAACGAGCTGGCGGAATATTTCGGCTGCGCGCCGAGCCAGATCAATTATGTGCTGGCGACGCGCTTCACCCAGAACGACGGGTACGTGATCGAGTCCCGGCGCGGAGGCGGCGGGTACATCCGCATTGTCCGCGTGGTCCACGGCGGCGGGCAGAAACTGCTGTACCTGGTGCAGGAGCGCATCGGGAATGCCATCAGCGAAACCGAGGCCGTGCGTCTGGTGGGCCAGCTGTGCCAGGAGAAGCTGATCACCGACAGCGAGGCCGGGATCATGAAGGCCGCCGTGTCGGATCAGGCCCTGGCCGTGCCCATGCCGGAGCCCGTGAAGGAAGCCGTCCGGGCCCGCACGCTGAAGTGCATGCTCACCGCCGTCGCCCGGGAAAACCGCACCCCCCCGCCCAACCAGTAAAGGAGCCGCTTATGCTTTGTGAAGAGTGCAACGTCAACGAGGCGAAATTCGCCGTCACCATGAACATCAACGGGGAGACCTGCCTGCGGCATTTGTGCCCCGACTGCATGCGGCAGATGAACGCCAACCTGCAGGGCGGCAACGTGGCCGGCATGCTGTCCGCCATCCTCTCCGCCATCACGTCCCGCAACGGTACGGCCCAGCGCGGCGGCGGCGCCCAGCGCGCGCGGGAGGTCATCCCGGACATCACCTGCCCCCGGTGCGGGACCACCTTCGCCCACTTCCGCAAGACCGGCCGCCTGGGCTGCCCGGGCTGCTACGAGGCCTTTCGCAAGGAGCTGCAGCCCATGCTCCAGCAGATCCACGGCCGGGTCCAGCACGCCGGCCGGCGGCCCCTGGAGAGCGAGGAGGCCCAGCGCACCCGCTCCCGCCAGGAGGAGCTCACCCGGCTGATGCAGCAGGCGGTGGCCCTGGAGGACTTTGAGACCGCGGCCCTGCTGCGGGATCAGATCCATGCCCTGGCGTCGGAAGGGGGCGCGGAGGCGTGAACCATCCCACCGTGCTCTCCTCCCGGGTCCGTCTGGCCCGGAATTACGAGGACCTGCCCTTCGACGCCCGGCAGCCCGGGGTCTCGGAGACCGTCATCTCCCGCACGGCCAACGCCCTGGCTCTCTCCGGGGAGGACAGGGGCTTCCGCCTGCTGACGGTGGCCTCCATGGACGCCGCGGAACGGGCGGCCCTGGCCGAATCGCATCTCATCAGCAAGGACCTGCTGAACAGCCCGGATGGCGCCGTCCTGCTGCAGGACGAACACAGTCTGTCCGTCATGATGGCCGAGGAGGATCACCTGCGGATCCAGGCCGTCACGCCGGGCCTGTCCCTGGACGAGAGCGCGCGGCGCTGCTTCCAGGTGGAGGACGCCCTGTCCCGGAACGTCCGCTTTGCCTTCGACCCCCAGCTGGGCTTCCTCACGTCCTTTCCCACCGACACCGGCACCGGCATGCGGGCCTCCCTGCTGATGCACCTGCCCATGCTGGCCCACCACAAGCAGATGGGCAGCGTGACGCAGATCGCCGCCAAGGTGGGGCTCACCGCCCGGGGGGTCTACGGCGAGGGCAGCGAGGCCCTGGGGGACATCTTCCTGGTGTCCAACCAAGTGACCCTGGGCCGGACGGAGGCGGAGATCATCGGCACCGTCACCGCCCTGGGGGAACAGCTCACCGGCATGGAGCACGACCTCCGGGAGCACGCCCTGCGGGAGCAGCGTCTCAGCACCGAGGACCGGGTGGGCCGGGCCTGGGGCATCCTGATGAACGCGCGGCTCCTGCCCCTGAACGAGTTTTACAGCCTCTGGTCCTCCCTGCGGCTGGGGGCGCTGCTGGGCCTGATCCCCGTATCCCTGGACCGGCTGGATCAGCTGCCGGCGGAGGCCCAGGAGGGCCACCTGCAGGCCTGGCGGGAGAGCCCGCTGGAGGGGACCGCCATGGACGCAGCCCGGAGCGAGCGCATCCGCGCCATGCTGACGGAACCTTCATCCACCGAGATATAAGGAGAAAGAAATGTACGGAAGATTCACCGAACGGGCCCAGAAGGCCATCGCCAACGCCCAGCGGGAAGCCATGAAGCTGCACCAGCGCTATGTGGGCACCGAGCACCTGCTGATCTCCCTGCTGCGGGTGGACAACAACCTCCCCAAGGAGATCACGGCCCATGCCGACGCCGACAAGGTGGTGGAGCAGCTGCTGGCGGGCGGCGTGGATCCGTCCGCCCAGCCGGCCCCCACGCGGTTCGACATGACCCCGCGGATGAAGAAGCTCCTGGACGAGGCCATCGCCTGCTCCCACCAGTACGGCCAGAGCTACGTCACCGCGGAGCACCTGTGGCTGGCCCTGCTGAACGACCGGGACAGCCTGGCTTACAGCATCCTGAAGAAGCTGGGGGTGGATTTCGCCCAGGCGGAAGCCCAGGTGCAGCAGCTGCTGAACGACGGCGAGCCGACCGTGGGCCCCGCGGAGGGGGACGGCGGCGGCCAGGCCGTGGACGAGCCCGCCGGCAAGAGCCCCTTCATGCCCCGGCGCGGCGTGTCCCCGCAGGAGATGCAGGCCGACCGCGCCCGCCGCAACAGCGCCCTGAAGCAGTACACCCGGGACCTGACGGAGGCCGCCCAGAAGAACGAGCTGGACCCGGTCATCGGCCGGGACACGGAGATCCAGCGGGTCATCCAGATCCTGATCCGCCGCACCAAGAACAACCCGGTGCTCATCGGGGAGCCCGGCGTGGGCAAGACCGCCGTGGCGGAGGGCCTGGCCCAGCGCATCGTCAGCGGCGGCGTGCCCGAGATGCTCTCCGGCAAACGGGTCCTCACCCTGGACCTCTCCGCCATGATCGCGGGGAGCAAGTACCGGGGCGAGTTTGAGGAGCGCCTCAAGAAATGCCTGGAGGAGATCCGCAAGGATGGCAACATCCTCCTGTTTATCGACGAATTCCACACCATCATCGGCGCGGGCAACAGCGAGGGCAGCCTGGACGCCGCCAACATCCTGAAGCCCGTGCTGGCCCGGGGCGAACTGCAGTGCATCGGCGCCACCACCCTGGACGAATACCGCAAGCACATCGAGAAGGACGCCGCCCTGGAGCGCCGCTTCCAGCCCGTGACGGTGGGCGAGCCCACCCCGGAGGAGGCGGAGCAGATCCTCTTCGGCCTCCGGGACCGCTACGAGGCCCACCACAAGGTGCGGATCACCGACGAGGCCCTCATCGCCGCGGTGCATCTCAGCGACCGCTACATCACCGACCGCTTTCTGCCCGACAAGGCCATCGACCTGATGGACGAGGCCGCCTCCCGGGTGCGCATCGAGGCCTTCACCACCCCGCCGGACGTGAAGGAGCAGGAGGAGCGCCTGGAGGCCGTCCTCATCGAGAAGAAGGAAGCCATCTCCCACCAGGACTTTGAAAAGGCCGCCGCCATGCGGGACGAGGAGCGCGCCCTGCGCCAGGAGATCCAGGAGAAGCGCGCCGCCTGGGACAGCAGCCGCAGCGAGGCCCGCAGCGTGGTGGACACCCGGGACATCGCCGCCATCGTGGCCAGCTGGACCGGCATCCCCGTGGAGCAGATGAGCGAGACGGAGGCCCAGCGGCTGATGCACCTGGAGGAGGACCTGCACCGGCGGGTCATCGGCCAGGACGAGGCCGTGAACGCCGTGGCCAGAGCCATCCGCCGGGCCCGGGCCGGGTTGAAGGATCCCCGGCGCCCCATCGGCTCCTTCCTCTTCCTGGGTCCCACCGGCGTGGGCAAGACGGAGCTGTGCCGCGCCCTGGGGGAGGCCATCTTCGGCGACGAGAACGCCGTGATCCGGGTGGATATGTCCGAGTACATGGAGAAGTTCACCGTGTCCCGCCTCATCGGCGCCGCCCCGGGGTATGTGGGCTATGAGGAGGGCGGCCAGCTGACGGAAGCCGTGCGGCGCAAGCCGTACAGCGTGGTGCTGCTGGACGAGATCGAGAAGGCGCACCCGGATGTGTTCAACATCCTTCTGCAGGTGCTGGAGGATGGCCGGCTGACGGACAACGCGGGCCGGGTGGTCTCTTTCAAGAACACCGTCATCGTCATGACCTCCAACGCCGGCGCCCACGAGATCGATCAGGCGAAGGCGCTGGGCTTCGGCGCGCAGAGCAGCCAGGCGGACGCCCGCAGTTACGCCCGGATGAAGGACACCGTCATGCACGCCCTGAAGGAGCGCTTCCGCCCCGAGTTCCTGAACCGCCTGGACGAGACCATCGTCTTCCACGCCCTGAGCGAGGAGGACATCCGGGCCATCACCGTGCTGATGCTGGGCCAGGTGGCGGACCTGCTGAAGGAGCGCGGCGCAACCCTAACCTGGGACGACGAAGCGGTGCGCTTCCTGGCGGAGGAGGGCTACGACCCCAAGTACGGCGCCCGGCCCCTGCGGCGGCTGATCCAGCGCACGGTGGAGGACACCCTGTCCGAGGAACTCATCGCCGGCCGGGTGGCCCTGGGGGACACCATGCTGCTGACGGTCCGGGACGGCGAGATCCGGGTGGAGAGAAAAGCGGGCACCGCCGTGCCCATGGAAGAAAACGAATAAAAGAAAAGGAGTGGATCCCATGTCCGCAGTCGCCATCCGCTACTGTACCCAGACCGGCCACAGCAGGCAAATCGCCGAGGCCATCGCCGCGAAGCTGGGGGTTCCGGCCCTGGATGTCTCCGAGGGTCTGAAGGAGCCTGTCGATTTGCTCTTCCTCTGCAACGGCATGTACGGGGGCATGATCGACCCGCGGCTGAAGGCCTTCCTGCTGGCCGAGGCGAAGAACGCCGTGGAGGTCGTCAACGTGTGCTCCAGCACCTCCGGGCGCTCCACCCGCGGCCAGATCGCGAAGCTGGTCAAGGAGGGAGGCTTCACCCTGAGCGAAAAGGAATACCGCTGCAAGGGCGCCTTCCACTTCATCCGGAAGGGCCACCCGGATCGGGAGGAACTGCGCGCCGCCGCGGATTTTGCCGCACAGACGGCCGGAAAGGACTGAGCTTATGCAATACGAAACGCTGGATGCCTTTGTCGAGGCGATGCCCGCCATGGCCGCCGAGGGGCGGGAACAGCTCCGGGGACATGATGGGCTGTTCTGCCTGAACACCCGCCAGGGGCGTTCCTACCTCGTGCGGCTGTCGGACGGTGTTCTGACCCTGCCGGAGACGGCGGAGGAAAACCCGGACTGCACCGTCACCGCCGACGAGGGCGACCTGCTGAAGATCATCAACGGCACCCTCTCCCCGGCCAAGGCCCTTCTCTTCGGCAAGGTGCGGATCTCCGGCAACAAAGCCAAACTCCTGGCGCTGGCCAAATTGATGAAGTGACGCGCGGGGGCCCGGGAACCGGTCAGGCTCCCGGGCGCCGCCGGTTTCAGTCCGTCCGGGTCTCCCCGTCGACGGTCATCTCGTCGCCGTTGCCGAAGCGGATGACCGTGTGGTGTCCCGTCTCGTCCGCGTACGTCTCGAAGCCCAGGAGGCGGTGGGCGCCGCTGATCTTCTTCTCCAAAAAACCTCCGGCGGCGCAGCCCGCCGCGAACGCCGCGATCCCCAGAAACGCCAGGCCTGCCACAATGCGAATCATACTCATCCCGTCCTCTCCCTTCTCAGTCGCTGTCTGTTGTGTCCGCCGCGGGGGCCGACTCCGCTTCCGCCAGCCGCACCAGGTCCGACGGCCGGAGCCCGAGGGCCTCCGCCAGGCGCCAGAGGGTGCTGAGGCGCACGGTCTTCCGGCCGTTCTCGATCATCGTCAGGTGGCTCCTGCTGATGCCGGCGAAGGCCGAGAAGCGCTCCTGGGTGATCCCCCGCTCCGTCCTGAGCCTGCTGACCACGATCCCGAAAGCTTTGCTGTTATAGGGCATGCTGCATTCTCCTTTCTGTCCCCATAACAGCCTTGTGATTTTTGCGAACGCGAGAAGGCACCGCAACCGGGCTGCGGCGCCTTCCGCGTTTCGTTTTCGGTGGGTCTGCCGGGCTGATGGCGCCGTTACCTGAACACCACGCCCCCGGCCACGGTCAGGCTGAAAGGAATGCCGGACTTCAGCTCGTCGCCCTCGCTCAGGGTGATGTACACCTGCTCGGGCTCCTCCCCGGCGTCCGGGGCCGCCATCACGTGCCACATGAGCTGCTTGCCCTTGCCTCCGTCGGAGTAGACGGTCACATTGCCCCAGTCGCTGCCCCTGGCCATGCAGGTGAAGACGTACCGTCCGGCGGGGATGTCCCGGCCGGCGATGTACGCCCCCTTGGGCAGCACGGCGGTCTTCCGGATGCCCCGGCTGACCACCTCCGCGTTGACCTGTTCCAGCAGGGCGACCAGCTCGTCGTCGCTCAGGCTGGCGAGGTTCACCCGGGTGTCCGCCAGCGCGGCGCCGGCCGGCAGCAGCAGGACGAAGGCCGCCAGGAGGCTCAGGATGCGTGCGTAAAACCGTTTCATGGATCACACCGCCTTTCATTGGAGTAAAGGGAGTGTAGCACGATTTGCGCGGAGAAATGTCCTCTTTAGATCACAGGATCACCCGCGGGTCGATTCCGGGAAGCGGCGGGACGCGGATATTTGTCAATCCGCGATGTTGGACCTTGCGCGGCGTCTCATTTTGTGCTACCATATCAGGAGAAAACCGGCACGCACCCTGCCGGAAAAAAAGCGGGCCTCAGGGCCTGCCAGCCTGCCGATTGCTTCGTATCAATCCATGAGGACGGATGAAAGGAGGGGATGCGTATTGGAGAAGAAACTGGCCGCGCTCTTCGATTTCCAGAAGTTTGCGGGCAATCAGGACCTGCGTCAGGTGATCGACGCGGTTCACACCCGCCTCTCGCGGCGTGAGCTGAGCACCGGTGAGCTCGAATACGTCAATGCCGCGGGAGACCCCGGTCTCATGCAGCAGAAAACCCAGGAGAAGCCGCAGAAATGACCGAGCCGGACGTCGGACGGATTTATACGGAGTATCAGGGCAAGGTGATGGGCTATATCCGGGCGCGGGTGCAAAGCGCCGCGGACGCCGAAGATTTGTGCTCCGGCGTGTTTGAGAAGATTCTTCTCAAGATCGGGGATTACGACAGCGAGAAATCCTCCCTGAGCACCTGGATCTTCACCATTACCCGCAACACCGTCATCGACTTTTTCCGGCGGAACCATCCGTCGGATGAGCTGGACGAGAACCTTGCGGACGACACTGAAGTGGACGCGGACCTGCTGCGGACGGAGACCCTCAGCGAGCTGGCCGCCGCGCTTCGCAAGCTGCCGCAGAATCTGGCGGAGATCGTGGTTCTGCGCTATTACGACGGCAAGCCGCTGACGGAGATTGCCGAGATTTTGGGGATCAGTTACGGTGCGGTGAAGCTCCGTCACCAGGCGGCGCTGAAGTCGCTGCGCCGTGAACTGGGCGACTTCTGAGACCGAGAAGGGACCCGGCGCGATGGGCTGGCGCGGGTCCCTTTTGGCACGCGGAAGGCTGAGACCGATCATGAACGGAGGATACGAAATGCTGCTGATCCAGGGCGGAACCGTGAAAACCATCACCGGGGGCGACATCCCCGGCGGACAGATCCTCATCGACAACGGCCGGATCGCCGCGGTGGGCACCGGCCTGCCGATCCCCGAGGGCACGGAGGTCTATGACGCCTCCGGCTGCCTCATCACCCCCGGCCTCATGGACGCCCACACCCACATCGGCCTGGACGAGGAGGCCATCCGCTGGGAGGGCGCGGACTACAACGAGACCTCCGACCCCGTGACGCCGCAGATGCGGGGCATCGACGGCATCAACCCCCAGGACGAGGCCTTCCGCCTGGCGCTGGCGGGGGGCGTCACCGCGGCCATCACCGGGCCCGGCTCCGCCAACGTGCTGGGCGGCACGTTCGTGGCCATCAAGCTGGCGGGCAGCGTGGTGGACGACATGGTGCTGAAGAACCCCGCGGCCATGAAGGCGGCCTTCGGCGAGAACCCCAAGGGCTGTTACGGCCAGCAGGGCCGCAAAGCCCCCGTCACCCGCATGGGCGTGGCCGCGCTGCTGAGGGAGACTCTGGAGAAGACCCGCCGCTACGCCGAGGAGATCGCGGAGGCGGAGAAGGACCCCGACAAGAAGAAACCCTACGACATCAAGCTGGAGGCCATGCTGCCGGTGATCCGCCGGGAGATCCCCCTGAAGGTCCACGCCCACCGGGCCGACGACATGCTCACCGCCATCCGCATCGCCGAGGAGTTCAACATCCGCATGACCCTGGACCACTGCACCGACGGCCACCTCATCGCCGACACCCTGGCGAAGAAGGGCTACCCTGTGCTGGTGGGCCCAAGCCTGGGCAACAAGAGCAAGTTTGAGCTGAAGAACAAGACCTTCGCCACCCCCGGCATCCTGTACAAGGCCGGGCTGCCGGTGTGCATTATCACCGACGCGCCGGTGATCCCCCTGTACCACCTGGCCCTGTGCGCCGGCCTGGCGGTGCGGGAAGGCCTGCCGGAGGAGGAGGCCTGGCGCGCCATCACCCTGAACCCCGCCAGGGTGGCCGGGGTGGAGGACCGCCTGGGCTCCATCGAGATCGGCAAGGACGCCGACATCGCGGTTTTCACGTCGGATCCCCTACACGACATCCAGGCCCGGGCCAGGCAGGTGTTTGTCAACGGAAAACCGGTGCTGGAGGCGTAAACCGGTCCCGTGCCCAAAGACAGGGCTGCCGCGGAGGCAAAAACCGCGGCAGCTTTTTCATGCTGTTCCTGTTTATGAACGCTGATACTTTTCTTAATTAAGGATTACAAGTCAAGCAGGGGCATGAGCCCGAAGGTCCAGGGCGATCGGAAAGCCCTGGTCGAGGCCCGCAGGCCTCGAAATCCCTTT
>JBGVCH010000103.1:0-4661 GCA_045226335.1 Christensenellales bacterium | reverse complement strand
ATTACAGAGGTCTATGCCGAAGGCACGGAGGTCGGCTACCGTTATTATCACAAACACGGCATTCCGGTCCGCTTCCCGTTCGGCTTTGGGCTGAGCTACACCGCCTTTGAGAAAACCGAGTGGATGAAGGACGGAACGCTATATTCGCAGACGATCACGAATACCGGCGACCGGTACGGCGCGGAGGTTGCTCAGCTCTATGTGAACGGCGAACTCAAGGGCTTCCGGAAGGTGTATCTGGACCCGGGCGAATCCCAAACCGTGACGCTCACGGTGGAGCCGGGGCTGGAAACCGCGTATTCCGACAGTTACACGGTCCCGGAGAATCCACCGCGTTTCCCGGTGACGATGGAATCCCGTTTTACAGACCTGAAACAGAGCTTCATGGGCCGCATCCTGTACAACGCCGTGCTGTCCGTGGCGAAAAAGCAGGCAAAAGAAGCCGAGAAAATGCCGGAAGGCCCGGAGAGAGAGAACAAGCGCAAGGGCGCGCAATTTCTGAAGCGCATCCTGGAGAGCAATTCCCCGCGCTCCATGAGCATGACCGCCGGCAGTTCCATGCCCTACAACTACGCTCAGGGTTTTGTGGAACTGACCAATGGCCACCTGATCCGCGGGGCGCGCCGCTTCCTGTCCAGGATCAAGGTCCCGAAACTTCCGAAGGAGGAAAACTGAGATGAAACTGCCTGCAAGCCGAATCAACAGCCCTGAGGTCACCGCCAAGGAGAAATGGCTGGGCTACCTGCTGGGCCCCGCCGGCGCACTGCTGCTGAACGCAGTGCTGGCTACTTACCTGAACGTGTACTACACAGACGTGCTGAAGCTGACGCCGCTCTGGGGCGGGGTGTTTCTGACGGTCTTCCCCATCATCTCCAAGGTGATCGACGCCATCACCAACATCCTGATGGGCCAGGTCATCGACCGGACCAGAACAAAGGAAGGCAAGGCGCGGCCCTGGCTCTTCCTCTCCGCCTTCCTCGTGCCCGTCACCGGCATCCTGCTCTTCACGGTCCCCGAGGGCAGCGACGCGGTCAAGGCCATCTGGGTCATGATCTCCTACAACCTGTTCTACTCCTTTGCCTACACCATCTACAACATGAGCCACAACCTCATGGTGCCGCTGTCCACCCGCGATGGCACAGCCCGCGGCGGCCTGAGCGTGTTCAACCAGATCACCACCATCATGATGAGTGGCATCCTGGTGGCGTTGGTGTTCCCCATGGTCATCATGCCGATGGTCGATGTGGACAAGAGCAAGTGGATCACCCTCATGAGCATCCTGTCCATCATTGCCCTTCCGCTGACGCTGCTGGAATACTATTTCACCAAGGAGCGCGTCACGGAGGAAAGCAGCCCTGATGAGCAGCAGGAGCCCAAGCTCCCCTTCGCCAAACAGTTCAGGATCCTCTTCACCGACAAGTACATGATCCTCATGTACATCTACTTCCTGGTGTACACCATCGGCACAACGCTCAAAAACCTGGGCCTGGTCTACTACTGCAACTACGTGCTGGGCACCTACAACGACGGAATTACCCAGATGCTGGTCTCGGTCATCGGCGGCATACCTATGGGCATCGGCATCTTTGCCGTCTGGCCCCTGGCCAAGCGGTTCGGCAAGCGAAACGTGACCATGTGGGGCTTCGTGCTCTACGCCGTCGGCAGCCTGGTCTGCTGGCTGTTCCCCACCAATCTTGTCATCGTGCTGACAGGCCAGTTCATCAAGAACATTGGCGGACTACCCTGCGCCTATGTGTTCATGGCCCTGTTCGCCGACTGTCTGGATCATCTGGAGTGGCGAAAGGATATCCGGATGGACGGCGCGGCCATGAGTATCTACAACATTATCGCGGTGGCGATGGTGGGCATCATGACCGGCGTATTCAACTGGCTGCTGGCAAAGAACGGCTATATCGCGCCGCTGCAGTTTGTGGAGGAAGCGGTGAAGCCGGACCAGATCGCATGGGCGGATGCGGGCGCCTATTTGACTGGCCAAGGGCTCACGCCGCAGGTCCTTCTGGACACCATCGGGGCGAAAAAGGGCGTCTACACGGTCGCCCTGACCCAGCCGGAGGGCGTATACAAGGCCATCTCCTTCGCGTTTGTCGGCTTGGAAGTCTTTACCGGCGTGATCCTGGCGGTCATTCTCCGGTTCATCAACGTGGAGAAGAACATCGGCAAGGAGCAGGAAGAGATCAAGGCGCGGCACGGGGCGAAGCAGTGAGCGCGGCACGAAGGAGGAATCGCCATGAAAGCGATCCGTTTAAGAACCGAATACCTGGAGAACCCACTGGGCATCGACATCCGGCATCCCCGCCTCATGTGGATCTGTGACGGCGGAAAAAAGCAGACCGCCTATCAGATCGTCACGGAGAAATGGGACAGCGGCAAGGTCTCTTCCTCCTCCATGCACGCGGATTATCCGAAGGACCTTGCGGACCGGGAACGCGTGAACTGGAAGATCCGCCTGTGGGACGAGAACGACGAGCCCGGCGAGTGGAGCGAAGCCTACTTTGAGATGGGCATCACGGACTGGAAGGCCCAATGGATCAGCGGCGATTACCGGCCGAAGAAGAAAGAACGCTATCCCGTGGACTGCTTCCGCAAGGTATTTTCCGCCGGTAGCGTGAAGCAAGCCCGGCTCTACATCTCCGCCTGCGGCGAATACGAAGCCCGGATCAACGGGGAGCGTGTGGGAAACTTCATTCTTGCCCCCGGCTCCACGGACTATCACAAGCGGATCCAGTATCAGACCTACGACGTGACGGACATGATCCGGAGCGGCGAGAACGTTCTGACGGCGGAGCTGGCCGACGGCTGGTACCGCGGCAGCAGCGGCGCGAAGGGCCGTACCTGCACCTACGGCACCGTCACCCGCCTCATCGCGCAGCTGGAAACCACCGGTGTAGACGGCAAAACGCAGGTCACCGGGACGGATGAAAGCTGGCAGTGGTCCAATGACGGCCCCATCCGCCTCGCCGACAACGAGGACGGCGAGATCGTAGACGCAAACCGGGAACCGAGCTATTCCGGCAAGGCGAAGCCGAGCCCTCTGAACGTGCCCCTGACCGCCTCCAATAATGCGTTTGTGACGGAGCATGAGCAATTCAAGCCCGTCGAAAAGATTACTACCCCCAGCAGAAAGACCGTGCTGAAATTCCCCCAGAATCTGTGCGGGTATCTTGCTTTCCGGCTGAATGCCCGCAAGGGGCAGCAAATCCATATCCGCCTGGGCGAAATGCTGGACGACGCGGGAGAGTTCACCCAGAAGAACATCCAGTGCGTCACCAAGGGAAAAGCGTCACCGCTGCAGGAGTTTACCTATACCTGCCGGGAAGGGCTCAACGAGTACAAGCCAAAGTTCTTCTACGGCGGGTTCCAGTACGCCCTGATTGAGACGGACATCCCCTGGGAGCCGGAGGATTTCACCCAGATCGCCCTGTATACTGATTTCCCGTTCACTTCCTCTTTCGACTGCTCGAACGAGTTGATCAACCGGTTCTACAAAGCCACGGAGTGGTCGCTGAAATCCAATTCCACGGACATCCCCTCCGACTGCCCCACCCGGGAGCGCATGGGCTGGACCGGCGACAGCCAGGTGTTCTTCGGCACGGCCAGTTACCTGGCGGATTACGCGGCTTTTGCACGGAAGCACCTGCGGGACGTGTTCGACCGGCAGTGGAAGAACGGCAAGCTGCCGCAGATCGCGCCCTTCGCCAACGAGGACTGGTTCATGTGGACCATGAACGGCTCTGTGGGCTGGGCGGACGTGGGCATCCTGATGCCTTGGCGCTTCTATCTGAAGTACGGCGACCGGCGCATCCTGGAAGACAACTTTGAGAATATGCTCCGGTATGCGAAGTTCATGATCTCCCGCTGCGGAAAGCCGGGCGGCGTCTACGCAAAGCCTTTGGGCATCTCCCGGGCCAACCGGAAATACGCTGTCAACGCGGGCCAGTCCTACGGCGAGTGGGCGGAACCCAAGGACGTGCGGGCTTTCGTCTGGACGGACTTTGCCGAGCCACATCCCGAGGAATCCACCGCCTACACCGCCTGGGTGCTGGGCATCATGGCAGATATCTGCGAGCTGCTGGGCAGGAAAGAGCCGGTCAAGGAACTGCGGGAGTACTCCGAAGGCGCGAAACGGGCTTATCAGGAGATGGTGACAAAGCCCAAATTCACCCTGGACACCGACCGTCAGGCCAAGCTGGTACGGCCTCTGTACATGAATCTGTTGAGCGGAGAGCAGACCGCCTTCGCCAAAAAGCGGCTGATCCGGGCGCTGGACAATTACCGGTGGCGGCTGGGCACGGGCTTCCTCTCCACCCCGCTGATCCTCTATGTGCTGGCGGATATGGATATCGAATACGCCTACCGCCTGCTGGAAAACGAGGAGATCCCCGGCTGGCTGTCCATACCGAAGAGCGGCGCCGTGACGATCTGGGAGGGCTGGGAAGGCCCGCAGTCCGACAGCGGCATCTGCTCCCTCAACCACTACTCGAAGGGCGCGGTCTGCGAATGGCTCTTCGACACCTGCTGCGGCATCCGGGTGGAGGGCGAAAACCGTTTTGTGATCGCGCCCCGGCCCGGCGGGCATCTTACCTTCGCGAAGGCGGGGTATCTGAGCGTGTACGGCAGGGTCGAAAGCGGCTGGGAAGCGG
>JBGVCH010000102.1:0-3822 GCA_045226335.1 Christensenellales bacterium | reverse complement strand
CTACCACATGGAGAAGCATGTGGAGGGCGGGAGCTTCTGGACGCTATCGACGCGGAGCGGCCGGACCTGGTGCTGCTGGGCGGAGACATCTTCGACCACGCTCTCCCGGACGACAACGCCCTCGTCTTCATCCGGGAGATCGGCGGGCGCTATCCCTGCTATTACGTCACGGGCAACCACGAGTACTGGAGCGGCAAGGCATCCTTCGAGACCAGGATGGCGGCGCTGAAAGCTGCCGGCGTCACCCGGCTCAGTGGCGCGGCAGCCACCGTGGAGATCCGGGGAAGGAAGCTCTGCATCTGCGGAGTCGACGACCCCTTCGCCTGGTCGGACAGCTACGGTTTCGCCGAGCACTCGTGGGGCAACCTCCGGTCGCAGGTGGCGGGCGTAGCCGCGCAGGCGGACGACGAGGCGTTCAAGATCCTGCTGACCCACCGCCCGGAGCTGCCGGACGTCTACAGCCAATATGATTTCGACCTGGTGCTGGCCGGCCACGCCCACGGCGGGCAGTGGCGCGTCCCGGGCCTTCTCAACGGCCTGTGGGCGCCGAACCAGGGCCTGTTCCCCGACTACGCCGGCGGGCGGTATGAAATGGACGGCACCGTCATGATCGTCAGCCGCGGGCTGGCCCGGGAATCCACCCGGGTGCCCAGGTTCTACAACCGCCCGGAACTGGTGGTCGTGGATGTGATCCCGGAGCGGTGAACCGGATCCGCGAGCCGTTCGGCATCGTTTGATCTCGCGGCGGCAAACGCCGGAAAGGAGGGAAAGCCATGGATCATCGCCCGGAGGAAATCAAGACGGTCTACCACATGGAGAAGCATGTGGAGGGCGGGAGCTTCGCGGAAGTGTACACCTCCGCGGACGAAAAAAACGGCCGCGCCCTGGCCGGCAGCATCTACTTCCTCCTGGAGGCGGAGGAAATCTCCCACCTCCATCAGATCGACTGCGACGAGATCTGGTACTACCACGAGGGCTGCGGCCTGCGGATCACGGTGCTGACGGAGGACGGCGGCAGGACGGAGTGCCTCCTGGGCGCGGACACCGGAAAGGGCCAGCGCGCCATGGCCGTCATCCCGAAGAACGCCATGTTCGCCGCGGAAAACCTGGACCCCGATGGGTACACCTTCGTGTCCTGCGCCACGGTCCCGGGCTTCACCTACGCGGGGTTCCGGCTGGTGGGCCGGGAGGAGGTCCGCCGGCGTTTCCCGGCCCACGCGGCTTCGGTCGGCCGCCTGTGCGCCGACTGAACCCGGCCGGTCACCTGATCTTCGTCGGCTTGACGGCGCTGTTAAGGATATAGCCCACCTCGCCGTTCACCCGCACCAGGACCCACTTTTCGCCCCGGAGGAGAACCTCCACTTTGACGCCGGACTTGAGGGAGCGGATCTTCTTCGCGTCGCTGCTCGGGCCCTCCCGCAGGGCGATCTTCTTGGTGGTCTTGGCCTCCCAAACCGGCGGGTCGATGGGCTCCAGCACAGGCTCGGTCCCTTCCTCGTCCACATAGCAAACCTCGCCATCGTCCAGACGGACGACGAAGCGATAAAGCGTATCCACGCCGATGACCGTGCCCTCCGTGCCGGCGGGGTAAACCTCTCTGGAGTATTGAGAACGCTTGCAGTCCCGCAGGAGCCGGACCCGTACACAGGCGTTCGGCACTGATTCGGCTTCCGCGCCGGTGGCCAGGTAGGTTGACATCACAAAACCGTGTACGCTCCAGGAGCCTTTCTCCGCGTACATCGCCACCTCCGTCCAGCCGTTGGCGCTGCTGATCACCTGCACTTTCAGGCCCGAGCAGAGCTTGATCTCGGAGCCGCTGTTTTTATCCGCAGAATACCGGAGATTCAGCCGATTCAAGGGATGAGTGGTCTTCACCGTTGCGGTGGGAACGCCGTGATCGCCCTCCGGGTCAAGATATCGCTTCTCGATGAAACCGCCGCTTCGGCACCAGGACGCACCGCCACCCTTCGGAACGACCTGGGCCCAATCCCCCAGGTCCCGCAGGATCACCAACCGGCTCCCGTTTTTGACTTTGATGTCCGAAGTCATTTCGCTCACGCCGGTTGCGGAGGCGTTCAACTCAAGTTCGGCCTGATCCAGCCAGACCGTGGCAGTCTCCGGATCCTTCGCGCCATAGGCATTGTCGTAAGCCTCCAGGTAGGTCAGATCCCGCACCTTGCGCAGGTCGCTCTTCGCCATGAAACCCTCGCCGGCACGCAGGACATAGCAATCATTGCCGAAGGCACCGCAAACCAACACCAGCGTGCCAGCCCGGTGTTCTGCCAGCGCGTGCCGATGCCCGGTACCGCTCCACAGCTTCGCGCCGTCTGTGACGACCTCCGCCAGATAGCAGCTGCAGGGGATCGCCTCCGTGCCGGGATTTCCGTAGACGTTGAAGGATTCCGGCTGAAGATCCTGGGCTTTCGCCTGGTTCACCCACACCGTGGTTTCCTTGGTCAGCCGGCACTCATAACGGCCGTTGGTTTCTTCCAGTCCAATGGAGTAGGTATCAAAGCCGTTGTAGAGAACACCGGCCCGGCGCCCGCCGACTGCTGAGGTATAGACCGGGATCCCCTCCCCGTCTGTCGCCACCACCAGGTGGTTTTCACCCGCCAGCGCGAAGCCCGTCAAACCCGCCAGGAGCAGGGCCGCCAGCAGACAAACCAGCGCCTTTCGCATCAAGTCATACACCCCTTCTCTTCCGGAACCGCTCGCTCTGTCGTTGCTCCAATCATACCACAAAGCAGGAGAACAAGCCACCCATATTGAAAAAGTTTACACAGCCCGCCATTTGTCGCCCGACAGGCGACCACAAGCGTGCTTTCCGTGCTATCATACAGTCGTACCACGAAAGGAGGTATTCCCATGATCGGAGCTATTCTCGGAGACATGATCGGCGCCCCGTATGAGTTTGACCGGGGGAACAAGACCAAGGAATTCCCGCTCTTTGTCCCGTCCTCAGAGTTCACGGACGACACCGTGATGACCATTGCCGTGGCTGAGGCCCTGATGGACACCCTCGGCCGGACGGACGATGAGATCCGGGCCGCGCTGGTGGATTCCATGCGGAAGTGGGGCCGGCGTTATCCCGACGCGGGGTATGGCGGACGGTTCTACGGCTGGCTTCACAGCAGGCACCCCGAGCCCTACGGCAGCTACGGCAACGGTTCCGCCATGCGGGTGTCCGCGGCGGGCTGGCTGTACGGCACGCTGGAGGAGACCCGGCACGCGGCCGTTCTCACCGCCGATGTGACCCACAACCACCCGGAGGGCATCAAGGGCGCGGAGGCCACCGCCAGCGCCATCTTCCTGGCCCGGACGGGCAGCGGCAAGGAGGCCATCCGGGACTATATCGTCCGCGAGTTCGGCTATGACCTCTCTCGCACCTGCGACGAGATCCGCCCCGGCTACCGCCATGTTGAGTCCTGCCAGGGGACGGTGCCGGAGGCTGTCACGGCCTTCCTGGAGGGCACGGATTTCGAGGACGTCATCCGCACGGCCGTCTCCCTGGGCGGTGACTGCGACACCCTGACCTGCATCGCCGGCGGGATGGCGGAGGCCTTCTACGGCGTGCCGGAGGATCTGGCCGCCGAGGGCCGCAAGCGCCTGCCCGGCGAGATCCTGGCGGTCCTGGACCGGTTCAACACTGTGAAGAAGTAAGCCCGGAGGCGTGTCCCACGCCCGCGCCTGCCCTGTTTCCGCGGGGTCGGCGCGTTTTTCTTGCATTCCGGCGCGTTTGCGGGTATAATCAGGGGGAAGCAAGGCCCCCGGGAGGTATCGCCCATGGAATTTCGTCCCCTGTCCCCCGAGCACGACGCCGCG
>JBGVCH010000101.1:0-11092 GCA_045226335.1 Christensenellales bacterium | reverse complement strand
GGTAGGTGGGCCGGAGGGTCTCCACGTCGAACTCCACGGAGGCGTTTTCAACCCCCGGCGTGGATAGGGCGTAGGCCTTCAGCTCGGAGTAGTGGGTGGTGGCCATGGTGCGAACATGGATGGCCCGCAGCCGGTTCAGGATGGCCTGGGCCAGGGCGGCGCCCTCAGTGGGGTCCGTGCCGGCGCCCAGCTCGTCGAACAGCACCAGGTCCCGGGGCGTGACTTCTCGCATGATGGTGACGATGTTGGTCATGTGGCCGGAGAAGGTGGACAGGCTCTGCTCGATGGACTGCTCGTCGCCGATGTCCGCGAAGACCTGCTCGAACACGGCCATCTCGGTGCCCAGGTCCGCCGGGATCTGCAGGCCGGCCGCCGCCATCAGGGTGAACAGGCCCACGGTCTTCAGCGTGACGGTTTTGCCGCCGGTGTTGGGGCCGGTGATGATGAGCTCGGTGAAATCCGTCCCCAGCCAGAGGGAGCCGGGCACCACCTTCTCGTCCGGAATCAGCGGGTGGCGGCCCCGGACGATGTTGATCCGGCCCTCGCTGTTCAGCTTGGGCTGGGTGCCCCGCATCCGGCGGCTCAGGAGCCCCTTGGCGAAGATGAAATCCAGCTCCGCCAGCCGGGTGACGTCCTCCCGCAGGGTGTCGGCGTAGGGGGCGATCTCCGCGGAGAGGGACGCCAGGATGCGCTCGATCTCCTGGCGCTCCTTCAACTCCCACTGCTTCAGCTCGTTGCCCATCTCCACCGCGGCCATGGGTTCGATGAAAAGGGTGGCGCCGGACGCGCTCTGGTCGTGCACGAGACCTGGGACCATGGAGCGGTGATCGGCCCGGACCGGCAGCACATACCGGCCGTTGCGCACGGTGATGAGGGTGTCCTGCAGGGCCTCGGCGTAGGCGGGGGAGCGCAGGATCTGGTTCAGCTTGTCCTTGATGCGCTCGTTGGCGCCCCGAAGATGGCGGCGGATGTCGAAGAGGGTGTTGGACGCGTGGTCGGCGATCTCGTCCTCCGAAAGGATGGCGTCGGTGATGTCCCGCTCCACACGGCGCAGGTCGGTGAGGCTGGCGGCCATCTCCGTGAGGATGGGGGTGTTTTCCCGGTCGGTGACCAGAGCGTCCCGGGCGGCCCGGGAGGCCCGGAGCATGCCCGCCACCTCCAGCAGGGCCTTCTGGGACAGGGTAGCGCCCTTTTCCGCCAGGGACAGGGAGGGCCGGACGTCCGCGGAGGCCACCAGCGGCGTTCCACCCACGTACTGCAGCACGATGACCGCCTCCTCGGTCTCCTGCTGCCAGCGGGAGGCCTCGGCCAGGTCGGAGGAGGGCTCCAGGGCGCGGCACAGCTCGGCGCCCATGGGGGTCAGGGCCAGGGAAGCCATCTCTTCCCGGATCTTGGTGAATTCCAGCACGCGTAGGGTGCGCTGCTGCATGGCAGTTTGGATCATAAGAGCCTCCAATGCGTCGGTTTGAGGGAAGAACGGGATTATTCCACGCCCCGGTTCCAGTGGGCTTTTGTTTTTTCGCCGCCGGCTGGGATCGCGTCGAAGACCTGCCACTGGGGCCAGCCTTCACGTTGGACCTCCGCGCGCAGATCGGTGGGGAGACAATTCAGCAGCCGGACCGTGCAGCCCTCCGGCAGGCGGAGACGCTGAAGGGGATAGGAGACCCCCGTGCGGTCCGTGAGGGTCAGGTCCCGGAGACTGTCGGGATCGTCCCGGTCGCACAGGGCGCAGGCCGCGTGTCCCTGGCGGAGACCCAGCAGGGTCCGGGCCGGGCAGTGGTGCAGCAGCATCAGCTGCATCCTTCCGAAGGACGGCACCAGCACCGGCGGCTGACCGGCCATGAGGGTCCGCAGCTCCTGCCGGTTCAGCTCGGGCGACGCGACGACGAAGCGGCAGCCCTGTTCCAGCAGGAACTGCACCGCCCGCCGGTTCATCACGGGGATCCCCGGCCCGGCCGCGAAGGGCAGGGGCCAGTCCGGCCCCAGCTGGCCGACGGAGCCCAGCACCACGCCCTCCAGCTGATCCGCGTGAGACGAGACGAAGCCGTGGATCGCCTGCAGCGTGGCTTCACGGCACACGGTGGGGAGCTGCAGCCAGACCTTGCCCGGGAACGCACCGAGCCCGTCCTCCAACGAGGGAAGGCGCCAGTCCTCCGGGGACCAGACGATCCGCGCGCCTTCCGGCGCGTCATCCAGCTGAGCGGCGGTCTGTACGACGGCGGTCAGGGGCTGCGGCGCGGCCGGCAGAACACAGTCGTCCACGGGCAGGACGGGGGAGGCTTCGGGGGCAAAGGCGTCCGCGCGGCGCTCCCGCAGCATCATCAGGGCGTCCCGGCGCAGGGCGTTCAGGGCGGAAACCGGCACAAAGGCATTTCCGGTCCGGACGCTGCATACTCGCATGACAAACCCGGTGTCGCCGGTTTTGCCCAGGTGCGCCGCGGCGTCCTCCGGGGTCAGGGAACGGCGCTGCGCGGGCTGGACGGGATCGCCGGACACCGTTACCGACACGCTGCCGTCCGAGGCGGTCAGGCGCAGAGGCTGCCCCGGGAAAGCCTCCAGCTCGAAGTTCACGGGGACCGTCGGCAGGGGCAGGGTCATGGCGGCCTTCAGCTGCTCACTGTCCGCGAGACGGACGAGGGCGTCTCCGGGGCGCACACCGGCGTCTTCCCGAAGCCGCAGCATGGCGGTGCCGCCCTTCGGGACTTCCGGGCCGGCGTACAGCATCTCATAATCCCCGGACCGGGTCTCGATCCGAAGCTGGTCGCCGTCGTGGAGGGGCAGATCCGTCCGGGCCCAGGCAAAGCGGATGTCTGCCCGGAGAATGACGCCCAGAGGCACGCCGCCGTGGTTGACCCGGTCCGGGTCGATGACCGCCGCGTCCTCGCAGCCCATGGCGTAGCCCCGCATGAAGCCGCCCCGCTGGAAGATCTGCAGCAGGCCGCGCTTTTCGTCGTCGGAGGCGGGCAGGCGGGTGTCCAGGCCCTTCCGGTAGGAGGCGGTGACCGCAGCCACATACTCCGGGCGCTTCAGTCGGCCTTCCAGCTTGACGGAGCAGGCTCCGACCTCCTCCAGGGCGGCCAGGTCATCCCGGAGACAGACGTCCCTGGGGGAGAGCCAGGCGCCCTTCCGCCCCCGCAGGGTATACTGCATCCGGCAGGGCTGGGCGCACCGCCCGCGGTTTCCGCTGCGCCCGCCCACGGCGGAGGAGAAGAGGCACTGGCCGCTGACGCAGACGCACTGCGCTCCGTGGCCGAAGACTTCGTTCTCGATCCCCGTGGCGGCGGCCAGGCGGATCTCCTCCAGCGGGCACTCCCGGGCCAGCACCACCCGCTTCATGCCGGTCTTGCCGGCCCAGCGGACGCCTGTGGCGTTGTGGAGGCTCATCTGGGTGGAGGCGTGGACCGTCAGCCCGGGGAAGCAGGCGCGGATCGTCCGCAGCACCCCCAGGTCCTGCACCAGCACGGCGTCCGCCCGGACGTCCGCCAGCAGGGCCAGCAGGGCCATGAGATCCCCGAACTCGGCGTCTTTCACCAGGGTGTTCACGGCCACATGGACCCGGACGTGATGAAAATGGCAGAAGGCCACGGCCTCCCGCAGGGCCGGCTCGTCAAAGTTCCCGGCCCCGGCCCGGGCGCTGAAGGCGGAACACCCCAAATAGACCGCGTCGGCGCCGGCCGCCACGGCCCTGTCGAGGGCTTCCCGGCTCCCGGCCGGGGCGAGGTTCTCCATCATCGGGTGTCACTCTGCTTTCAGGCTGGCCAGCGCTTCCCGGGCTTCCCTGAGCTGCCGGCGAAGGCGCTGGTTCTCATCCTTCGCTTTCATCAGCTCGTCGGCCATGTTCAGGCAGGCCAGGGCGTCGGACTGGGCCCTGGGCAGCCGGGTGGTCAGGGCGCTCTCCCGCAGCTTGCGGTCCGCGTAGGCCGCCACCCGCTGCATGTATTCCGGCGAATCCGAGGAGACGATGTTGTACTCCTTGCCCGCCACAAAAACGCTGGTTTTCTGCTTGGTGCTGTTCATGAGATGCGCTCCGTCACAGTTTGTTGAAGGGGTATTCCGCGCCGTAGGTCTCCACCCGGACGGAAGCCATCTTCTGGTCCTCCAGGGGCTTGTCCCGAAAATCCCGGGGTGCGTTGACGATGTCCTCGGCGGCCTCCATGCCCTCCAGCACCTTGCCGAAGGCGGCATAGGAGCCGTCCAGGTGCGGGCTGTTGCCGGTCATGATGAAGAACTGGCTGCCGGCGGAGTTGGGGTTCATGCTCCGGGCCATGGAGAGGACGCCGTAGGTGTGCTTCAGCGGGTTCTTCACGCCGTTGGCGGCGAACTCGCCCTTGATGGCATAGCCCGGGCCGCCGATGCCGATGCCCTTGGGGTCGCCGCCCTGGATCATGAAGCCGGGGATGACCCGATGGAAGATCAGCCCGTCGTAAAAGCCGCTGTTGGCCAGCGCGATGAAATTGCCCACGGACTGGGGCGCGATGTCGGGATAGAGCTCGCCCTTCAGCTGGCGGCCGTCGGCGAGGGTGATGACAAAAGTCGGATTCTGGGCCATGGTGGTTCCTCCTTATTCGATGCCATTCGGCTGCTGCTATTGTATCAGGTTGCGGCGCGGTTTGCAAGCGGAAATGCGCGTTTGTAAATTCGTCGGAAACGCTTTTCAAAACGGGTATTTCGTGATATGATGGCTGCAGGAACATGAAGATCCGGAAGGAGGATGTACTGTGAAAAAATGGACGGCGATCCTGCTGCTCCTCGTGATGGTCTGCGGCGTCGCGGCGGCGGAAGAGATCAAGATCCCGGAGTGGAACCTGTCGCGGATGGAGATCCCGGACAACGAGGCTATGGTGTACCTGAGCAAGCTGGGGGTGGGCTGGAACCTGGGCAATACCTTTGATGCCCATGGCGTGAACTGGCTGCCCAGCGAGATGGACAGTGAGCGGGGCTGGACGGGATACTTTGCCACGCGGGAGCTGATCCAGGCGGTCGCGGACGCGGGCTACGGCTTTATCCGCATTCCCGTGTCGTGGCACGATCACGTGGACAAGGACTTCAACATTTCCGAGCGCTGGCTGGACCGGGTGCAGGAAGTGACGGACTGGGCCATCGACGCGGGGCTGTACGTCATCCTCAACACGCATCACGACGAAGGCTACGACTATTTCTACCCGGATTCGGAACACTACGAGTCCTCCGCGAAGTTCCTCACGGCCATCTGGAGCCAGCTGGCGGAGCGCTTCGCCGACTACGACGAGCACCTGATCCTGGAGTCCCTCAACGAGCCCCGGCAGGTGGGCAAGGCGCATGAGTGGAACCTCAACATGAACAACGCCGAGTGCGTCGACGCGGTGGACTGCATCAACCGGCTGAACCAGCTGTTTGTGGACACCGTCCGGGCCGCCGGCGGGCACAACGCCGACCGCTACCTGCTGGTCCCCGGCTACGCCGCGGCGCCCGGCAGCACGGACCCGTCCTTCTTCATCCTGCCGGAGGACACGGCGGACAACAAGATCATCGTGGCGGTCCACGCCTACACGCCCTACAACTTTGCCCTGAACCTCAACGGCACGGCGGATTTCACTCCCAGGGACCGCAACGACATCGCCTGGGTCATCAAGGTGATCTACGAGAACTACATTTCGAAGGGCATTCCCGCGATCATCAGCGAGATGGGCGCGGTGGACAAGGACAACCTGCAGACCCGTGTGGACTGGCTGGCCTACTACGTGGCCCTGGCCTCCTCCCGCGGCATCCCCGTGTGCTGGTGGGATAACGGCGGATTCTCCGGCAGCGGCGAGAAACTGGGCATCATCAGCCGCAAAACCGCCGAATGGGTTTTCCCCGAAATCGTCGAGACCATGATGACCTACAGAATGCCTGTGCTTGAGGAGGAAATGGCGCAATGAAGAAACTTTTAATCTTTCTTCTCCTGATCGTGGTGGCGGTGCTGGGCGTGTTCCTATACCACAAACTCACCTACAAACCGGTATCGGGATCCTGGTCCCTCTACGACATTGAGGGCGTGAATCGGAACATCGCCATTGAAAACGGCGACCTGGTCAACATCGAATTCCTGAGCAACGGAAAGGCCAGGATCACGACCCTGATCACCGGCGCCAGGGACATGGACCACGACCAGAACCGACGGGAGATCAAGGGTGACTTCGGCTTCCTGGGGACAGTGGTCGGTCTCACCGGCCTCGACGTAAACTCCGTCGCGACCTATGAGATCAACGACAAGGAGCTGACACTGAAAATCAGCAGCGCGACCCTGCGGTTCAAGCTGGTTGAGAACGGCTCGGCACCGACGCCCTCCGGAAAATGGAAACTGACCGGCATCAATGGCGCTTCGGATGATGTCAACAGCAAAATTGCAGCTGACGGGACAGTTCAGGTTGAGTTCGTTGACAGCAAGAAGGTCGTGTTCACCCATGGGGACAACACCTACGGCGGGTTCGAGTACAATTCTGTCACCAGCAAGCTGACAGGGAATTTCGCCAACTTCGGTTTCGATATTGTCAACACCTATGGCGGACAGTTTGACAACACCGCGAAGGAAGCCGTCTGCATGTATGACCGTGATGGCGGCGTTGTTGCGATTCAGATCGGTGATCAGACGCTGATCTTCAAGCAAAAGTGATGAACAGCTCCTATGAAAACTGGAAAAGAGCCCGGCGGAACCGGGTCGTGATGATCATCCTGGGGACCCTGGTGGTGATGGCCCTGGCGGTGATGTTTTTCATCGGACTGCAGGGCCGCAACGCACTGGAGGGCTCCTGGTACCTCACGACGATGAACGGCCAGCCGTTGGCGGACAACCGGCTGTACGTCCAGCTGATGTTCCAGTGGGACGGGCAGGGGACCCTCACCTGGATCCGCCGGGGAGACGAGGAGAGCAGCCGGGATGAGACGGATTTCACCTGGCACGCGGACGGGGACAGGCTCAGCCTTGGCAGCAGTCTCTTCTTTCCGGGAACCGACAGGACCTTCAGCCTGAACAAGGATGAGGCCCACCTGTGGAACATCACCGGCAACAGCCTGGCCATCGACACAGAGAACGGCACCCTGATCTTCCAGCGTGAATGACACAACAAAACCGGAGAGACTGCTCGCAAGCGGCTTCTCCGGTCTTTTTGCGCGCTTCAGGCTTCCCAGACAAAGACCCTGGCGAGGCCCGCGGCGTCGGCGGTCCAGACGGCGGGAATCCCGTCCCCGGAGGCCAGCAGCGTCATGGGCGGCAGGGCGGGGTGCCGCCTGCTCCGGCGGAAGACGTCTCCCTCCCGGACAAACGTGTCCCCGGTGACCCGGCCGGGCACCCAGGCGTTCAGCGCGTCCAGCGGGTTTTCGTCCTTCGGGAACGCCGGATTGGCAGCGTCAAACCCCGTCAGCAGCATCAGGCCGTCGGCGCTCACGTCACCGTACAGGGCGGCGCTGTCCATGGGCGCGGCCTGCTCCAGCCGGAAGCCGTCCAGCTTCAGGCGCACAGCCCCCGTGACCAGCGCTTCCGGGGACAGGTCGGTGCACAGAAAGCGGCAGCCCAGCTCCCGGGCCACGGCGGCGGTGGTTCCGGAGCCGCTGCACAGGTCCACGGCCAGGTCGCCGGGCTCCAGCACGCAGGACAGCAGCCTTCTCAGCAGGGCGGCGGGCTTCTGGGTGGGCCAGCCGTTGCGCTCCGGATCCCGCTGCTGCAGGTGGCTGATGTCGCTCCACACGTCCCCCAGGCTGATGGGGTCGTCATCGTAATAGCGGTACTCTTTGCCGTTGCTGACGATGACGCTGCAGGGCCGGCCGTTCTCGTCCACGATGCGCTTCATGTGGCTGCGGCGCCGGCTGGAGCGGGGGACGGCGGCCCGGGTGGGGTCCAGCCGCCAGTCCGGGGTCTTGCCGTAGAGCAGAATGGTATCATGCTTGCGGCTGAAGGTTCGCCGGGAGCGGCCGCCGCTCTCGTAGGCCCAGATGACCTCGTTGATGAAACAGCTTTCGCCAAAAATATCGTCGCACAGCAGCCGGGCATGGGCGGAGGCTCGCCAGTCCAGATGAAGCATCAGCACACCGGTGTCGGCCAGCAGTATGCGGGCGTTCTCCAGAAAACCCCGCAGCAGGTCAAGGTAAGCCTCCCGGCTCTGAAACCGGTCCGCGAAGCCGGATAAGACTATGGTCGGTTTTTCGCTCTGCCAGCCGCTTTCTCCGAAAAGAAGCTTGCGCTGGTAGACGTCGCCGGTCAGGAAGGGCGGGTCGATGTAGACCGCCTGGGCCTGCCCGGCACAGCGAGTCAGGGCTTCCTGGGGAACGGCGGCATCCAGCTGCAGGAACGCGCTGCCGCCCTCTCCGAAAAGCGCTTGGGTCACGGTTGCCTGACGGAACATTCAACCACCTCCGAATTCACGCTGCAACGCCCGAAGGGCGTCATGGGAACGGGTCAGGGCGAGCAGGAATTCCCGCCGGTCCGGGTCATCATAAAGGATCTTTCCGCACTGCCGGACGGCTTCGACAAAGTCCGGCCGGCATCCCTGCACCCCGTCGGCGGCCAGGGGGCACACCGCTCTGGCCCGGGCGTCCATCGCGACTTTGATCCCGCCGTCCCGGATCAGGGGCAGAAGCGGGAAAAGCCTGCAGGCCAGCGGACGGTTCTCCCGGCTGCAGCACCCGCTGCAGATCAGCAGCCGGCCGGCCTCCGTGTCCCGCACGGTCCAGCCGGGCTCCATCGCGGCGAGAGCTTCCTCCCCGGGGAAGAGCAGCATGCCGGTTTCCTCGCCGGGCACGGATGTACAGCAGGCCGCGCCGCAAAACAGACCGCAGTCCGTATTAAGCGGCGTAAGGTCTGCCAGCAGGGCCCGGCACCGGGCCAGCGCGTCCTCGGCCATGGTTTCCTCCGTCAGATGGTCTTCTCGGAATCCATCAAAATGGTGCAGGGGCCGTCGTTCACCAGGCGCACCTGCATTTCCGTGCGGAAACGGCCGGTCTCCACGCGAATGCCCTTCCCGCGCCAGATTTCCACCAGCCGGGTGTACAGGGCTTCGGCCTGCTCGGGCCGGGCGGCCCTGGTGAATCCGGGGCGGCGCTGCCCCCGGGTGTCCCCGTACAGGGTGAACTGGCTCACGGCCAGGATCGCGCCGCCTGCGTCCAGCAGGGACCGGTTCAGCTTGCCGGCCTCATCCTCGAAGATTCGGAGATTGGGCACCTTCTCGGCCATGTAGCGGACGTCGGCCTCCGTGTCCTCCACGGACACGCCGATGAGCACCATGAAGCCCTTCCCGATGGCGCCGACGGTCTCGTCCCCGACGGTGACGTTGGCTTCCGTGACTTTCTGGATCACACAGCGCATTCTCAACCCTCCGTGACTGCCCTGGCGAATATCATGCGCCCGGCGTTGGTCTGCAGCACACTGGTCACCTGGGCCTGAAGGCTTTCGCCAACATGGTTCCGGCCGCCGTCCACCACCACCATGGTGCCGTCGGGCAGGTAACCGACACCCTGGCTGGCCTCGCGGCCTTCCTTGACGATCTCGATGGCGACGGTTTCCCCGGCCACCAGCGCGGGGCGGAGGGCGGAGGCCAGGGAGTCGATGGAGAGCACCCGGATCCCGCTGACCTGGGCCGCGCGGTTCAGGCTGTAGTCGCCGGTGATGACGGCGGCGTCGTTGTCCCGGGCCAGCCGGAGCAGCTTCACGTCCGCGTCGTCCGTGTCCTCGTAGTCGGTGTTGTCGTTCCGGAAGAACTCTCCCCGGGTCTTTTGAAGCTGCTCCAGGATCTCTATGCCACGCTTTCCCTTGGCCCGGCGGACCGGATCAGGGGACTCGGCCACCGTCTTCAGCTCGTCCACCACAAAGCCGGGGACCACCAGCACACCGTCCAGGAAACCGCAGGCGCTGACATCCGCCACGCGGCCGTCGATCAGGGCGGAGGTGTCGATGAGCTTCACCGGGGCGGCGGGGGCTTTCTGCTTCCGCTTGCCCCGGAGCTTTTTGCCGCCGGAGCGGAACGTCCGGCTGAACTGCCGGTTCACGTCCGCGGAACGGCGGTACCCGATGGTGTAGCCCAGCAAACCCATGGTGATGTAGGTGATGGCGGTGACCACGGTGGTGAAGATGGAGTTGCCCATGCGGCTGTAAATCACGGAGATCAGGGCGGCGATCACCAGGCCGATCAGCAGGCCGAAGACCGCGGGCATCAGCCGGCTGGCGGGGATGCTGTCCACCTTCTGCACCGTGGCGGAGAACAGCCGGGCCATCCAGTTCACGATCCGCTCGGAAAAGATAAAGAGGATCGCCGCGCCCAGCGCGCAGACGGCCACATAGGTCAGGGCCACGTCCAGCGGCGGCAGGGAGAAGGTGGGGCTGGCGGCGCGGATCAGGGAGAGGGCTCCGGCCACCAGGGCGGCGCCCAGACCTGCGCCCAGGGCGGTCACCAGCAGGCGCAGCAGGTTGTGCAGGGATCGGGATTTCATGTTCATGGGATCAGCCTCTCATCGGAGAAGTTCCGGCCGGATAAAGCCGGGCAATGGGCGAAGATACAGGTAGTACAGCGGCAGGACGGGCGGCTCCCATTCCTTCAGGGTCACTTCCGTGTCGTCGGCGCGCCACAGCGTGTCGCCCACCACGGCGCTCACCCGCAGGGTGTAGGTCCCGGCGGGGGCAAAGGTGCCGTCGGTGAGGCGGCCGCTCCAGGTGAAGGAGGAGGCAGTGGGCACCAGCTGCTCCGGCCGGGAGGGATCCCGGGCGGCCAGCCGGCGGACCAGCCGGCCGTCGGCGTCCGTCACGGAGACGGTGAGCTCGCAGGGCACGGCGTGGGCCACGATCAGGGTGCACTCTTCCCCGAGGTCGGGGCAGAAGGAGGCCGGGGCCGTGACGGACAGGGCGGGGTCGGCCTCCGCCGGCGGGATGCACAGCACGGTGGAACCCACCACGGTGACCGCGTTTCCCTGCAGGGCCAGGAGCTGAAGCAGCACATATCCCTCGCCGTAGTCTTCGTCGAAGGTCTCCAGGGTGATCTGACGCTCCTTGTAGCCCGGCTGGACGGCGCCGCGCTGCTGACCGGGAAGTCGGCCGCGGTCGTCGTCGTCATAAATCAGCTCGGCCCCCTCGAAGTCCCAGGCGCCG
>JBGVCH010000100.1:0-10311 GCA_045226335.1 Christensenellales bacterium | reverse complement strand
CACCCAGTCCCACAGCAGCACGTCGCAGCGGGTGACCTGGTCTACCCGGGGCGGCAGCACGCGGCCTTTCACCAGGATCACCGGCTTGCTGACCCGGGGCGGGGCGGAGGGAACGCGGTCGTACAGCTCCGCCAGTTCCGCCGCCTGCAGGTGGAGGTCCGCCGCGGCGATGCGCCGCTTTCCGGCCTCGCCCATGCGGCGGCGCAGATCGGGATCGTCCGCCAGCCGGGCCAGGCGATCCGCCAGGGCCTCGTCGTCCCCCGCGGGGAAGAGGAAGCCCGTCTCCCCGTCCGCCACCAGCTCCGGGCAGCCCCCCAGGTCGGAGGCCACCACGGGGAGACCGCAGGCCATGGCCTCGGTGATGCTGACAGGCTGGTTTTCCGGGCAGACGGAGGGCAGGCAGTAGATGTCCGTCTCCCGGTAGGCCCGGAGGATCTCCCGGTTGTCCAGCCGGCCCAGGAAACACAGGCGGTCGTCGATGCCCAGCTCCGCCGCCAGCTCCCGCAGGTGCTTTTCCTCCGCGCCGCTGCCCGCCAGCCGGATGACCAGGTCCGGCCGGTTCAGCCAGGCTGCCGCCCGGATCAGCACGTCCAGGCCCTTGTGGCGGCCGAAATAGCCCGCGAAGGTCACCCGGACCTGCGGGGAGGGCGTCGGCTCACAGTCTGCGAAAGCCGCGGTGTCGATGCCGTTCCGGAGGACGTGCAGCCGGTGCGTGTCGAACCCGCCGCGGCGGTAGAGGTCCGCCAGGAAACGGCTGGGGGAGATCAGGGCGTCGGCCTTCTCGAAGCACCGCCGCAGATAGCCCCGGCGCACCCCCGTGGGGATGCGGATGCCGTCCAGGGTCAGGTTCTCCCGGCACCGGCGGCAGGCGAAGAAGTCCCGGCACGGCTGCCCGTCGTCGGTGAGCATGGTGGCCTTGATGCACACCCCCCAGGTGTCGTGGAGGGTGTAGAAGACTTTGGCCCCCGCGTCCCGGGCCAGGTCTGCGATGCCCATGGACAGGCCCACCATGTTGTGGCAGTGGAGGACGCCGGGGTTCACCAGGTCGCACAGGGCCCGGAAGACGCGGTTGATCACGGGATGGAAGAAGTGGACGCCGTCCGGGGCGTAGACCTCCGGGGGCATGGCGACGCGCACCACCGGCACGCCGTCCAGGGTTTCGAGGGTGACGCTGCCCTCCGGGCGGGTCTCGCTGACATCCAGGGAAAAGGCCACGCCCCGGGCGAGGCCGTCCGCCAGCAGGGTTTTCAGCTGCTGGTGGGCGATGAGCTCCGCCCCGCCCACGAAGGCCGGGGGATAGAAGTTGCTGGCCACCATGACCCGGCGGCCGGTCCAGCCGTCGAAAACCTGCCGGAGGGTGTCGATCACCTCCCGGGGCAGCCGGGGGTCCCCGTCGCCGGGGAAGTGGACGGAGCAGTCCGCCAGGGCGGAGGCCACGTCGTCGGCGTATTCCCGCCAGGTGGTGATGGGGCGGGTGACCGCCTCCCTTTGCAGGCGCAGGCGCAGCGCCGGATCGGTGACGAGGCGGTACAGGGCCTCCGCCATGGCGCGCTCATCCAGGACGTTCACCGTGAGACAGCCCCCGGCAGCCGCCAGCTCCCCGATGCTCCCGGTGTCGCTGCACATGCAGGGCTTGCCGGACCAGAGGCTCTCGATGATGGGCATGCCGAAGCCCTCGATCTCCGAGGGGTAGGCCGTGAAGTCGCAGGCGGTGTACTCCGCCCGCAGGGTGTCGTCGTCCACCACCCCCAGCCACCGGACGTTGGGGTGCTCTCCGCAGAAGCGCTCCACGAAGCCGGTGATCTCCTCCGCGCCGGCGTAGCGCTTGCCCACCAGGCGGAACATTGTCCGGTCCGCCAGTTCCGGGTGATCCCGGAGCATCAGGCCCACCGCCTTCAGGAAGCGGACGTGGTTCTTCCGGGGCTCCAGGGTGGAGACGAAGAGGACCCGGACCTTCTCAGGGTCATGGACGGGCGCGGCCTCCGTGACCCGGGGGATGCCGTCCATCTCGGCGGCCAGCGCGGCCGTTCGGATCACGGCCCGTGGCGTCAGGCCCCGCTCCCGCCAGAAGGCGGCCAGGTCCTCCCCGTTGTGGTCCGCGGTGGGCAGCACCAGGTGGCAGTCCGCCAGGGCCTCCATATAGTCGCCGTGGTTCGCGCAAACCTCCGGGCTGCACAGCTCCGGCCGCAGCACGGGGATGGCGTCGTGGAAAACCGCCGCCGCCGCCACCCGGTGGTCGTGGAGCCAGGGCAGGGCCTGCCGCATGACGTCCCCCCGGGCGGTCTCGATCCACAGCAGGATCCGCCGCTTTCCGGGCAGAGTCAGCAGCAGGTCGCTCAGCAGGACCCTGGGCCCGGTCTCGGGAGAGCGGCAGGTGACGCGGTCCGCGTCCGGCCCCGTGAAGGCGCAGAGGGTCTCCACTTCCTCGCCGGTGGGCAGGACATAGGCGTTCAGGGTGCTGTCCCAGAGGACAAAGATCGTGTGGACCCGCTCCTGCAGGAAGCGGTTGAGCTTCCGGGTCACCCGCATGACGCCGTTGTTGGCGGTGTCGTGGCAGGCGTAGGTCACGTCCGCCAGCAGCACGGTCTCCTCGAGAATTGCGCCGCGGAACGCCGCCAGGAGGCTGTCCGCGGCCCGCTGCCAGGTGAAAGCCTGCCGGAACGCCTCGCACCGCGCACGGAAAGCTTCCTCCCCGAAGGGCAGGCCCTCCCGCAGGAAGCGCACGACTTTGTCCGCCATCTCCTCCATGTCCGCGCAGAGAAAAAACGGGTCGCAGACCACTTCCGGGTGCGCGCCGACGTTCAGCACGAACATGGGCCGGTCCAGATACTGCATCTCCCCCAGGGGCAGGTCGAAGCCCTCCCAGAGGGTGGGGGAGATGCCCGCGTCCGACAGCCGCATGGCGGCCCGCATGGTTTCGTCGTCCACAAACCCCAGGCCGAAAAAGCGGTCCGACGCCTCCGGGGGCAGGTCGGCCCGGTCCGCCAGCACCAGGATCCGGTGGGGGATGCCCTCCCGGGTCAGCCGCTCCGACAGGGCAATGCCGGCGGCGGAGTTCTTGTAGTTGCCGGCCTCCCAGCGGCCGGGCTGGAACAGGATGCGCTCTCCGGCGGCTTTGAAGTCCCGGATCCGGGCCAGCACGTCGTTCTCCGCCAGGTCCAGCTCCTTCCCGGACCAGAGGCTTTCGGCGATGTGGTCCACGCCGCAGTGCACGAAGGACGTGGGCACCTGGCCGGCGGCGTCGGGCCGGCTCTGGGTCTCCTCCAGGAAGCGGCTGATGGCGATGATGCGGCTGGCCCTGGGGAAGTGCTCCGCGCGGAGGCGGCGCAGCTCCCGCTGAATGGCCCGGAGGTTTTCGTTCATGCCGTCGGTGGGCACCCCGCCGTAGTCCTGGACCACGGCGGCGCCGCAGCGCTCCCGCAGGAACCCGATGCAGGCGTAAAACGGCCACCCCGCGATCAGCGCCACGTCCGGCGCCGTCTCCGGGGTGAACCATTCGGCCCAGTGCTTCCGGAGATACGCCAGGGTAAAGGCGTTCCCCTGAATGTAGTCCGGCGCTTCCGGGACGGGCAGAAAGCGGTCCGACGACTTGTCCACCGCCGCCGGGTCCAGCCGGTTGCCCATCATGACGACCTCGTGGCCCGCCTCCCGCCAGCGTTGGCCCAGCATCAGCAGGCAGCGGTCCACGCCGAAGCGGAACAGGAATCGCTCGTTGCAGATCAGGATTCTCATGCCGCACCCCCGTCAGGCCTGCCTGAAGGCGACCACCGCGTAGACCTCCGCGTCCGTCCCGGGGGGCAGGAGCGCCGTCTCCGCGAAGCCCGACCCCCGGACGAGGGCTTCCAGCAGCGCGGGGGGCAGCGGCGTCTTCCGGGTGGGATCCAGGGCAAAGCCGCCCGCCGCCACCGCCGGGTTCTCCGGGTTCAGGGTCTCGACGATCAGCGCGCCGCCGGGCCGGAGGGCGCGGGCGCACTCCGAGAGCGCTTCCGCCAGCGTTCCCGCCGGCAGGTACTCCGCCACCCGGAACAGGGTGATCAGGTCCGCGGACTCGCTGGCGCAGTCCCGCAGCCAGGTCCGCAGGTCGGCCCGGACGGTGAGCAGCCCGCGGTCCTCACAGGCCCGCAGCGCGTCGCCGTCGATGTCCACTCCCAGGCCGGAGATCCCCAGGCCGGCCAGCTTTTCCAGCCACTCGCCCCGCCCGCAGCCCAGATCCACGGCGCTGAGTTCGCCTTCGCTTCCGGCCCGCACCCGGTCGATGACGCCGTCGTACAGCGCCAGCCGGGCCAGAACTTCCTCCCGGCTGCCCCGCCGGGCCTCCGCGAACTGCCGGAAAGCGGCGCAGTCCGCCAGGCTGTCCCGCCGCTCCAGCTGCAGCGCCAGCGCCTGCACCTCGCCCCGGAGCTGTTCCACTTCCAGGGTCAGCGCCCGGACGCGGTCGTCCTCCTCCAGCAGCCGGATCCGGCGGGTCAGGGTGTCCAGCTGGACCTGGCTGACGCTGTTCCTGGCGGCGCCGCCGCCCCGGCCGTCCAGCATCCGGACCAGGCCCCCCGCCACCGGGACGCGGCCCAGCGCGCCCTTGGCCTTGCGGGACGCCTGGGTCCTGCGCAGGCCGGTGAGGACGGTGCCCACCTCCCGGGCTTCCTTCGACTCCGCCACCGCCCCGGCGAGGCTCTCCCGGGGGGTGCCCTGGGAGAGGGCCTTCAGGACCGCGCTCAGCTCCTCATCCCCGGGGGTGCGCCCCAGCAGGGCCAGGTACAGGCCGTCGGCAAAGCAAACGCCGTCCAGGGCCAGCAGGTCCCGGGCCCTGATGCTGCCGATGCGCAGATCCTCCACCGGCACCGCCTTCCGGCAGCCCTCCGGCGAGACCCGCACCTCAAAGAACAGCCGCTCGCGGCTGACGCCGTGGGCCATGGCGTGCAGGTGGGCCTGAACGCCGCCCTCGTCGGGCTCGCGGCCCAGCAGCAGGCGGTAGGTGTCGCGGACAAACGCCTCGTCCCGGCTCTCGGGGAGCTTGACGGGCTTGATGGGTTTGGCCATAGGGGGTCTCCTTCCTTGAGGGCGGGGAAAACCGTCCGGTGTCAGTCGATGATGCCTTTCATCACGCCGGCCATCCAGTCGATGACCGGTCCCAGGCCGAGGCCGCACAGGACGGTCATCCAGCCGAAGGACCCGCCGATGGCCAGGCCCAGCAGGGCGAAGGCGCAGTCCCAGGCGATGCGGGTCACCCGGAAGGGCAGTCCCGGCCGGCGCGGGCGCACCAGTTTGGCGTGGAGGATGTTGGGGGCGCTGTCGTAGGGCGAGGTGCCCAGCCCGGCCACGATGTACGCGGCCACAGAGATGAGAAACAGCGCGGCGAAGGGGACGAACCAGATCAGCTGCGTCACGGGATCCGGGCGCACCGGCACCGTGTCCTTCAGCAGCCAGGTGAAGAAATCGCAGGAGAAGCCCACCAGGAACATGTTGGCCAGGCTTCCCAGGCCGAACTGCCGCCGGTCGATGAAAAAGATGATCAGGATCAGGGCGGTGTTGAAGATGGCCTCAAAGGTGCCAAGGCTCATCCCCAGCTTCGCCGACATGCCGTAGCAGAAGCAGGCGAAGGGGTCCGTGCCCACTCCCAGGGCGTTGAACACCATGACGCACAGGCCCATCATCACGACGCTGACCAGCACGATGGCGATCCGGCGGCCCAGCCGGGGATGGTCCACACAGCCCTTCAGGAATGAAACGGTTTCGGACCGGAAGGTCCGCGGAGACGGTTGCATGGCGGTGTGATCATCCCTCTCTGTGGTTGCGGACAGGCCCTCGCAGCATGTCCCCGGCCCGGACGGCACAGGGAAGCGCCATGCGGATCACGTCCCCGGCGATGCCGTGGGTCTCCAGGCGCTCCCCGGTGCGGGGCAGCAGGAAGTCCGGGGCGGCGAAGGCGATGACACCCTCCGGGGTCATGAGCTCCAGGGGATCGCCGCGGTGAAAGCGGTTTTTCAGCAGAAAGTCCGCCTCTTCGCCGGGAGGGGCGTCGGAAAGGGCCCGGGCGACGTACTCCCGGGTCTGGGAGAAGCCCTCCGCGCCCGCGGGCTCCGGCGGATCCTCCAGCAGAAAGCCCGTGTCGGAGACCCGGTGGCTGGCCGCCCGCAGCTCCTCCGTCAGGGCGGGCAGGGCCTCCCGGAAGGCGGCCTCACTCCGCGCCAGCAGGTCCAGGGCCCGGCGGTAGGCGCCCACCGTCACCGCCACGTAGTACTCCGTCTTCATGCGCCCTTCGATCTTCAGGCTCGAGACCCCCGCCGCGCAGAGCTCCGGCAGCAGGGGCATCAGGTTCAGATCCCGGGCGGAGAAGAGGTAGGTGCCCCGGTCGTCTTCCGCGACGGGAAGGTATTCTCCCGGGCGCTTCTCTTCCACCACGTGATACTGCCAGCGGCAGGGCTGGGCGCAGGTGCCCCGGTTGCCGCTGCGGCCCGTCAGGGCGGCGGACAGCAGGCAGCGGCCGCTCCAGGCCACGCAGCTGGCCCCGTGGACGAAGGTCTCCAGCTCCATGTCCGCCGGGATCGCTTTCCGCATAGCGGCGATGCGGCTCAGGCGCATCTCCCGGGCCAGGATCACCCGGCGGCAGCCCATGCGGTGATACTGCCGGACCGCGGCGCTGTTGACGGTGCTGGCCTGGGTGCTGACGTGGATGGGGAGCTCCGGCACCCGCTCCCGCAGGGTGCAGATGGCCCCCAGGTCCGACACGATGGCGGCGTCCACCCCGGCCTCCAGCGCGAAACGGCCGGCCTCCGCGAAATCCTCCAGCTCGTCGTCCCAGGGGAAGACGTTCATGGTGACATAGAAACGCCGGCCCATGCCGTGGCACAGGCCGACGGCTTCCCGCAGGGCGTCCTCGCCGAAATTCCCCGCGAAAGCCCGGAGACCGAACCGCTCCATCCCGCCGTAGACCGCGTCGGCCCCGAAGTGCAGCGCGGCCCGGAGGGCATCCATGGTGCCCGCCGGGGCCAGCAGCTCAGGTTTGTTCATTGAATGCCCATCTCCTCATCCCGGGCTTTCCACAGGGGGGCGTACACCGCCACCTTCTGCTCGTGCTCCGCCAGGGTCCTGGAGAAGTCCAGCTCGCCGCTGGAGGGATCCTTGGCGCAGAAGTACAGGTATTTCTGGGCGCGGAAGGTCTCGTCCGGGTACAGGGCCGCCTGGATGGCCGCCGCGGAGGGATTGCAGATGGGTCCGGGGGGCAGGCCCCGGTTGGTGTAGGTGTTGTAGGGACTGCTGACGGCCAGGTCCGCGTCGGTGAGGGACATCTTTCGGACGCCGGTGATGTAGTGGATCGTCACGTCGCTCTGCAGGGGGATGCCCTCGTCCAGGCGGTTGTGGAAGACGGCGGAGACCTTCGCGAAGTCCCGGGTCTTGGCCTCCTTCTCGATCAGGGAGGCCATGGTCAGCACCTGATCCACGCTCAGGCCCAGCTGGTCCGCCCGCTGCAGCCACTCCTCGGTGAAGAGCTTGTCGGTCTGGCTCAGGAGGCGGCGGATGATGTCGTCCTCCGTGGCGTCCAGGTAAAACTCGTAGGTGTCCGGGGCCAGGTAGCCCTCCAGGGCGTACTTGCGGACGGAGGCGTTCCTGATGTCCGCCACGGCGGTGTATTCCTTGTAGTCCGCGCCGGTCCTGCATTTCTCCAGGAAGATGGCCGCCGACTCGATGACCCCGCGCTCCTCCAGGCTGTGGGCGAAATCCTCCACCGTCCAGCCTGGGATCAGGGTGATGTCCCGCACGATGGGGACGCCGTCGCCCATGGTCAGGGCTTCCGCGATGGCGGTCATCTCCATGTCGGGGCTGAAATAGTAGGTGCCGGACTGCAGTTTCTGGCCCAGGCCGGCGAAATCGCTGTAATACTTGAAGACGGTGGAGGAGCGGATCAGGCCGGCCTCCTCCAGGTTCCGGGCCACCCGGGTCAGGCTGGAGCCGGTCTCCACCTGGAAGACCACGACCCGGCTGTCGGAAGGATCCACGGGTGCGGCGTACCGCCGGTAGATCCGGTTCCACACCGCGGCGCAAACGCCGGTGACCATGGCGATCACCGCCAGGCCCACCAGCACGGGCCGCAGAAAACGCCACAGACCGGAATACCAGTACAGGCCGTACTCCCGTTCCTGATGGGAGGAGCGGTAGGTGTACAGCCGATCGGGATCGCGCATGGAATCACCTCCAACGGGGCGGAGTGTCGGGGCAGCGCTGGCGGGCTTTGGCAGTGCGGGCTTCGGCGTAGCAGCCGCAGCGGGCGCAGGTGCCGTCCGTCAGCCAGGGGCACCGCAGGCAGACCGCGATTCTCTCCTTCCGGACCTCCGGGGCCGCCAGGGTCTCCTCCGGCAGGCTCGCAATGTACTCCGCCACCGTCCGGGCCAGGTCCGGGTGGTTCCGGTCCAGCAGGCAGCGGCAGGGCTTGCGGTCAGTCACGGAAGGTGACGGCGGCCACGGAGCAGGCGGGCAGGTTCAGCACCAGGCCGCGCTCCGTCTGCCGGAAGTCGGTGAAGGGCACGGGTTTGACGTTGTCCGGGGTGTCGAAGTCGTTGAAAGCGTGGACTTCCCCGGTCAGGATCCGGGCGCTGACGGCCTTGCCCTCGCAGCCTTCGACGCTCAGCAGCACCTCCGCGGGCTTCCGGCTGTCCAGGTTGGCGGCGGTGACGGTGACGGCGCCGTCCTTCACGGAGGCGGAGGCGCTGATCTGCTTCACGCCGTTTTCCATGGCGTCGGAGAAGACGGCGCTCTCCAGCAGCTGCGCGTCCATGTGGGGCCGGTACAGGTCGAAGACGTGGTAGGTGGGGGTCAGCAGCATCCGATCCCCGTCGGTGAGGACCACCGACTGCAGCACGTTGACGATCTGGGCGATGTTGGCCATCACCAGGCGGCCGGCCCGGGTGTTGAAGATGTTCAGGGTCAGGGCGGCCACCATGGCGTCCCGCATGGTGTTCTGCTGGTAGAGGAAGCCGGGGTTGGTGCCGGGCTCCACGTTGTACCAGGTGCCCCACTCGTCGATGATGAGGCCCACCCGGCGGTCCGGGTCAAAGCGGTCCATGACGGCCAGGTGCGCGTCCATGACGCGGCCGATCCAGTCGGCGTTTTTGATGGTGGAGTCGTATGTCTCCTGGTCGAACTCCGTGGCCTGGCCCTTGTTGTTCCAGTCCCCGTGGGGGATGGTGTAGTAGTGCATGGTCAGGGCGTCCAGGCAGGAGGCCGCCTTCTTCATCAGGGTCTCGGTCCAGGCGGTGTCGTCGCCGCTGGGGCCGCAGGCGATCCGGTACAGCCGGTCCTTGCCGTAGGTGCGGCAGAAGGTCTGGTACTGCTTGTACTGGTCGGCGTAATACTCCGCCGTCATGTTGCCGCCGCAGCCCCAGCTCTCGTTCCCCACGCCCCAGAGGCGCACGTGGAAGGGCTCCCGGTGCCCGTTGGCCCAGCGCTCCTTCGCCACGGTAGAGTCTCCGTCGGAGTTCAGGTATTCCACCCACTCCGCCATTTCCCGGACACTGCCGGAGCCCACGTTGGCGGTGATGTACGGTTCGCAGCCGATCTGCCGGCACAGCTCCAGGAACTCATGGGTGCCGAAGCTGTTGTCCTCCACCACGCCGCCCCAGTTGGTGTTCACCATGCGCCGGCGGTTCTCCTGAGGGCCGATGCCGTCCCGCCAGTGATACTCGTCGGCGAAGCAGCCGCCGGGCCAGCGCAGCACCGGCACCTGCAGCTTCTTCAGCGCTTCCACCACATCGGTGCGCATGCCGTTGACGTTGGGGATGGGGGAATCCCGGCCCACGAAGAGGCCGCCGTAGATGCAGCGCCCCAGGTGTTCGGAGAAATGGCCGTAAATGTTGCGGTTGATGGTCGCGCCCGGCCGCCGGGCATCCACATGGATCGATGCGCTCATTTCTTTCTCTTCTTTCCTTTTTTCTTTTTGCCGTCGGTGAATGGTCTGGGACGGGCGCGGGGGCTCAGCCCTCCGCCACCGGCAGCCCCATGTCGATGTCCGCCGCCTCGGTGAGGATCCGGAAGATGTCCGCCATGGCCTGCTGCAGCCGCATCTCCGCCAGGAGGTACTGGGACACCTCCGGGTTGGCGAAGAGCAGGGCCGAGATGCCGGAGAACCGCTGCATGTCCTCGCTGTCCGCCTGCTGTCCGCTGACGGCGGCCATCTGCAGGGAGACGGCGAGCTTCCGGTATTCCCGGATCAGGGCGGCGGTGGTCTCGTCCGCCATGACGCTCTCCTTCAGGCCGTGGTAGGTTTGGTATTCCTCGCTCTCCTTGATGTCTTTGGCCAGGGCATACGCCTTCGAGTAT
>JBGVCH010000099.1:0-6902 GCA_045226335.1 Christensenellales bacterium | reverse complement strand
TCTTCAAGTCCACCGCCCGCAAGGTTCGCCGGCTCTACGACGGCAAAGTGGTGGTGGGCTTTGCCGGCTCCGTGTCGGACGCCTTCGCCCTGTGCGACAAGTTTGAGGAGAAGCTGACCCAGTGCGGCGGCAACCTGGAGCGGGCCGCGGTGGCCCTGGCCCAGATGTGGCGCGGGGATCAGACCATGCGCCAGCTGGAGAGCCTGATGATCGTGGCGGACAAGGACAGCCTGCTGATGCTCAGCGGCACCGGCGAGGTCATCGATCCCGACGGCGGCGTGGTGGCCATCGGCTCCGGCGGCAACTATGCCCTGGCGGCGGCCCGGGCCCTGGTGGAGAACACCGACCTGTCCGCCCACGAGATCGCGGAGAAGGCCCTGCACGTGGCGGCCTCCATCTGCGTGTACACCAACGACAACGTCATCGTCGAAGACGTGTGAGAGGGGGAGAGCCATGTCTGAACTGACGCCGCGGCAGATCGTCCGCGAACTGGACCGCTACATCATCGGCCAGGACGAAGCCAAGAAGATGGTGGCCATCGCCCTGCGGAACCGTTATCGCCGCTCCCGGGTGGAAGAACCCATGCGGGATGAGATCAGCCCCAAGAACATCCTGATGATCGGCCCCACCGGCGTGGGCAAGACCGAGATCGCCCGCCGGCTGGCCAAGCTGGCCTCCGCGCCGTTTGTCAAGGTGGAGGCCACGAAGTTCACGGAAGTCGGCTATGTGGGCCGGGACGTGGATTCCATCGTGCGGGACTTGGTGGAGAACGCCATCCGCATGGTGCGGGACGAGCACGCCAGGCGCGTGGAGCCCCGGGCCAAAGTGCTGGCGGAGGACCGGCTGGTGAGCCTGCTGGTGTCGCCCCAGAACAAGAAGAAGAGCAGCGGCATGTCCCTGGACTTTCTCCTGGGCCGCAAGTCCGCGGAGAGCGAGCCTTCCGCGGAGGAGCAGCAGGAGCTGAAGGGACGCCGGGAGGACGTCCGCCAGCAGCTGATGCGGGGCGAACTGGAGGACCGGGAAATCGAGGTCGAGGTGGAGGAGGCCGCGCCTCAGCTGGAGGTGGGCGGCGCCGCCATCAACCTCGGCGACATGATGGGCGGCATGATGCCCAAGCGCACCAAGATCCGCAAGGTGAAGGTCAGCGAGGCCAGGCGGATCCTGGAGGCCGAGGAGAGCGACAAGCTCATCGACGCGGACGCGGTGCAGGAGGAGGCCATCCGCCGGGCGGAACAGCACGGCATCGTGTTCATCGACGAGATCGACAAGATCGCCGGACCCCGGAGCGGCTACGGCCCGGACGTGAGCCGGGAGGGCGTGCAGCGGGACATCCTGCCCATCGTCGAGGGGTCCACGGTGAACACCAAGTACGGCCCGGTGAAGACGGATTACATGCTGTTCATCGGCGCCGGCGCCTTTCACGTGGCCAAGGTCAGCGACCTGATCCCGGAGCTCCAGGGCCGGTTCCCGGTGCATGTGCACCTGAACAGCCTGACCCGGGAGGATTTCCGCAGGATCCTGACCCAGCCCGACAACGCCCTGACCCGGCAGTACAAGGCGCTGCTGGCGGTGGACAAGGTCATGCTGGAGTTTGAGGATTCCGCCATCGAGGCCATCGCGGAGGCGGCCTGGAACGCCAACGAGGCCGCCGAGGACATCGGCGCCCGGAGGCTCCACGCGGTGTTCGAGCAGCTGCTGGAGGACATTTCCTTCAACGCGGGGGACGAGAACATGCCGCCCTTTGAGCTGAAGATCAACGGCGATTACGTCCGGGATCACCTGAGCGGCGAAAACAAGCCCGCCGACCTGAGAAAATACATTCTGTGAGGGGATCACAGGCGAAGGAGGATGCGATATGCTGACCCAGGCACCCAGAGGCACCCGGGACGTGCTGCCGTCGGAGAGCTACCGCTGGCAGTACCTTGAGGCCAAGATGCGCAAAGCGGCCGCGGAGGCCGGCTATCGGGAAGTGCGCACGCCGGTGTTCGAGCACACGGAGCTTTTCCTGCGCGGCGTGGGGGATACCACGGACATCGTGCAGAAGGAAATGTACACCTTCAAGGACAAGGGGGACCGTTCCATCACGCTGAAGCCCGAGGGGACCGCCGGCGCGGCCCGGGCGCTGCTGGAGCACAACCTGTACGCCGACACCCTGCCCTGCAAGATGTACTACCTCAACGCGCCGATCTTCCGCTACGAGGCGCCCCAGTCCGGCCGGCTGCGGGAGCACCACCAGTTCGGCATGGAGTGCTTCGGCGCGGCGGACGCCACCGCGGACGCGGAGCTGATCCTGCTGGCCTACCGGCTGCTGAGCGGGCTGGGCGTGTCGAACCTGTCGGTGAACATCAACTCCATCGGCTGCCCCAACTGCCGGCCCCAGTACCATGAGAAGCTGAAGACCTTCCTGGCGGGGAAGGTGGAGCGCCTCTGCGGCGACTGCAAGAACCGCTACGAGCGCAATCCCCTGCGGGTGCTGGACTGCAAGGTGCCCACCTGCCAGGCGGAGGTGAAGGACGCCCCCTCCATGCTGGACTGCCTCTGCGACGAGTGCCGGGCACACTTTGAGAAGCTGCAGCGCTGCCTGGACGCGGCGGGCATCCCCTACGCCATCGACAGCCGCATTGTCCGGGGCCTGGACTATTACACCAAGACGGTGTTCGAGCTGATCACGAAGACCCCCATGGGGAACCTGACGGTCTGCGGCGGCGGGCGCTATGACAACCTGGTGGAGCAGCTGGGCGGATCGCCCCTGACGGCGGTGGGCTTCGGCATGGGCATCGAGCGCGTGCTGATGCTGCTGGACGGGGAAGGCATTCAGATCCCCGAACCGCCGCTGTACGATGTGTTCGTCACATGGATGGGGGAGCACGAGATCAGGGCCTTCTCCCTGGTGGAGCAGCTGCGGGCCGCGGGCCTCAGGGCAGACATGGATCACTGCGGGCGCTCCCTGAAGGCGCAGTTCAAGTACGCCAACAAGACCGGCGCCGCCGTCACCGCCACCATCGGTGACGAGGAGGCCGCCGCGGGCGCTGTGAAGCTCAAGAACATGAGCACCCGTGAGGAAAGGACCGTGCCCGTGGCCGAGGCGGCGGAAGCCGTGCGGGCCATGCTGGGCTGAGAGGTGCGCCGTGAAGACAGACCGAGAGAAGATCCGCGCCGCGGAGGCCTGCGGATACAGGCTGGTGGACGGGACCTGGTTCCGGAAGGTGTTCTGTCCCGCGGAGGAACAGAAGGACCTGGCGGTGCTGGAGGCTCAAAATGCCGCCCTGCCGGAGGGTGTGCTCTTCGACAGCGGCGAGATGCGCTGGTACCGGCTGGTCCCAGAGGACATGGACGAGGCCGCCCTCAGGGATCTCCTGCTGCGGCGTACCGCCCGGGACATCCGGCATGTCAAGAAGCTCTGCATCGCCATCCTCGCGGTGTTCATCACTTTCATGATCGCCGTTGCGCTGTATGTGATCTTTAACGCCCGGGAGAGCCTGGGCTGACGGGCCCTGAATATGAAGGAGGTATCACGCTCATGCAACATCGTACCCATACCTGCGGCCAGCTTCGGCTGAGCGACGCCGGGAAGCGCGTTGAGCTCTGCGGCTGGCTGGAGAACGTCCGCGAAGTCAGCGGCAGTCTTTGCTTCGCCATCCTGCGGGACTTCTACGGCACCACCCAGCTGGTGCTGGAGACGGCGGACATGATTGCCGCCTTCAAGGGGCTGAACAAGGAGTCCACCGTCGCCGTCACCGGCACGGTCCGGGAGCGGGACAGCAAGAACCCCAAGCTGCCCACCGGCGACATCGAAGTGGTGCCGGAGACCATGGAAGTGTTGGGCCGCTGCCGCTACAACCAGCTGCCCTTCCAGGTGACCCGCAGCCGGGAGGCCGACGAGACCCTGCGGCTGAAGTACCGCTACCTGGACCTGCGCAACCCCGAGGTGAAGCAGAACATCATCATGCGCTGCAAGGTGGTGGCCGCCCTGCGGGAGGCCATGATCGCCCACGATTTCCTGGAGATCACCACGCCGATCCTGACGGCCTCCTCCCCGGAGGGCGCCCGGGACTACCTGGTGCCGGCCCGGAAGCATCCGGGCAAGTTCTACGCCCTGCCCCAGGCGCCGCAGCAGTTCAAGCAGCTGCTGATGACCTCCGGCTTCGACCGCTATTTCCAGATCGCGCCCTGCTTCCGGGACGAGGACGCCCGGGGCGACCGGTCTCCCGGCGAGTTCTACCAGCTGGACATGGAGATGGCCTTCGCGTCCCAGGAGGATGTGTTCGCGGTGTGTGAGGACGTGCTGCCGCCCATCTTCGCTAAGTACGGCAAGTACAACCGGGCCTCCGGCGCGCCTTTCAAGCGGATCCCCTACCTGGAAGCCATGGAGAAGTACGGCACCGACAAGCCCGACCTGCGCATCGACCTGGAAGTGCAGGACGTGACGCAGCTGGTGGAAGGCTGCGGATTCGGGCCCTTCGAGGGCAATCGGGTCAAGGCCGTGGTGGTCTCCGACATGACCGCCACCCGCAAGCAGATCGACAAGCTCTGCGCGGACGTGGAAGTGGTGGCCGGCGCCAAGCCATACTGGTTCCGCCTGGACGAGCACGGCGAGATCGTGGGCGGCATCGCGAAGTTCCTGCAGGACCGCAAGGACAAGACGGTCGCGGCCCTGGGCCTGAAGCCCAACACCTTCGTGGGCCTCTCCGCCGGCAGCCTTGGAGCGGCCCAGAAGACCGCCGGTGTTCTGCTGAAGCAGCTGGGTGCCCTCTGCCCCGGCCACATGGACGCGGAGCAGTACGCCTTCTGCTGGATCGTGGACTTCCCCATGTACGAGATCGGGGAGGAGAGCGGCGAGCTGGAGTTCTGCCACAACCCCTTCTCCATGCCCAGCGGCGGCCTCGACGTACTGCAGAAAGCCGCGGCGGGGGAGATCGACCCCCTGTCCATCATGGCGGAGCAGTACGACCTGGTGTGCAACGGCGTGGAGCTGTCCTCCGGCGCGGTGCGGAACCATGACCCGGAGATCATGATCGAAGCCTTCAAACTGGTCCGCCTGGGCGAGGAGGACGTGAAAGCCAAGTTCCCGGCCATGTACAACGCCTTTTGCTACGGCGCGCCGCCGCACGCGGGCATCGCTCCCGGCGTGGACCGGATGGTGATGCTGCTGGCGGGGGAGGACTCCATCCGGGAGGTCATTCCCTTCCCCATGAATAAGAACGCCCAGGACCTGCTGATGGGCGCCCCCGGCGAGGTGGAGCAGAAGCAGCTGGACGAGCTGCACATCGCCCTGGTGAAACCCGAGGAAGCCTGATCCTTCGCAAGCTGAAGCTGCCATGCCGCGGCTTCAGCTTTTTGTTGCCAAAGGACGCCGGTTTTGCTATACTGTCACCGTCGGGGAGGTGAGGACCATGAAGGCGGACAGACCGGTAGACCGGATGCTGCGGGAGGCCGCGAAGCGGCGGAGCGCCCATATGCCGGGACACAAGGGACGCGCGCCTTTCGGGCCTGCCGACCTGTACGCGCTGGATACCACGGAACTGCCCGTGACGGATGACCTCATGCACCCCCGGGGCCCGGTGCTGGAGGCGGAGCGGCTGTACGCGAAGGCCGCGGGCGCGGGCCGCACGATCTTCCTCACCGGCGGATCCACGGCGGCGGTGCACGTCATGCTGCAGCTGTGGGCCCGGGAGGGAGACACGGTGATCCTGCCCCGCAACGCCCACCTCAGCGCCGTGAACGGCTGCATCCTCGGCGGACTGCGCGTCGCGTGGATCCCCTGCCGGCAGACCGCGGACGGGTATGCGTACATCGCGGAGGCGGACGTGCTGGCGGCCCTGGAAGCGCATCCGGAGGCGAAGTGTCTGCTGCTGACCCGGCCGGATTACTACGGCGGCATGATCCCCCCGGACCGGATCGCGAAAGCAGCGAAAGAACGGGGGATCAAACTGGCGGTGGACGAGGCCCACGGGGCGCACTTTCCGTGGCTGGCCGGTGTTCGGTCCGCAGGGGAATACGGCGCGGACGCCTGGGCCCAGTCGGCCCACAAGACCCTGCCGGCCCTGACGGGGTCCGCCCTGCTGCATCTGCGGGATCCGGCGGACGAAGTCCGGGCCATGACCCTGCTGCGGCGGGAACAGTCCTCGTCCCCCAGCTATCTGCTGGTGCGGTCCATCGATGACGCCCGGGCCTGGATGGAGACGGAGGGCTCGGCACGGCTGAGAGAGACGGTCCGGGCTGTGGAGGCGCTGCGGGAAAAGTGCCGGGACGCCGCCCTGAACTGGGCCGAGACCGGTTATGCCTTTGATCCCACCCGGCTGGTGATCGATGCGCCTTGCGGCGGAGAAAAACTGGCTGAGGATCTGAGAAGAAAGAGCCTGGATATTGAGATGGCCGACGAGCGCCGGGCGGTGCTGATCCTGACGGCCATGGACACCCCGGAGGAGATCCGGGCCATGGGCGCGCTGCTGCCGGCGGATGAGGGCCCGGGTATGTGGCCCGCGGCGAAACCCCTGCCGCCCATCCCGGAGACTGTGATGACCGTCCGGGAGGCGGCCATGGCGGAGAGCGAGCCGGTGCCCCCGGACAGGGCGGCCGGGCGCGTCGCGGCGGAGCCCGTGGGGCTGTATCCCCCCGGCATTCCGCTGGCGGTCCCCGGGGAACGGCTGACGGAGGACATCCTGCGGCGGCTCATGGCGGCCCCGGAGGAATGGCGCTTTGGCACAGAAGGAGATCGGATTCATGCGGTGTGTGATCTTTGACCTGGACGGGACCCTCACCCAGAGCCATGAGGGCATCCTCAACTGCGTCGATTACGCGGCGGAGAAGATGGGCTTCCCCCTGCCGCCCCGGGACGACCGGATGAAGTTTGTGGGGCCGCCCCTGGACTTTTCTTTCCGGAATTACCTGGGTATGACGCC
>JBGVCH010000098.1:0-20094 GCA_045226335.1 Christensenellales bacterium | reverse complement strand
CGGCGGCGTGGTGGATCTGATGCAGTGCGGGTTCGAGGTGCTGTGCGAGGCGGGGTACGCGCCGGAGAACGCGTATTTCGAGTGCATCCACGAGATGAAGCTGATCATCGACCTGATCAACAAGGGCGGCGTGGCGGCGATGAACTACTCCATCTCTGACACGGCGGAGTTTGGCGAGTATGTCTCCGGTCCCCGCGTGCTGCCCCATGACGTGGTAAAAGCCAACATGCGGGCGGTGCTGAAGGACATCCAGGACGGGACCTTCGCGGGGAAGTGGATCGCGGAGAACAAGAACGGCCGGACGTTCTTCAACAGCAAGCGGGCGCAGCTGGCGAAACACCCCATGGAACTGGTGGGCAAGGAGCTGCGGGACAACATGCTCTGGAAGGACTCCGCTGAAGGCGACAAGGGGCTGGACAGCGCGAGCAACTGAGACTGTCCCATTCTGTCTGAACGGAGTGTGAACCCGCGATGCCGGAGACCGATGAACTGACGGGCCCGGACAAGGCCCGGTCCACCCATGAAACGCTCCGGAGACAGCTGAGGCCGCTGCTGGTGCTGCGGGCGGTTTGCTGCGGCCTGGCGGTTTTCCTGATCGTCTTCTTCTTCAGCATCGCCATCCGGCCGGTGGCTTTCGGGCTCAAGGACTTCTGCATGAGCTTCATCGGCCTGGGCCTGCTGCCCGGCTGTATCGTCGGCATCGTCGTGCTGACCATTGCCATCGGCAGAAGGCGCGACAAACAGGAAGAACTGGTGCTCTGCGGGGTGCCGGAGGATGCGCAGGAGGCCTTTGACGGACTGGCCGAGGTGAAAGAGAGGACGGCGGCCCGGCTGACCATCGGCTGGCTGATGCTGATCCCGGCGCTGGCCTTGTCCATCGTGACACTGGCGCTCCCCTCCGGCACGCCGGTCTGGCAGCTGGCGCTCCTGTCCGCGGGCGCGGGGCTCTGCGTGTTCCTCTGCCTTCTGCTGGTGCAGGCCACGCGGCATGCGCGCAGGGACATGTACATCCGGGCGGGCAGCGCCGCGAAGGACGCCTATGCCGGCGCGGTGCGGGAGATCCTGGGCCCGGACGCGGACTTCAGGTATGAACCCGCCGAAGCCCATGACGTCGGCCCCGGTCCCTACGGCGCGGGCCGTGACGAGACGTACCGCAACGCCATCAGCGTCGTTTGCGGCCGTCGGACGGTGGCAATGTGCGACGCCAGGATCACCCACGAGATCGGAGACGACCACGTGGCGGTAGACCTGATCGGCATCCTGGTGGAACTCACCACGCGCTGCCCCTTCGACCGGCGGGGCGAGTTCAGGTGCGTCCGCGGGACCGCGAGACGGCAGGCGCGCGCCGGGAAAGCCCTGGAGGACCTGCCCCGCGTGCTGGTTTCCACGCACAGGGCCACCGAGTACGTCTCCGACAGCCCGGCGGATTTCTTCACCCCCGACATGATCCGCGCCCTGGTGAGCATCCCGATCGACCGCATCAGCGTGAACAGCAGCGGTTATATCTGTTTTGGGGTCCGGAAGCGGGAGCTGTTCCCCCGGCAGATGAAAGACCTGGACGCCAACATCCGGCACTTCAGGGAAACCATGGCCCTGCTGCGGCCCGCGGTGGACGCCCTGATGACGCTCGTCGATCCCATCGAATCGCTGTCAAAAGAATGACCGTGCCGTGACCCCGGGAGGTCCCGCCCATGCAAAACCCCGGCGGAGCATTCAGCTTCTGCCGGGGTTTTGCATGGGGCGAAAGGGAAAAATCACCCCTCCGCCCGGATGACGCTGGCCACCCGGACGATGTCGCGGTTCAGGGCCTGCTGGGCGCGGCGAACGGCGCACTCGCTGGCCTCGTGGGTGATGATGACCACGTTGGCCCGGCCGTTCTCGCCGCCCTTCTGGCTGACGGAGGCGATGGAGATCCCCTCCTTCGCGAAGGTCTCCGCCACGTGGGCCAGCACGCCGGGGCGGTCTTCGGCCTCCATGCGGATGAAGTAACGGCTGCGCCAGTCCTCGTCAAAGGTCAGGGCCGGGTCCGCCTCCGCCGTGTTGCGGAAGGAGGGCCGGGCGGGAGGATTGCCCATGGCGGCGAACAGGATGTCTCCGCAGATGGCGCTGGCGGTGGGCTTGTCCCCGGCGCCGCGGCCCTGGAGCATCATGTCCTGGCAGTAGGCGCCGTGGATGAAGATGGCGTTCAGGGAGCCGTCCACCCGGGCCAGGGGGTGGCTGTCGGGCAGGAAGGTGGGATGCACCCGCACCTCCACCGTGTCGCCGCAGCGCTTGCCGATGGCCAGCAGCTTGAGGGTGTAGCCCATCTCCTTGCCGAAGGCGATGTCCGCGGCGGTGATGCCGGTGATGCCTTCCCGGTACACCTTGCCGTAGGGCACGCGGCTGTGGAAAGCGATGGAGGAGAGGATGGACAGCTTGTAGGCGGCGTCATAACCCTCCACATCCGCGGTGGGGTTGGGCTCCGCCAGGCCGAGGCGCTGGGCGTCCGCCAGCACCTGGGCGTAGTCGCTGCCCTCCTGGGTCATGCGGGTGAGGATGTAGTTGGTGGTGCCGTTGACGATGCCCATGACGCGGTCGATGCGGTCCGCTTCCAGGGAGACGGTGAGGGACCGGATCACCGGGATCACGCCGCCCACGCTGGCCTCGTAGTACAGGCCGGCGCCGGTCTTGCGGGCCGCCTCGTCCAGCAGGTGCCAGTTGAGGGCCAGGGCCATCTTGTTGGCCGTCACCACCGACTTGCCGTTCTCCAGTGCCTTCTGCATGAAGCGCGCCGCCGGCTGTTCGCCGCCCATGAACTCGCACACAATGTCGATGGCCGGATCCGTCAGCACGTCGTCCGCGCTCTCCGTCAGGATCTCCCGGGGCACGTCCGTCCTGGCCTCCGGGATGCTCAGCACCAGCGCTTTCGTCACCTGCAGGTCAATGCCGTCCCGGGTCAGGATCTCGTCGTGCATATCCTGAAGCAGATGCCACACTCCGCCGCCGATGTTTCCGCAGCCCAGAAAACCCAGCCTCACCGTCTTGCTCATGTTGTCCGTCCTTTCGTCGTTTGCGTTGGTCGTTCAGTTCAACCGCCCGTGACAGCGGCCATAGGTGCGGCCGCTTCCGCAGGGGCACAGATCGCCGGGCTTCACGCTGCCGCCCATGTCCCGGAGCTCCGCCCCGGTGCGGCCCTTGGCGGCCCAGAGGGGGAGCTGGTCCACACAGCGGCGCAGGATCCACTTCCGGCCGTCGGTCATCTGATCCTCCGGAATGGCCTTGATCAGCGTCTCCACCGCCTCGTCAAAGCCGTCCTCCTGAAGGACGATCAGGGCTTCCTCCAGGGACCAGGCCAGGTCTCCGGGATCCACCCCGGTTTCCGAGGCCATGTCCGCCAGCAGGGAAGCCGTGTTCCCGGTCAGGGGCACGCTGCAGTCCCGGATCGTGAAGATCTCGTCCAGGGGCAGGATCTTCCAGTTGTACCCGTGGAGGGCGCAGAGCTGCTGGTCCTGCCAGAGAGCCTCCGGGTCGCTGCACAGGTCCGAGAGGAGGAAGACCTCGTTGTCCGGCGTCCGGTAGAGGCCCCGGACGCCGCTCCAGCGGACGTACAGTCCCAGCAGTGGGTCGGTCCGCGGCTCGTCCCCGGGCCCCTGGTCCGCCAGCACCCCCAGCACCGTCCCGATGGGGGCGATGCCGTACAGATTCAGCAGCGAGGCGATCATCTGCAGCACGGAGGCCTCCGCCTCCAGCAGTTCCCAGTCCTCGTCCGTCATGTCCAGCACCGCCGCCGCCTCGGGCAGCACATGCCAGCAGCGGCGGTCGCGCCAGGCCAGGCCGAAGCGCTTCAGCTCCTGCAGCGCATCGCCCAGGTCTGCGTCCGCGTTGGCGTCCCGGATGGCGATGGTCCACTCGTCCTGCGCCGGCGGAGGGTTGACGTCCGCCTCGTCCGCCAGCGCTTCCACACAGCTCAGCCCCAGGCAGGTGCGGAGCATGCCGGGGGCCGTGCGGAAGGCCGCCTCGGTCTTCTGCGCCCACTGCGCTTTGGTGAAGGGCCGCTCGTCTTTGCCTTCCGCCTCCACCCCCAGGCGCATGGCCGCGTCCGCGATCATGGATGTGGGCAGGGTCAGCAGCAGTTCGCCGATGGTCTTCACAACATCACGCTCCCCGGGTCCGGATTTCTGAGCAGCGGAAGAACCCGCGCCGCGTCGGCCCGCCAGTCGCCGCTGACGCCCTCGACGCTGACGCAGCCCGCGTAGCCCGTGGCCTTCAGGGCGGCGAACAGGCGCAGGAGCAGCGGATCCGGGGCGACGGGCCAGCGTCGGCCCTCCTTCAGGGCCACGTGCACGTGCCAGACGCCTCCCACGCGAATGATGTCCGCCGGGTCCTCCCCGCTCAGGGCCATGTGATAGCTGTCCGCCAGCAGGCCCACGGCGGGATGGTCCGCGGCGCTCATCAGGGCGGCGCCCTCCGCCACGGTGTTGATCATGTTGGTCTCTCCGGGGTTCAGGGGTTCGATGGCCATCCGCAGTCCGTTGGCCGCGCAGGCGTCGCCGATGAGCCGCGCCACCCGCGCCAGCTGCCGGAAAGCCCGGCCGTAGGGCATGCCGTTCGGCCGCCTCCGGGCCTTGCCGGAGCCGAATACCACCAGCTCCGCCCCCAGCCGCTTCACCCTGGGCAGGACCGCCTGCAGCCACGCGGCCACACGGTCCGTCCGCAGGTCATCCCCGCAGAGGGCAAGCTCCCCCGGGAACAGGCAGTTGCAGCACCGCACCGTGAGGCCCGTCTCCCGCAGGTCCGCCAGCGCGCGCTCGAAGGCGGCGTCCGAGAGCGCGGCAATGCCCGTCACCGGCGGCTCCAGACAGTCGAATCCCAGGGCTTTCACCTCACCGGCCCGCTCCAGGCCGGCGCACAGTCCGATGCTGATCATCCGCGCTTCCCTCCCCCGCAGTGTGTTCCATCAGATGATACCGCATCAGGCGCAAGATTTCAACCATTTCTTTGCGGGGCGGGGATCGGCGGCGTCTTGCGCGCAATGCCAAAGGCTTGACAATCCATGCCTTTTCCTTATAATCGGAAATGGATTGCTGTTGCAGGATGACAGATTGACAAGAAATTCAACAGAGAGAGCAACCAAAGCAGAACCGCGCACCCTTTGCAGCTACTGGACGGCAGCATCGGAATTGCGCGGTAAATCGGACAGCGAGGGGCACAAAATGACCAGTATAAAACCCAAACGGATTGAAGAGATCGACATTCTGAAGGGCATTGCCATCATCTTAATGGTTGTTGGACATGCCGGAGCGCCGTACAAATTCATCTTCCTGTTTCACATGGCTGTCTTTATGATCGCTTCCGGTTTTACATACAAATCGGAATCCTCGGATTCTTTGGCGGATCTCGGAAGATCCATTCTGAAAAAGATCAGAAGGTTATGGTTTCCGTATTTTTTCTGGAGCTCTGTCGGCACGCTGCTGAACAATTTTCTGATTCATGCGAATATCCTGACCGACAATCCGGAACTGTTCACGTATACAAGCAGCATCAAGAGGATGGGCCTGAGCACACTCTCACATATCATGGGGCTGAAGGAGATGATTCTCGAGATTGCCGAACATGGCATGTTGTGGCATACATCCGTCCTCGTCAATTCCATGTGGTTTGTCAAAACACTGTTCTTGATCAGCATTCTGTATATGCTCGTCGATTGGTTTGTCAAAAGATGCCTGCACAAAAACCCCATGGCATTTCAGGCCGTCATTTCCATCATCCTTTTGGGGATCGGGTATTATCTTCAGTTTCGAAAGCTCAATCTCATGGGGCTCAATGTGGTTGCTTCATACTACCACCTGTATTTCATCGGCAGCTTGCTGAGCCGTTACAGAAATCTGTACGCGAATTGGCGCACGAAGCAGTTCCTTCCGGCGATGCTGGTTTCGCTTGGGATTCTGATTGTGCTGCGTGTATACGGCCATTTTCTGATTGATTTGGCAAGAAACTCGTATCCGAACCCGTTCCTGTTCCTGGTTGCTTCCCTGAGCGGCTGGGTGTTCTGCTATTCCGCGTCCTATTTCCTGAAGCTGTCACCGTTGAAGCGTTTCATGCTGTACATCGGGAAGAGAACCATGAGCATCCTTCTGTTTCACGTTCTTTCCTTCAAAATCGTCAACGCTATCATCATCTCGACCAGGCATCTGCCGGCTTTCTGTCTGGCTGCGCGTCCGCACCTATACGGCGATCAGCATATGCTGTGGGTTGCGTTCACGTTTGTGGGCATTGCGTGCCCTCTGCTGCTCAACCTGCTGTATGAGAAGATCAAACTCAAGCTCCCTCAGCCGGAGCGATCCGCGAAACAGTAAGGAACGGAATGTAGATTGGGATAATGCCAAAACGGGAGAACCGACCGCGCGGCCCAACGCTCGTGTACCATAGTTCTCTCAGATAAACCAGGAGGTGTCTCACCATGAAAAAAGCCACCGGTCTTCTCTGCGTGCTCCTGTGCCTGGCCCTGCTGCCCACGGCGGCCTTTGGAGAGGCGGGCACCGCGGCCATGATCCCCGTCACCTTCGAGGATGTCACCTTCTATGTCTGGAGCGACTGGACGCTGGAGGAGACGACGGAGGATGGGTGCACGTACAGCGGCGCCGCTGCCGCGCAGCCCTTCAACGCCAACCTGGTTTTTACCTTCGAGGACGGCCTGGTCTGGTTCGACCAGACGCCGGAGTTGGTGCTCACCGCCCTGGCCGAGGGGGTCGCGGAAACCATGGATGAGGGCAGCGTCACGGAACTGACCCACGTGGGCGGCCGGGACGGCGTCTTTGTCTCCGGCACCATGTACGGGTTTCTGCGGATGGAAGTCTATATGTGCGTTTCCGGGACGAAAGCCGTGGCCGCCGCCCTGGTCTGCCTCAGCAGCAAGGACAGCGCCACCCTTCGCGCCATGATGCTGGAGGTTCTCGGCGCGGAAGCGGGGGACAGCGGGGAGCGGGAAGCCCTCCCGGAGGAGGCCCCGGCTTCGCCCGCCCCGGTGAGCCATGAGATCCTGGGCATTCCGTATTCGGTTTGGGCGGACTGGCGCGAGGAAGCGGGAGAGGGCGAGACGTACTACTATTACAAGTCCGACGTCCTGTCCGACGGCTACATGATGGTGTCCGCCTATGAAAGCCCGGCCCTGAGCGGCGAGAACGCCGCCGCTGCGCTGCAGATCGTGGCCGATGAGCTGAGCACCCTCGTCAGCGAGGACGACGGGATCGCCTCGCAGCCCACCGACATCGGCGGCCGCACGGGCCTCTTCGTCTCCGGCAGCTTCTATGGCCTCCTCAACATGGAGGGCTACCTCTGCCTGTCCGGGAACAACGTGGTCAGCATCATCGTGATGGACAACGTCTCCGATCAGGAAACCCTGCACGGGATGCTGCTGGAGGTCCTGGGAGAGTAAAGCACACGGACGCAAAAAGGCTGTGAAGGCCGGTCATCATTGCGATGCCGTTCTTCACAGCCTGTTTTCCGTTGGAAGAAGGCTTACCCCTTCAGCCCCTTGGCTCCCTTGCTCCCCTTGGCGCCGCCCAGCTTGGCGCCTTTCAGGATGTCGGAGGTGTACACGAAGGTGCGGCTGTTCTTCTCCTCATGGGCCTTTTTCGCGCAGGCCACCATGCGGTCGATGAGGGCGCTGTACTTCATCCCCGCCGCCTGCCAGAGGTAGTAGGCCAGGGAGCCGGGGATGGTGTTGATCTCCGTGATGTACAGCTCGTCGGAATTGCGATCCCACATGTAGTCGATGCGCACCACGCCCTTGCAGTCCAGGGCCCTGAAGATATCGCAGGACAGGGCTTGGATGCGGTCCCGGAGCTCGTCCGGGATGGGGGCCGGCAGCACCCGGCTCAGGCTGGCCATGCCGCTGGCCTTGGTGCCGCCGCCGGACAGGTACTTCTCCTTGAAGGTCAGGGTCTCCTCCGAGGAGATGGGCATCTCGATGGGGGAAGCCTCCACCTCGTCGTCCCAGCCCAGAACGGAGCAGTTCAGCTCCACGGGGCGGTCCAGGCCCTTCTCCACCAGCACCCGGCGGTCATACTCGAAGGCCAGGGCAAAGGCGTCCAGCAGTTCCGGCAGGCTGTCCGCCCGGCTGACGCCGATGGAGGAGCCCAGGTTGGCGGGCTTGACGTACACCGGATAGCCCAGGGTCTTTTCGACTTCCGCGATGCAGGCCTGCTGGTCCTTCTCGAAGGCGGAGGCGGTGAAGGCGCAGTCCGGCAGCACCGGGAACCCGCAGCCCCGGAAGAACCGCTTCATCATGATCTTGTCCATGCCGATGGCGCTGCCGGCCACCCCCGCGGAGGTGTAGGGCAGGTTGGCCAGCTCCAGCAGGCCCTGCAGGGTGCCGTCCTCGCCGTTGAGGCCGTGCATCACGATGACGCAGACCTCCAGCCGGGCCACGATGACCTGCTCCGGCTTGCCGAAGAGGCCCTTGCCGGGCTTGATGGTCGTCAGGGCACCGCTGCCGGCGGTGAGGTCAAAGTGGACCTCCTGGACCTTCTCCGGCCGGAAGTCCACGTAGAAGGCGATCTCCCGCAGGCTGCTGCCGGTGTACCACCGGCCGTCCGGCGCGATGTACACCGGGATCACGTCATACTTTTCCGGGTCCGCGTGGTTCATCAGCTGCACGGCGGAGATGATGGCCACCTCCCGCTCGCAGCTCCTGGAACCGAAGATCACGCCCAGCTGGATCTTGCTCATGGTTGCCTCCTTAGCCCGCCTCGCTGTAATTGTCGGGCAGGTCGTTCTCGAACATCACCGTGTCCCCGGGCTTCGCCATGCCCCGCATCACCTGCGCCGCCTCGGCCAGGCTGGCCACGGTGCGGATCTGATCCTCCGGGAAGCCCTTTGACAGCAGCCCCTCCCGGATGGGCGCGGTGTGCCGGGGGCCCACCAGGATCGCGACGTCCGCGCAGTCCGCCATCTGTTCTCCGAAGGCGCGGTTATAGGCCGCCTCCTCCGGGCCCAGCTCCACCATGCCCGGGGTGACGATGATCCGCCGGGGCGGGAAGGCCTTCAGCACCTCCAGCGCCGCCGCCGCGCCCCTGGGGTTGCTGTTGAAGGCGTCGTCGATGAGGGTGATGCCGCCGGCCTGCTCAATGAGCTGCAGCCGGTGCTCCACGGGCTGCACCAGCGCCATGCCCTGCTGCACCTGCCGGAGGCTCATGCCCAATTCAAGGCACACCGAGGCCGCCAGCAGCAGGTTCTGGATGCTGTGGGCCCCCAGGAGCTTCGTCTCGCACCGGATCTGTCCCGTCCGGGTGCAAAGCGTGAAAAGACTGCCCCGGGGCGTGACTTCGATGCCCTCCGCCCAGACGTCCGCCGCGTCCTCCGGATGCGTGCACACCAGGCGTTTTTTGCCCTCCGTGCGGTCGTACAGCTCCCGGCAGATGGCGCCGTCGTCCGGGAAGAACCGGCAGCCGTCCTCCGGGACCGCCCGGATCAGATCGTACTTGGTCTCCCGGATGGCGTCGATGCTGCCGAAGGTGTCCAGGTGCTGCGGGCCCACGCTCACCAGCACGCCGTGGTTCGGGTGCACCAGCCGGCACAGCTCCCGGATGTCCCGCCGGTGCCGCGCCCCCATCTCCGCCAGGAAGATCTGATGGGCCGGGTCCAGCTTCTCCCGGATCACCCGGGTCAGGCCCATGGGGGTGTTGAAGCTGGAGGGGGTGGTCAGCACCTGAAACTTCACGCTCAGCATGGTGTTCAGGATGAACTTCACGCTGGTCTTGCCGTAGGAGCCCGTGATGCCGATGCGGACCAGGTCCGGCCGGGCCTTCAGCTTCCGGCGGGCGTCCTGAAAGTACAGCTCATAGATGCAGCGCTCCACGGGCCGGATCACCAGCGCGGACAGTGCCAGGATCAGCGGCAGCGCCAGCGGAAAAAGCCACCGCCAGCCGTTCCAGAAACCCGGCAGGAGCAGCAGGAAGCACACCAGGATCATGGCGCCGCCCAGCCGCTTCACCCGCGCCGTCACCGCGAACTTCTTCTTGGCGCCGTCCACCCGGGTCAGCCGGCCCACGGCCCAGCCGAAGAAGGCCAGCAGCGCGCCGCCCAGCAGCCGCTGCCACCACGCCCCCGCCTCCAGGCCGAACCGCAGCACCCCCGCCAGAGGCGCCAGCATCAGCCCCGGCAGCAGCGCTTCCTTCCACTTGCGCCGCAGGGACCGGAAGTACCCCGGCAGCTGATAACTCTCCAGCTGGAACCAGTGCATGAGGGTCCCGGACGCCAGGGTGCAGCCCACGGCCAGGCCGGCCGCCACCGGGATCACGGACCACGCCATACACTCACGCTCCTGTCAGGAAAGTCTTGACAATGGGATTGAACCGGGCGGCCTGCTCCAGATAGGCGAAGTGGCTGCCGCCCTCCAGCACCACCAGCCCGGCGTCGGGGATGGTTTTCTCCATCTTCTGCCCCATCCACAGCGGGGTCTCGGTGTCCCGGTCGCCCCACACCAGCAGGGTGGGGGACTGGATCTTTTCCAGGCAGTCCGTCAGGTCCAGGCTGATGACCTTGACGAAGGTCTTGCGCATCTCCTCGTCCAAGGCGTTGTAGTCCGCAGAGCCGTACTTCTGCCGCAGCTTTTCCTCCGCCCGCTCCGCCGCGCCCCGTATGAGGGGGATTTTCTTCAGGGTCTGCAGGTTCTTTTTCTTCTTCTGGAATTCCTCGGAGCGTTTGCGGGCCTCCTCGGTCTGGGGCTTTTTCAGGCCCGCGCCGCCGGTGAGGACCAGCTTGTCGAACATCTCCGGATACCGGGCACCCAGCCACAGGGCCACCCGCCCGCCGAAGGAGTGCGCCACCGCGCTGCAGGGCAGGAAGTCCAGCCGGATCAGCAGCTCCCGCAGGGCCTCCGCGTACTCCGGCACCCCCCAGGGCTCCGGCGGCCGGCCGCTCTCCCCGAAGCCGGGGAAGTCCACCGTCAGCACCTGCATGGCCGGGGACAGCGCGTCCGCGGCGCTCTGCATCAGCGCCCCGGAGCAGCCCCAGCCGTGGAGCAGCACCACCCGCCGGTCACTCTCCCCGGTCAGCGTATAATGGATGACCGTCCCGGCGATCTCAGCCTGCATCTTTTTCTCCCTTTTCTTCTCTGCGTTCTTTCGTACTGTTCCTGCTTGAGAATGCTAAGCGCATAAGAAGGGCTTTCGAGGCCTGCGGGCCTCGACCAGGGCTTTCCGATCGCCCTGGACCTTCGGGTGCATCCCCTTGCTTGACTTGTTGTCTTAACTGAGGACCGTGTCAGTTGTCGAAATTCGCGCCGACTCGCCAGATGTACCGGCATTTCACCGCGCTGATGGACCAGGAGTCCCGGATCCACCCCGGCACCCGGATGGTCCGCTCCAGCGCGCAGCCCAGGGCCTCGCAGGTCTTGCGGCTGGGCCAGTTGTCCGGGTCGCAGGTGATGACCACGCTGGCCTTCCCCGCCCGGCGGATCACCGGCGCGATGAGGCGGCAGGCCAGTTCCGCGTACCGGTGGCCCCGGTACGGGGGATCCACGTGATAGCCGATGTGGCCGAAGCTGTACACGCAGGGGCTCTCCCCCAGCCGGAGGTTGATGCGGCCCATCTCTTTCCGCTTCCCGTGAGGCGCGATGATCCAGGTGTATTCATCCCCGAAGCCCATGGCCTCGTCCGCGGGCCATTCCCGCACCGGGATCAGGTCGATGACCCCGTCCGTCAGGATGCCCCGGTTTCTTCCAAACAACCCCAGCAAGCCTTACACTTCCCGAATCTCCACTTTGTCCAGCAGCGCGTCATAGTCCTCCCGGCGGATGAGCTGGGTCCCGTCGGTCATGACGGACGCCGTGCCGGCGGCCACGCCCTGCCGGAAAGCCTCCGTGAAATTCCCCGTGGCCACATAGCCCGCCACAAAGCCCGCCACCATGGCGTCCCCCGCGCCCACGGTGCAGGAGACCTTGACCTTCAGACCCTCGGCGTACCACATGCGGTCCTCCGCCGCCAGCACCGCGCCGTCCCCGCCCAGGGAGACCAGCACGTTGCGCGCGCCATGGGCCATGAGCTCCCGGGCGCCGTCCTGCACGTCCTTCAGGCTTTTCACGGGGCGCTGCAGGGCGTCCGCCAGCTCTTTCTTGTTGGGCTTCACCAGGAAGGGCCGGGCCTGCAGGGAGGCCTTCAGGCTTCGGCCGGAGGCGTCCACCACGCTGGGGACCCGCAGCGCGCTCACCAGCTGCGCGTAAGTGTCCTCCGGGCAGCCCGGGGGCAGGGATCCGGTGAGCACCAGGAAGTCGTCGCCGCCGCAGTTTTCCCGAGCCAGCCGCAGCAGGTCGTTCAGCCGCTTCGGATTCACCTGAGGGCCGGGCTCGTTGATCTCCGTCACTTCGCCGGTGTCCCGGCTGATGACCTTCAGGTTGGTGCGGATTTCTCCGGGCACATAAAGAAAGCCGTGGGGCACCCCGGCCGCATTCAGCCGGGCCTCGTAATGAGGCGCGCCTACCTCGCCTGCCAGTCCCAGGCAGCGCACCTGCGCCCCCAGCCGGGCCAGCACGATGGCCACGTTGGCGCCCTTGCCGCCGGTGTCCGTCCGCATGCTCAGGACACGGTTCACGCCGCCCAGGGTGATGGCATCGACCTCCACGGTCTTGTCAAAGCACGGATTGAGACAAACCGTCGTAATCATGTCAGGGAAACACCTCCGGCAGGATATTTCGCCCCATTATAACACCTCGGGACGGGTTGCACAAGCGGAAATCAGGCGCGGTCCCCGTCGGCCAGGACCTCCGGGTGCTCGGCCAGCCACCGGTCGATGGTGCGGATGAAGGCCAGGGTGGTGGGGTGGTTGGGGCGCTGGCGCTCCGCCTGCTCCGCCGTGCAGATCCGCACCGCTCCGGACTCCCCGGGGTGGGGGTGGGGGATCTGCCCGGAGAACGTGGCGGCATAGTAGGTGACGCGCTTGCGCATGCCGGCGTAGATCTCGTACTCCGTCACCTGCACCGGGGCGTCTGGGATCAGGACTGCCCGGACGCCGGCCTCCTCCCAGATCTCCCGCAAGGCGGTCTGCTCCAGCGTTTCCCCGGCTTCCCGGTGACCCTTGGGCAGGCTGATGGAGCCGCTGCCGCATTCCTCCACCAGCACGAAATACCGCCGGCCCTCCAGCAGGGTGACCAGCACGCCGCCGGCGGACTCTTCCATGCCCGGATTGCGCTCCATAGCGGGTTCCTCCTTTTGTCGCTTACTTCTGCTTCAGCCGCAGCATGCCGTCCACGATGCCGACGGCGGCCTCCAGACGATGGGTGTAGTCGCCGCGGACCACCACCAGCTTGTCCCCGAAGCCGAACTCCGTGTACATGTCGATGAGGCGGCTGTTCAGCTGCTCCCGGCGCTCCTGGCGGCCGTTGAGGCGCTGGCCGTCCGCCACCCATTTCACGTCAGGGGAGAGGTACAGCAGCACGTCGTACTTGTCCGGGTCGATAAAGGCCTCCACCAAGTGGTTGCGATGGCCCATGTACAGCTCGGAGTAATAGTCCGTCACCACCGCGTCGGTGTCGAAAAAGCAGACCTTATTGGCCGTGCGCATGGCCTGGAAATCCTGCTCCGCCTGCAGATAGGCCATGCGGGCGAAGTCGGCGTCGGTGTAGATGGTCTCGTCCCCGCCCAGGTAGTGCTCCGCGTAGTAGCGCCCCACCTCCTCCGACCAGGAGGTGTTGAACAGCTTGGCCAGGCATTTCGTCAGGGTGGTCTTGCCGCAGGACTCCGTGCCCGCGATCAGCACCTTTTTCGAGAAGAAGGGCCGGGCCGGGCCGAGAATGTAGTGCCAGTTGTTCAGGATGTCCCGGCGGATCTCCGTGGCGGAGATAGGGTAGCGGGTGCGGGTGGGGTCGAAGAGCTCGATGGCGCTCTCCGGGAAGTAGTGCTGCAGGGGCTCGTCGTAGTCCCGGTCCCCCACGAAGAAGGCGCTGATGGCCTCCGGCACCACCTGCCGCATCCGCGCCGCCCACTGGGGCCAGCCGTCGGGATACACCGGCAGGTCCGTCTCGTCCAGCACCCGGACCTCGATGTGGCTCATGTCCTGCACCTGCTGGGCCAGCCACTGCTTCCGCAGCTGGTAGGTGATGACCGGCAGCCCGTCCGCCCGGCAGAGCTCCTCCGTTTGGTTCCGGTTGTCGGAGATCACCACGATCAGCTTCTCACACCGGGTGGACGCCTGGATGATCTGGTACAGATGGCCGCGGTGCGGCGGCAGGAAACGGCCGAAGTAGACGCCGGTGGTGTACATGACGGATGACCTCCTGTGTGTTGCTGTTGAACCTCAAATCCTGCGATTTGGCGAACCACTTATTCTTAAACCGAGAAAATCCAGTACATAAGGATCTCGATAGAACAGATCCAATGACATTTTGTCCCTGTTCATCAGTTGATTGATGTCATTGCGGATCGTTTCCTCCGGTTTTGGGGATATGGAGGTTCGTTCATAGAGCATGGAATTCTTGCGGTCTCGCAGAGTGCGAACGGTCCAGTTTTCGTTCCTGCACATTGCGGCATAGAAATCTCGCTTCAGTTCATCCTCAATCGATAATAATTCCACAAAGTGTGACCAAGTCAATTGTTGCGACAATGTCGCCACTTTTTCTTTATCCGGAAACTCCTGGTAGAATTTGATCATCCGGAATACAGCCGTTCGGTTGAATCCCTTCCCGTGTTCCAGGGACAGTTGTCTGGAAACTTCATCCACAATGCTTTTTCCATATTCGGCTTTGGTATGATTAAGCACGTCTTCGCAAATTGTCTCGCCGATTTCCCAATACAGAAAGATGACAGCGGTATTGATCGCAAGGGATAAGCTTGCTTTCCTCGTGATGATAAGATGGCAGACATATCTGCCAATTTCGCATCTTCGTCATTACCTGACAGACTCCACGCTTCGTAGAACATACGCATATTTCGCAGGTTTCTTGCAGAAAAGCCCCTCAAACCTGGCAATTCCGCTTGAAGGCGCTCACTGATTGTGTCGATCGCGCCTTTTCCCCAGGTGCCTTTTCTGGAATTGCAGGCAATATAGTGACCGACCCAATAGTACAGCATCAGTTGTTTTTCATTCACAGATTTCGCGGCATCGTACTGGCTTTGCAGAATTGCGGCTTTGATCGCTTTCACGGCGTCATTATAGCGTATGTCGCCCATGGCTGAATGCGTCATCTCCTCGATCATCCCGGCTCTCTATCATGTCCGGATTCTCTCACCCATGCAGGATGTACGGCACTGTGTTCGCAGAGGCCAGAATCACTGGCCATATTCCGAAATGAACAGGCAGCTCAATGTCCCAGGGTCATGCCTTCCCATTGTCCGGCATCTCCCGCGCTCTTCCCGCCGTTCCCGCTCCGAACATCACCGCCACCGCCTGTATCACCGTATCCACGCCGATGAGCTTCACGCCCTCCGGGGGCGGGATCTGCTTCAGGTTCTCCCTGGGCACCACCACGGTGGTGAAGCCCAGCCGGGCGCACTCCGCCACCCGGCGGTCGCACTGGGGGATGGCCCGGACCTCGCCGGCCAGGCCCACCTCGCCCATGACGGCGGTTTCCGCGCCTACGGGGGCGTCCCGCAGGGAGGAGGCAATGGCCATGCACAGGGCCAGGTCCGCCGCGGGCTCGGACAGCTCAAGGCCCCCGGCCACGTTGATGTACACGTCCTGATTGTAGGTCTTCAGGGCGGCGCGCTTTTCCAGCACCGCCAGCAGCAGATTGACCCGGCCGGTGTCGGCGCCCTCCACGGTCCGCCGGGGTGTGCCGAACCAGCTCTGGGAGGTCAGGGCCTGCACGTCGCACAGCAGCGGGCGGCTGCCCTCCAGCCCGCAGAACACCACGCTCCCGCTGGCCCCCTTGGCCCGGTGGGACAGCAGTTGTTCGGAGGGGTTGCTCACCACCTCCATGCCCCGGTCCGTCATCCGGAAGACCCCCAGCTCGTTGACCGAGCCGAAGCGGTTCTTCACCGCCCGCAGCAGGCGGTATTCCTGCTGCCGGTCCCCCTCGAAGTACAGCACCGCGTCCACCATGTGCTCCAGCATCCGGGGGCCGGCGATGGCGCCCTCCTTGGTCACATGGCCCACCAGGAACACCGCCGTGCCGCTCTCCTTGGCCAGGCGCAGCAGCAGGCTGGTGCATTCCCGGACCTGGCTGACGGAGCCCGGCGCGCTGGCCAGCTCCGGCCGGTACATGGTTTGGATGGAGTCGATGACCATCACGTCCGGGGAGAGCTCCTGCATCCGGGTCTCCACGTTGTCCATGGCGTTCTCCGCCAGGACATACAAGCTCGGTTCATGAATCCCAAGCCGGGCCGCCCGGAGCTTGATCTGCCGGGCGCTCTCCTCGCCGCTGACGTACAGCACCCGCCGGCTTTGGCGGCACAGGTTGGCGCAGACCTGCAGCAGCAGGGTGCTCTTGCCGATGCCCGGGTCGCCGCCGATGAGCATCAGGCTGCCCTCCACAATGCCGCCGCCCAGCACCCGGTCCAGCTCCCCGATGCCGGTGGACACCCGCAGGGTCTCGTCCTCCGGGATCTCCGTCACCGGCAGCGCCGCCGCGCCGGTTCCGGGCCGCTGGCGGATGGGCTTCCCGGCCCCGGCCGCCTTCCCCGCGGGAACGGCCGCGATGGCCTCCTCCATGGTGTTCCAGGCGCCGCAGCCGGGACAGCGCCCGGCCCACCGGGGTGACTCATACCCGCAGGCCGTGCAGGCAAACACCGCGCGATCCTTCGACATTCCGGCACCTCCTCTTTCTTTTTGCATTGTATCACATCCGCGGCCGGCGGTAAACCGTTCAGGTCCCCGTGGAGCCGTAGCCTCCCAGCCGCTGCGCGGTGACGGCTTCCTCCTCCGCCGTGCCGAAGGGCAGGAAGACCCCCTGGCAGAAGCGGTCCCCGGGGTTCAGGGTCAGGGGCGCCGCGCCGCCGTTCACCACCGCCGCCAGGATGTGGCCCTCGTTCTCCGCGTTCACATAGTCGCTGTCGATGACCCCCACCGTGTTGGCCAGCCGCATGCCGTACTTCCGGCCCAGGGAGGACCGGGGGCAGATGAGCAGCACCCAGCCGGGCTCAATGAAGGCCCGGAAGCCCGTGGGGATCACCCGGGTCTCCCCGGGCCGCAGGGTCACCGCCACGGGGCAGGTGAAGTCATAGCCGGCGGAACCCTCCGTGGCCCGGCGGGGCACAGGGATCTCCGCCGGAGAAAGCCCTTCGCCGAAGGCCAGGCTGTCCCGGCGGTACTGTTCCTCCGACACCCGGGCAAAGCGCGCAATGGCGGTCATGGGGCGGTCTCCTCCTTCATGGCGGTCCAGGCGTCGGCCAGGTGGGCAAAGTCTTCGATGGAGAGGCGCTCGCCCCGGATCATGGCGGGCAGCCCCGCGGCTTCCGTCAGGGCAGCCGCCTGCGCCCGCTCCAGCTGCAGGGAGGCGGACAGGGCGTTGACCAGGGTCTTGCGCCGGAGGGAGAAGGCGGCGTTCACCACCCGGAAGAAGTCCGCCTCGGAGCGAACGGCCACCGCGGGCGTCTCCCGCACCGGCAGCAGCACAAAGGCGCTGTCCACCTTGGGGGGCGGGGTGAAGCAGGCGGCGGGCACTTCCATGGCCAGCCGGGGCTCACTGTAATACCGGCACCGGATCGCCAGAGGACCCCAGCCCTCCTCCCCGGGTCCGGAGAGCAGTTTGTCCGCCACCTCCCGCTGCACCATCAGCGCCAGCTGCCGGACGGGCAGGGCCCTGGACAGCAGCAGGTTGATCAGGGGCGTGGTGATGTAGTAGGGGATGTTGGCCACTACGGAAAAGGGCCTGCGGAGATCCCCGGTCAGTTCCGGAAGGTTGACGGCCATGGCGTCCCCCTGCACCAGGGTGAAGTTGTCCGCCTGTTCCATGAACGCGCTGAGCAGCGGGATCAGCCGCTCGTCCAGCTCCACCGCCAGCACATGGCCCGCCGCGGCGCACAGATGCTTCGTCAGGGTGCCCATGCCCGGGCCGATCTCCAGCACGTCGTCCGCCTTGGTGATCCCGGCGCTCTCCACCAGTTTCGCCAGCAGGGCGTCATCGTAGATAAAGTGCTGGCCCAGCCCGTGCTTATACCCCATCCGGCTGTCCGGGATCTTTTCTTTTGTCCTGCCCATGGTCATTCCTCCGCTTCCGGCCGGTCTCCCCCGAAGTATAGCACATCGCCACGGAAATGGGAAGATTGGACAAAGCGGACCCGTGAAGGCTGCCGCCGTTCACGGGTCCGCCGGGGGTGCGGGATTACAGCAGGATGGCCCCGCGGTCCGCCGAGGAGACCATCCTGGCGTAGCGCGCCAGATAGCCGGTCTTGATCTTGGGCTCGGGGCAGACCCAGGCGGCCTTGCGGGCGGCCAGGGTGGCCTCGTCCACCTTCAGCTCGATCACATTGTTGGGGATGTCGATAAAGATGGTGTCGCCCTCCTCCACCAGGCCGATGGGGCCGCCGGAGGCCGCCTCCGGGGAGACGTGGCCGATGGACGCGCCCCGGGTGGCGCCGGAGAAGCGGCCGTCAGTGATCAGCGCCACCGTGCTGCCCAAACCCATGCCCGCGATGGCGGAGGTGGGGTTCAGCATCTCCCGCATGCCGGGACCGCCCTTGGGGCCCTCGTAGCGGATCACCACCACGTCGCCGGGGTTAATCTTCCGGTCATAGATGGCGGCGATGGCGTCGTCCTCGGAGTCAAAGACCCGCGCGGGGCCCTCGTGCACCATCATCTCCTCCGCCACGGCGCTGCGCTTTACCACGCAGCCGTCCGGGGCCAGGTTGCCCTTCAGCACGGCGATGCCGCCGTTGGAGGAGTAGGGATTGCTCATGGGGCGGATGACGGTCTCGTCCAGGTTTTTCGCGCCCGCCAGGTTTTCCGCCAGGGTCTTGCCAGTGCAGGTGAGGACGGAGGTGTCCAGCAGCCCGGCTTCCGCCAGCTGGGCCATCACCGCCCGGACGCCGCCGGCCCGGTCCAGGTCCTCCATGAAGGTGTCCCCCGCCGGGGCCAGGTGGCACAGGTTGGGGGTGTGGGCGGAGATCTCGTTGGCGGCGTCCATGCTGATCTCGATGCCGGCCTCATGGGCGATGGCGGGGAGGTGCAGCATGGTGTTGGTGGAGCAGCCCAGGGCCATATCGACGGTCTCCGCGTTGTGGAAGGCGGCGGGGGTCATGATGTCCCGGGGCCGGATGTTCTTCCGCACCAGCTCCATCACCTGCATGCCGGCCTTTTTCGCCAGGCGGATGCGGCCGGAGAGGGGCGCGGGGATGGTGCCATTGCCGTGCAGGGCCATGCCGATGGCTTCCGTCAGGCAGTTCATGGAGTTGGCGGTGTACATGCCGGAGCAGGAGCCGCAGGAGGGGCAGGCGTTCTCCTCATAGTCCAGGACGCCCTGCTCGTCCAGGGTGCCGGCCTTGTAGGCGCCCACGGCCTCGAACATGTGGCTCAGGCAGGTGCGGCGGCCGTCCTTCAGGTGACCCGCCAGCATGGGCCCGCCGGAGACAAAGATGGTGGGCACGTTGACCCGGGCCGCGGCCATCAGCAGGCCGGGAACGTTCTTGTCGCAGTTGGGGATCATCACCATGCCGTCGAACTGGTGGGCGATGGCCATGGCTTCGGTGGAGTCCGCGATCAGGTCCCGGGACACCAGGGAGTACTTCATGCCCACATGGCCCATGGCGATGCCGTCGCACACCGCGATGGCCGGGAACTCGATGGGCGTGCCGCCGGCCGCCCGGACCCCGGCCTTCACCGCCTCGGCCACCTTGTCCAGGTTCATGTGGCCGGGCACGATCTCGTTGAAGGAAGAGACCACGCCGATGATGGGCCGGTTGATCTCCTCCTCCGTGAGTCCCAGGGCGTAGAGCAGGGAACGGTTCGGCGCGCGCTCCACGCCGATCTTGATTTCATCGGAACGCATAGGGATGACCTCCTTTTTTTGAATGGCGAAAGAAGAAACCAGATGGTGCGGATGGGTACATCTTTGTAATTGAAGACAACAGGGACCCCCCGGCCTGCGGGCTGGGTTCCTGCCGCGGGGCCCATCGCACGAGGACCCCTCCGGCCTGCGGGCCACCTCCCCACTGCGGTGGGGAGGCAAGGGCTTTAGGGAAAGCA
>JBGVCH010000097.1:0-55018 GCA_045226335.1 Christensenellales bacterium | reverse complement strand
GCGCCACCAGCAGGAAGTCGATGATGGTCTGGATAAAGACGCCGTAATTCAAGGTGGAAACGCCCAACTCCTGCGCCTTCTCGATGGAGGTGACGTCAGCGGCCGTTACGCCCTCGGGCAGCTTGCCCAAGATGGCGAACTGGTTGGTTACGTTCTTGCCGCCGGTGAGCAGCGTCAGCACGGGCATAAACACGTCGTTCACCAGAGACGTCACGATCTTGCCGAACGCAGCGCCGATGATGACACCGATGGCCATGTCCATGACATTGCCCTTCATGGCAAACTCTTTGAATTCCTTCAGGAACTTCTTCATATTCCATTCCTCCTTTTCCCATCTCTGGGTTCAGACGCATTGTAGCACACATATGTAACAACTTCAAGAGAAAATCACGCGTCCCCGCTGAAAAAAACAGACAAAAGACCGGATTCAAAGCTCAGGATCGCGCTGGTCTCCTTCCATTCGTTGCTGATGCCGAGCGGGCACCGGTTCTCCAGCACGGCGTTCTCCAGCGGCCACTCCGTCCCCCGGAGGCTGACACCCGTGACCTGATCCGTGAAGGCCAGAAGGGACAGCTTCCGGTTCATCATCCAGGGCAACGCGTAGCTTCCCGGTGCCAGGACCGTGGCCAGGTTCTGTGCGTCGCAGAGCCACATCCGCTCTCCCCGGAGCGCGCAGTCCGCCGCCAGCTGAAGGTTGGCCACCGTGTGGTCCAGGCGTCCGCCCAGTCCGCCGCCCACCCGGAATTCCCGGAAGCCCCGCTTTCGGCCTTCCTGAAGACAGACCGCCGTGTCCGTGTCGTCCTTGCGGGCCGGCAGCACGATCATCTTCTCCGGCGGAAGGTCGGGCTTCGGCATGGAGTCGAAGTCCACACCACCAGATCCGGCACAAGCCCCGCCCGGATCGCCGCCTCATACCCGCGGTCCGCGCAGATCAGGAAATCCATCGGCCCCGGGAAGAGGAATTCCGCCTCCTCCCCGCTGTACATAGCCGCGATGATGACGCATTTCAAGGCTCATTCCTCCGCGACAAAAGGAGGCCTGCCTCGACAGACCTCCTCGATGATTAGATCTTACGCCTCGGGAGCGGCCTCTTCGGTGGCTTCCGCGACGATCTCTTCCACAGCCTCGACAGCCTCGGCAGCCTTCTCCTCGACGGCTTCCACGGCCTCAGCGGCGGCTTCGTCGATGGCTTCCACTGCCTCAGCGGCTTCCGCGACGACTTCTTCCGCCGGGATCTCCAGCTGCTCGCCGCCCTCCAGGTTCTCGAAGGCTTCGTCTTCAAGGGCCTGACGGATGGACAGGGAGATGCGCTTGCGCTCGGTATCCACGGACAGCACCTTGACGCGGACGGTGTCGCCCACGTTCACGGCGTCCTCCACCTTCGCGATCTTGGTGGGCGCGCACTGAGAGATGTGCACCAGGCCATCCAGGCCGGGCTCCAGCTCGACGAAGGCGCCGAAGGTCACGATGCGGACGGCCTTGCCTTCCACGATGGCGCCCTCGGGATACTTCTCAGCGGCGTTGTCCCAGGGCTTGGGCTGCAGCTGCTTGTAACCCAGCTGGATGCGCTCGCGATCGCGGTCCAGGCTCAGGATCTTCACGTCGATCTCCTGGCCCGGCTTCACGACGTCAGCGGGCTCCTTGATGTGGCCCCAGCTGAGGTCGGTGATGTGCACCAGGCCATCCACGCCGCCCACGTCCACGAAGGCACCGAAGCTGGTCAGCCGGCGAACGATGCCGTGGATCACGATGCCCTCTTCCAGGCGATCCCAGGCTTCCTTCTTGCGGGCCGCGCTCTCCTCCAGCATGGCCTGACGGCGGCTGGCGACGATGCGCTTTTTCTTCTCGTCCACTTCGATGATCTTGAGCTTCATGTCCTTGCCGACAAAATCGCCGATTTTGTCGACATAGCGGGGGGCCAGCTGAGACGCGGGCACAAACGCGCGAACACCGCCGACATCGGCAATCAGACCGCCCTTGACGGCCTCCTTGCCAACGCCCTCGACGTACTCACCGGCGTTGTACTTGGCCATCAGCGCTTCCCAGGCCTTGCGATTGACGACGTTGCGCTGGGAGAGAACGACATTGCCTTCGCCGTCGTTGACCTTGACGACCTCAACCTCGATCTCGTCTCCGACCTTCACGTCCTCCTGGGACAGGTCGCTGCGCTTGAGCAGGCCATCGGACTTGCCGCCGATGTTCACGATGATCTCGTCATCGCGCTCTTCGATCACGGTGCCGGTCACGGTCTGGCCGTTGCGGTAACGGACGAAGGTCTGCTCGATTTCCGCCATGAAATCGTTGTTCGTGTTTTCCTCGGGTGCTGCCTGGGTCTTGTTCTCGATGTCGGTCATGGTAGTGACAACCTCCTTCAGTGTTCCGTCGGGCGTTGATGCTCCGGCGGTTATTCCGATCCTGTCGGAATGTATATTTGCAAAGGCTGACGGAATCTCCGCCGCGCACTCTACCAAAATGGTCCTTGGGCAGATCGAACTGCAGGTCTGGAAAAGCTTCCGGGTGTTGGCGCTGTGCCTTCCGCCCACCACGATCATGGCGTCGCTTCTGGCGGCCAGGTCCCGGGCCTCCCGCTGCCGCGTCTCCGTGGCGTTGCAGATGGTGCAGTGCTCGTCCAGCCGGACGATCCGTTTCCGGAGCGCCTCAACGATGGCGGCCCAGCGTTCCGGCGGAAAGGTGGTCTGGGCGCACACCGCGGCCCGTTCCATCGGCGGCAGTTCCTCCGCTTCCTCGACGGACGCCACCACCCAGGCGCGGCTGCGGATCCATCCGACGGTTCCGCGAACCTCCGGATGATCCCGCTCCCCCACCACGATGACCGGCGTCCCGTCGGCCGAGGCTTCCGCCACGATCCGATGCAGCCGGTCCACGAAGGGGCAGGTGAGATCCAGCACCGGATTCCCCTGTTCCGCCAACTGTTCCATCACGTCCGGTGAAACCCCATGGCTTCGGATCAGAACCGTTCGGTTCCCGGCTTCTTCGACCCTCTCGATGGGCTCGACGCCCTTCTCCCGGAGGTCATCCACCACCTGCCGGTTGTGGATCAGTTCACCCAAGGTACAGGCAGGAGTGCCTTTTTCGGCAAACGCTTCCGCGGTGTAGACCGCACGGCGGACACCCATGCAGAAACCGGCATGAGCAGCGACTTCAAGAGGCATCTGTACCCACTCCTGCAGAATTTTGCATCGAATGCCTTTCGACACATTTGCAAAAACTCCTGCAAGAAATATGAAATTGTAAGAAAATTTTCAGTAGAGCGGGAAATCGGTCATCAGGGCCTCGACTTCCGCCTTCACGGAAGGCACGGCCGCCTCGCCTTCCCGCACTACCCGGGCGATCCAGGCGGCGATCATGGCCATGTGTTCTTCCTTCAGGCCGCGGGTAGTGACCGCGGGCGTTCCGACCCGGACGCCGCTGGTGACGAAGGGGCTGCGCTTCTCGCCCGGGACCGTGTTCTTGTTGACAGTGATGTTGGCCTCCTCCAGCAGGCCTTCCAGCAGCTTGCCGGTGACCTCGCTGTCGGAGAAGTCCAGCAGGATCAGATGGTTGTCCGTGCCGTCGGACACCATGGACAGCCCCTCGGCGCGGAAGGCGTTTTCCAGCGCTTTGGCATTGAGGATGATCTGATGCTGGTATTCCTTGAAGGCGGGTTTCATGGCTTCCGCGAAGCAGACCGCCTTGCCGGCGATGATGTGCTCCAGGGGGCCTCCTTGGGTGCCGGGGAAGATGGCCTTGTCAATGGCCTTCGCGTAGGCTTCCCGGCAGAGGATCAGGCCGCCCCGGGGACCGCGCAGCGTCTTGTGGGTGGTGGAAGTGACGAAATCCGCGTAAGGAACGGGATTCGGATGCTCTCCCGCAGCCACCAGGCCGGCGATGTGGGCCATGTCCACCATCAGCAGCGCGCCGACTTCATCAGCAATGGCCCGCAGCTTGTCAAACTCGATCACGCGCGGATAAGCCGAAGCGCCGGCCACGATCATCTTGGGCTTTGACGCCAGCGCCTTGTCCCGGACCTCGTCATAATCGATGCGGCCGTCTGTGACGGAGACGCCGTAGGGAACAAAGTTGAAATACTTGCCGCTCATGTTGACGGGGCTGCCGTGGGTCAGGTGGCCGCCGTTGTCCAGCGCCATGCCCATGACCGTGGCCCCGGGCTGCAGCATGGCGAAGTAGACCGCCATGTTGGCCTGCGCGCCGGAATGAGGCTGCACATTGGCGTGATCCGCGCCGAAGATCTTCTTAACGCGGTCCCTGGCCAGGTCTTCCACCACGTCCACACACTCACAGCCGCCGTAGTAGCGATGTCCCGGATAACCTTCCGCGTATTTGTTGGTCAGGCAGGTTCCCATGGCCGCCATGACGGCCGGGGAAACGAAATTCTCGGATGCGATGAGTTCGATATGGGTCCGCTGGCGATTCAGCTCGTCTTCGATCGCCTGGGCAACCTCTGGGTCGGTGTTCCGGATGATGTCAAGTTCCATCTGGAGGCCTCCTGTCATCAGATTCAGCAAATTATAGTATCAAACCCGTTGGATTTGCAAGTATTTCTTCTGTATTGGCCAGAGTGTGTCCAAATCTGTGTCCGAACGCCGATTTCCTCTTGACAAACCACAGAAGATTATGTATTATATGGTCAGGCAAATTCCCAAATTATTCAAGGAGGTAATTTCATGAAGAAGATTCTCGCGATCATCCTGGCCACCATGATGCTCCTGTGCTGCGCCGCCGCTTTCGCGGAGGGCGAGGCCGCCGTTCAGACCGGCAAGTATCAGTTCTACAACGTCACCGGCGAGAAGGTCACCTCGCTGTACCTGATCGACAAGATCAGCGGTGCCGTGTCTGAGAACTATGCCGCCGAAGGCTTCGAGAACGGCACGGACTTTGAGGTTGTCTACGAAGCCCCCGCTGAGGAAGACGGCCATCATCTGCTGCTCCTGGTTTTCATCACCGAGAGCGGCTATGTGGGCACCTTCAACACCCTCTCCATCGAGGAAGCCCCGATCTATCTGCTGGCGGCTGAGGCCATGACCGGCGCCACCATGATCACCTTCCGGGCGCCCGCCGCGGAGTAATCCGAACCCATATCCTGCAAGCCTCCCTTCGGGGAGGTTTTTGCATTGCAAAAGGCGCCCTCCCGGCGCCCAATCATTTCCCGCGCAGAGCCGTTCGGAGCGTCTCTTTCTCAATGTCTGGCATCCAGCCGTGGAGCCAGCGGACGATCCGCTCCCGGCTCTCCTTCGGGGCAAACCGCTCGCTGCCGTTGACGACGTCCGGGCCCAGGAACCGCTCGGGCGTGTCCAGCAGGGCATTCCCCCAGCCGTAGGGACGGCCGTTTCTGTCCGTGTTGTAGACGAAATCCCGGTCGATCACAAAGGTTTGCATCTGCAGGCGGGTCAGCACGGTGTCATATCCCTTGGTGAACCCGCAGGAGCGCCGGACCGTCTTGCTCGGCGCGGGGCCGTGTTCCTGCAGCCATGCCATCAGAAGCCGATCATTCCGCGGCGCCAGCGCGTCCTCGCAGAAGCCCTCGAAATCGTACCCGTCCCGGCGGAAATTGCACAGGTCCGGGAAACAGGTCAGGCTGACAAAGGCCGCCTTCCCCAGGTAGAATTTGCCGTAGACGCACCGCTGTGCCCGGGCCAGCCAGCCCTTCCACTCCCAGGGCCCGTCCTCACTGGTGAACCACACCGCCGGATCGATGTTCTCCTCCAGCGACCAGCCCGGCACGCTGTTCCTGAAAAATGGCAAAAACCCGATGCCCGCCACCAGCGCCGCAAGATCGTCACAGGTTCGCACGCAAGGAAACCGCATCGAGCCTCACCTTCCTCCCGGTCACCAGCACAGGACCTCGTGACCGTTCTCTGTCACCAGCACCATGATCTCCCACTGGGCGGAGGGCTTTCCGTCCCGGGTGGTGATCTCCCAGCCGTTATCCGGATTGATGTCGTAGAGACAGGTGCCCATATTGACCATGGGCTCGATGGTGAAGATCATGCCCGGCACCAGCAGCATATCCTCTCCGCGGCGGGTCACATAGCTGACGAAGGGATCCTCGTGAAATTCCAGGCCCACGCCGTGGCCGCCGATGTCCCGGACCACGCTGTACCCGCTGGCAACGGCATGGTCATGGACGGCCTGCCCCATGTCTCCCAGAAACCCCCAGGGCTTCACCTGCTCCAGGCCCAGCTCCACGCATTCCTTGGTGACCTGGACCAGCTTCCGCTTCTCGGGGCTGACCTCGCCGATCATGAACATACGAGACGAGTCTGAGAAAAAGCCGTTCAGTATCGTGGAGCAGTCCACGTTCACAATGTCCCCGCTCTTCAGGATCACTTTGTCGGAGGGGAAGCCGTGGCAGACCTGCTCGTTGACGGAGGTGCACACACTGTAGGGGAAGCCGTGGTAGTGCAGCGGCGCGGGGATCGCCCCCATGGCCGTGGTGGTGTCATAGACGATCCGATCGATCTCCGAGGTGGGCATCCCTTCGCGGATGACCGCCGCCACGGCGTCCAGCACCGCGATGTTCACCTTGCAGCTCTCCCGGATTCTCCGGATCTGCTCCTCGTTCTTGATGAGCTTGTGTTTCGGGACAATGTGTCCGGCATTTTTGGCTTCCGTGATCCTGTCATCAAAATCCATATGACAGTTCTTGTATTTCTTCCCGCTGCCGCACCAGCAGGGCAGGTTCCGACCGAATGTCTCCAGCATGAGAAAAGCCTCCCGTTTCGTATGAATGCCCACGCATATCATACCACAGGGAGGCTGATTTGACAATCACCGGTGCAAGTTACTTCAGGGTCAGCTGCTTTTCGTTCGGTTTTCCCCAGAGGTACCAGGTGACCCGGACCGGCAGTTCCGGGGACGCGTTGGTTTCCGCCAGCACAGTGAACCGGATCTCACATTCCTTATGAGGTGGAAGGTCCTGTCCGGAGCCCGTCTGGATCAGGGCCACCACCCCTTTTGTCTGCTGGTTGACCACGGCGACTTCCAGCGTGTCCAGCGGCACACGGGTGTTGTTCGCGACCGTGATTCGCCAGGTGTAGAAATCATAGCCCGACGGGTCGCCCAGGGTCCCGCCGCCCGCCTCCACGGCTTCCCGCACGGAGGCAAACAGATCCGGATTATCCGACGCCTTGATCCCGGTGTTGCCGCGCTCATCGACCACCCGCTCGTAACGGATATCGATGTCGCTGGTGAACCAGAGATAGCCCAGAACCATCAGACCTGCAACGCAGAGAATGGCAAGGACGGTGGCCGTCAGTTTCATCTCGTTCCTTCATTCCCTTCTGTCCCGCGTGATGGTTTCTCCGTTCATTCGATCCCGAGTTCTCCGAGGCTTGTCCCCTCGCCGTTGAGGATGTTGTTCAGCTCGTCCACCATCTCGGCGTCCTTCAGGCTGAACTTGAAGACCACCCGGCGGGAGGCGTCCATGTTAACCGATCCGTCCAAGTTGTACACCGGATCCGAGTAGGAGCGGCCTTTCGCGGTCAGCAGTCTCTCCAGCTGGGCCCGCTTGCTTCCGTCCACGATGTTGAGACAGTAGATGGCCACGGCCAGCGCCCGGTTCTGGCTCAGCTTCAGGTTGTTGATGTAGCTGCCGGTGGTGTCGGTATGGCCCTCGATGATGATCTCGCCCAGATAATCGCTGTACTCCGGGCGAAGCAGCACCTCCAGGTATACGGGCAGGAAGCGCCGGAGCATCTCCTGGCCGTCCGCCCGGATCTCGGAGGAGTTGGTCTGGAAGAAGACCGTGCTCTCCAGGGTGATATTGCCGCTGCTGTCGATCTCGGCCCGCAGGTTGTTGGCCGCCAGCGCGCCGGACAGCTCCGCCACAATCTCCGAGCGCACACCCACCATGGTGTTCAGCTTTTTGCTCTGACTGCGAAGGGCGGCCTGCTGCTGCGCTAGCTGGGCTTCCTGCTGGGCGAGTGTCTCGGCCTGGGCGTTCAGGACCAGCTGCAGGCTGGCCAGTTCCGTCTCCTTGGCGGCCAGCTGCGCCTTGGCGTTGTCCAGTTCCTCCTGCTTGCCGATGAGGATGATGGTCTGGGCGCTGAGGGCGTCCTCCTTGGCTCCCAGATCGATGCGGAGGTTCTCAAGCTCCGCGCTCTGCTGATCCAGCTTGCCCTGCTGGATGATGAGGATGCCTTCCTGCTCCTCCAGCTTGGCGGCCTGGACCTGGATCTTCGTGTTGTAGTGGTAAAGGTTGAAGATCAGGAACAGCGCGAACACCATGACCAGGGCAGCCATGATGTCCGAGTAGCTGATCCAGGCCGAACCGCCGCTCCCCTTTCCGGCACGCCTGTTGTGAACCTGATGTCTCGCCATGCTCAGGCCTCCTTTTCAGAAGCGCTCTTCTCGATGGCGGACTGGATCTCCCGCAGGGTCTGCTGGATCCCGGAAAGCTTCTGGGCCAGCTCACCGTCCGTCCCGTTCCCGGAAAGGCCGGCCATGTGGTCCTTCATGGCGGCGGTCAGGGCGGCCATGTTCTCGTCATAGCGGGTCATGGAAGCGGAGATGCCCTCCACCTGTCGCGCAAAGGCCGCACAGCTCTTGGCGATGGCGGCACCGGCGTCGGACATGTCCTCGGATACGCTCCGCAGCGCGTCGGTGTCCGCCGTGGCCGCCGAGCGCATGGAGGTGATGCTGGCCGCCGAATCCCGCCCGAACTGGGTCACCGCGGCGCTCAGCTGCTCCTGCTCCCTACGAAGGGCCAGAATCAGCTTGCCCTGGTCCTGCGCCGCGGCCTGCATGCTGGTCAGCAGCGCCACGGCGTTCTGCTCAAAGCCCACATCCCGGTTACGGGTTTCCGTGAGTTCCGTCATATAGGACTCGAAGCTGCGGATGATATCGTTGGACGCCGCGTGGATGCGGCCCACGTCCTCGGTGATGACCTGCACGGCGTTCAACGTCGCGTTGACCCGCTCCAAGGAAAGCCGCTCCTGCTGGTTCACGTCCGACAGCGTGCGGCCCAGTTCCAGAAATTCGTTGTTCAGAGACAGGTTCATGCGGTCGATGAAGGCGTCGGAGATCCGCTGGACACCGTCCAACTGCGCCTGGGTGGCATTCAGCAGGAAGCGGTCCATGGACGCCGCCACGGGATGGAGCGCCCGGCCCACCGCCAGTTCGATGGAGGACGCCATGCGCCCGGACACGTTCTCCGTCACCTGGTTCAGCAGGCTGTTGCGGTCCTGGTTCTGGCAGATCAGCTGCACGTCGTTGTCCAGAGGCCGCTGCATGGCCAGCTGGGTGAAGGATTCGGTGAAGTCGTCGATGGCCCGGTAGCTGGAGCCCTGGGAGATGCGGTTGATCATGTTGAAGATCAGGGAGCAGCTGACGCCGGCCACGGACGTCCCGAAGGCAACTCCCATGCCCTCCAGCAGCTGCTGGATCCCGGCCATCATCTGCTCGTTGGTGCTGGTGTCCAGGCCGGAAAGGCCCTGCGTCATGCCCAGGAAGGTGCCCAGGATGCCCAGGGAGGTCAGCAGGGTGGGGATCAGTTCCGCTAGCTGCGCGTTGCCCGGTCCGTGGGTCACGGTGTCGTCGTTGATGTAGTCCTCCACGGCGCAGGGCAGGCCCCGGTGATCCAGCTGCTCGGCGTTCTGCAGAAAGCGCAGCCAGCAGCCCTTCAGCCGCTTGCCCATGAACATGGTCTCCTGCCACACGGGATGCTGGGCCGTCTCGCCGGCGTGAGCCTCCAGCCTTCTGATCGCCCTGTGCATGGCGCCCGTGGTGCTCCACAGCGGGATCAGGCATTTGAAAAGACCGATCAGCGTCACCACTGCGATGGCGGTGTACACCGTATAATTGGCAATCTGCGGAAGCAGAGAAATGAATCGGCTTGTGAGATTCTCCTCCATGTGTCAGCCTCCCCTCGGGTGCATTCATCTCATTTTACATGAAAACAGCCAAAATGTCTACACTAAGTTGTAACAAATATGTAATCCAACCAACAGACTTTGACAATATTCGTTTCGGTATTCTGAAGGTTGAACAAAATAAGCGGCACAGGCAGGATTTTTCCCCACTGCGGCGAATGTTGCGATGTTTCATAGATTTCATTCGGTTTCTCATCATGAGACAGGAGGCGAAGGCTTTGGATCACCAGGACCCTGTTACGCCGATCACCCGCTTCGAGGACACGCCGGAATACCAGCAGTACCTGACCCGGCGGGAGCAGCTGATCAGCAAGGATAACCCCTATTTCATCATCCATGACTCCCCCCTCACCGACACCAGCATCATGGAAGGCCGCAAGGTGCTCAACTTCGGCAGCTACAACTATGCGGCCATGTCCGGCCGGCCCGAGGTCAACGAGGCGGCCATCGACGCGATCCGCAAGTACGGCACGTCTGCTTCCGGCAGCCGCCTGCTGGCGGGAGAGAAGACGCTCTCCCAGGAACTGGAGCACGAGATCGCCGACTGGAAGCACACAGAGGACGCGCTCGTCCTGGTAGGCGGCCATTCCACCAACGTGACCTTTGTGGGCAACTTTTGCGGACCCGACGACCTGATCGTCTATGACACCCTGATACACAACTCCGTGGCGGAAGGCTGCAAGCTCTCCCACGCCACCTGCCGTCCCTTCCCCCACAATGATTACGCCGCCCTGGAGCGGATCCTCTCCACCCGCCGGAACAAGTTCCGCAAGGTGCTGATCTGCATCGAAGGCGCGTACTCCATGGACGGCGACATCGCCCCGGTGCCGGAGTTTGTCCGGGTCAAGAAAGAATACGGCTGCTTCCTGATGGTGGACGAGGCGCACTCCTCCATGGTCATCGGCGAGCACGGCGGCGGTGTGGACGAATACTTCGGCCTGGCCCCGGATGACATCGACATCAAGATGGGCACCCTTTCCAAGGGGCCCGGCGCCTGCGGCGGCTATCTCGCCGGATCAAAGGCCCTCATCGAATACATGCGCTATATGCTGCCCGGCTTTGTGTTCTCCGTGGGCATCGCGCCGCCCCTGGCCGCCGCGGCTCTCACGGCCATCCGCCTGGTTCGCAGCGATCCCTCCATCATGGCGGCCATGCGCCGGAACATCAAGTGTTTCGTCGAGAGCGCCAAAGCCCGGCACATGAACACCTGCCTGGCCGGCGAGACCGCCATCATCCCGATCCTGGTGGGCGAAGACGACGCCGCCATGACCCTCTCCAACCTCATGCGGGAAAAGGGCGTCTTCGTTCCCCCGGCCATCTATCCCGCGGTTCCCCGCGGACAGGCCCGCCTCCGCTTCTGCGTCACCGCGGCCCACAAGCCCGAACAGATCAAGGAAGCCCTCGACGCGCTGGAGGCCTGCTGCGCCGAATGCGGCATTAAGCTCCCCGAGTGATCCCGTGATCCCTTCAGGCCGGGCGGTCATTACGCCTGGCTTTTTCCATGCCGGTTTTGCTCATTTCTGATTTCCGGCGGAAAAAGCCTTGCGAAAAACCGGATGATTTGTTATACTCATGATAGTTTATCGGACGGAAGTATCCCGCTTCTCCTTGGCGCCGGATTTCTGATTGCCGGCGTCGCGATCTCCGAAAACGAATACACCGGGCTGTCAACCTGCTTATGAGGAGGTACCGTATGTCATCAGCAGATTTTTCTGATATGAGCGTCATTGAGCTGCGCAAATATGCCAAGGATCACGGCGTTGTCCTCGGCGCCGGTCTCAACAAGGCCGGCATCATCGCAAAGCTGGAAGCCGCCGCGGAGGACGATGACACAGCGGACAGAGCGTCCGCGCCCGTCCAGACGCAGATCCAGGTGCCGGCGGCCGAAGAAAAGCCGGAACCGCGCCCCGCGCAGCCCACCTTCCGGGCCGCATGGCACAACCCATCCAACCGCTACGGAAACCAGCGGCCCGGGTATTCGAATGCGGGCCAGCGGCCGTCCTACGGCAATTCCCAGGGGGACAGCACCGGCGGTTACAGGGTCCCAGCGCCGCAGCCTTCCTCCGATCTCCCGCCGCGCCCTCAGAACACCTATACCCCGCGCTTCGGCCCCGGCGCAGCCGTTCAGCCTGCCGCCAAGCCCGAGCCCACCGTCAGCCCCTGGCATGAACCGGAAGCGCCTCAGGCGCCGCAGCCGCCCCAGCGCAGGGAACCCGCCCCGGTTCAGGAGGCTCCGGCCCGCCGCGAGCCTGCGCCGCAGCAGCCGTCCGACGCGCCGTCGCCCCAGTCCTACCTGACCGCCGAAGACCTGAAGGAGGAGACCGGCGTCCTTGAGATGCACCCCGACGGCTACGCGTTCCTTCGGGGCAGCAGTCTGGTCACCTCCGGCAGCGATATCTACGTGGCGCCTTCCCAGATCAAGCGCTACGGCCTGCGTGCCGGCGACACCGTGACAGGCAAGATTCGTCCCCAGCGGGAAGGCGACAAGTACAGCGCTTTGCTGACCGTCACGTCCCTCAACGGAAAGCCGCCGGCCGCCCTGGCTTCGAGGCCCGCTTTCGACGCCATGACGGCGATCTATCCGACCCGCAGGCTGGGCATTGACAACACCCGCGCCACACGGATCCTGGACCTCATCGCGCCCATGGGATTCGGACAGCGCGCCCTGCTGCTCTGCCAGCCCGACACGGACAAAGCGGGGCTTCTGCGGGATCTGGCCAACGCCATCACCGCGCACCATCCGGAGGCACGGGTCTGCGTGCTGCTGCTGGATGTCACGCCGGAGGACGCCACGGAGTTCAGGGATCAGGTGAAGTGCGAAGTCCTGGCCACCACCTTTGACCAAAACCCGGAGAATCACCTTCGGATGACCGATCTGGCCCTGGAGCGTGCCATGCGCCAGTGCGAGATGGGTACGGACACCGTCCTGCTGGTGGACAGCCTCACCAAGCTGGCCAAGACCTGCAGCATCGCCGCCGCCCAGCAGGGCCGTGCCACCCCGGGCATGGTAAACCCCTCCAGCCTTTTCCGCGCCAGGAAACTCTTCGGCGCGGCCCGGGCACTGCGCGAAGGTGCGAGCCTCACCGTGATTGCCTGCCTGAACGTACAGACCGGCAACAAGGTGGACGATACCATCGTCGAGGAATTCCGGGAAGCCGCCAACTGTGTCGTGGCCCTGGACAGCAGCCTGGCCCGGGTCAGCATCCTGCCGCCCGTCGCGTGGCATCAGTCCGGGACACGGCGTACCGAACAGTTCCTGGACCACAACCGGCAGGAGAGCCTGTCGCTGCTGAAGAAAGAGCTCGAGGGCATGTCCGATTCCGCCGCCATCCGCCAGCTGGCCGAGCTCACGGACCGAGCGCCGGACAACGACGCTCTGTGCGCCAGACTGCCGGATCTCATCAGCCTGATGCAGGGAAAACGCTGATTTTGCAAAAAGTTGCAAAAAGTCTGGCGACCCCCGGGAAAAAACGCAAATTTCCCCTTGCATTGTGACTGCATCTGTGTTAGAATAGCACCTGCGGCATAAGCCGATCATTGCATACGCGAAAGAGGTGAAACAGCAATGAAGGAAAAGATTCATCCCAAGTATGGCAAGTGCATCGTTCGCTGCGTGTGCGGTGAGACGTTTGAGACCGGTTCCACCAAGAAAGAGATGAAGGTTGATATTTGCTCCAAGTGCCATCCTTTCTACACCGGCAAGCAGAAGCTTGTGGACACCGGCGGACGCGTTGATCGCTTCAAGAAGCGCTTCGGCATGGAGTGAGCCATCACAGACCCTTCGGGGTCTGTTTTTCATCGCCGGTGCCGCACCTCATACCGCGACGTTTCCCTTGACCCGTCCCCCGCTTTCCTCTATAATACACGCGTACCGCTATATGATTGGAGGTCCGGCCGATGTCCGAAACCCTGTTCGGGGTTGTCCGCTGGTACAGTCTGCTGGTGGTCAGCGGAATGGCCGTCGCGGTGCTCCTTTCCCGCCTGGAGGAGAAGCGGCTGGGCCTCCCGGCTGACACCTGCCTGGACCTGGCCCTGCGGATCATTCCCCTGGGGGTTCTCGGAGCACGGGTTTACTACGTCCTCTTTTCCTGGCGTGAATACGCGGCCGACCCTCTGGGCGTCTTCCGGATCTGGGAAGGCGGCCTGGCCATCTACGGCGGTGTCATCGCGGGTTTCCTGACGATCATCCTGTACGGCCGGCGGAGACACATCCCGGTCCCGACGCTGTTTGACATGGTGGCGCCCGGCCTCGCGCTGGCCCAGGCCATCGGACGCTGGGGCAACTTCTTCAACCGGGAAGCCTACGGCACCGCCATCACCGACCCGCGCTGGCAGTTTTTCCCTGCCGGAGTGCAGATCGGCGATCAGTGGCACATGGCCACTTTCTTCTATGAATCCCTGGCCGATTTCTGCATCTTCCTCTGGCTCTGGTCCAGGCGAAAGTCCCGCCGGCATCCCGGAGACACGACGCTGGCTTACTTTCTCCTCTACGGCGCCGCGAGAATGATCATCGAGGGTTTCCGCACGGACAGTCTCTTCATCCTGCCCGGGATCCGCGTCAGCCAGCTGCTGAGCATCCTGCTCTGCCTGGCCGTCTGTGTCATCCGGACCGCCCGGAGCCCGTGGAAAAAGCGGTTCTGGGTGCTGCTGCCCTGCGGCGCGCTGGACGCGGTGCTGTTCGTTCACTTCGCGGGCTGCGGGCTTCGCCTGCGGACCCTGTCCCTGGCCGCCTACGGCTGCGCGTGCATCGTTTGCTCGCTGATTCTTTCCCGTTCAGGAGGATCGTCATGCCATCAGGCAAACTGAAAAACGTCGTCTACCAAGCCGGATTGCTGCTGACGCCGTCCCTCTCCGGAAGCATGCGGCACGAAGCGTCCGGACAGCAGCTGAACCACATGGCGGAGTATAAGCGCCTGCTGGTCCGGCACAGGGTCCGGGGCGCCTCCCTGCTGCTGCGGGACGGGGATCGGACAGCTTCCGTGTTCACGTCCCTGGAGCCTTCGAAAGCCTGCGGCGAGACCACCCTGTTCCGGGTGGCCTCCCTCACCAAAATGGTGACGGCCTGCGCCGTCCTGTCCCTCTGCGACCGGGGCGCCTTCGGGCTGGATGACCCCGTGCGGGATCTGCTTCCGGGCTCACCGGTAGTCCTCAGGGATGTGACACTGCGGCATCTTCTCAGCCACACCTCCGGCCTTCGCGATACCGCCGCCATGGACACGGCACTTGCAAACGGAGAGCCGTTTCACGCGGTGCTGGAGGCACCCGGCGTCGCAGCCGGCCGGCCGGGTGACACTTTCTCCTACTGCAACTTCGGCTTTGGCCTCCTGGGCTGTGTGATGGAACAGGCCACCGGAAAGCCCGTCAGCGATGTCCTCCGGGAACTGGTGCTGGAGCCCCTGGAGATGGACGGCAGTCTCGACGCGACCCGGATCGACCGGAACCGCATCATGCCCATCACCAGAGTCCTCACCCGCCGCATACAGCCGGACGTGGTCGTCACGCCCCTGGGCTGCAAAGCCCTGACCCAGGCAGACCCGGAGCGGCACTTCGGCCATACCGCCGGCGCGCTGTATACGAACGCCGCGTCCCTGTCCTGCCTGCTCGGCATGATCGCGGACTGCGGCGTGCGGCAGGGCCGTCGGATCCTGTCGGAGCGGGCCGTCCGGGAGATGACCTCAGCGCAGGCCGTGTACGGCCGCCTCAGCCCGACCCTCTCCTACGGCCTGGGCTTGCTGATCATCCGGGATCCGACCCTGTCGGACAGCCCGATCCTCGGCCATCAGGGGTTCGCGTACGGCTGCGCGGACGGGGCGTTCTATGAGCAATCCACCGGCCGACAGACCGTCTTCCTCAACGGCGGCTGCAGCGAGGCCCGGACCGGCCGTCTGGGCGTCTGCAACCGGGATGTCCTGCGATATGCCCTGCGGAAGGAGATGCCCTCGTGGAAGTGACCGACGTCCGGCAGGTGCGGAAAACCTGGTATATCAACATCGGCGGCGAGCGCTACCGCCTCCCGGACGCCATCTACCGGGAGCGCCCACTCTCCCCCGGCGATGACATCGATCCGGACGAGTATGACCAATGGCTGCTGCTCCGCCAGTACCGGCCCGCGCTGGAATACGCGGTCTCCCTGCTGGCCCGGCGCTCCTTCGCGGAGAAAGAGCTGGAAGCGCGGATGCGCCGCCTGGGGTACCGGCCCGCGACCTGTGAGATGGTGCTGTACAAGCTGCGCAGCAACGGGCTGACGGACGACGCGGATTTCGCAAAGCAGTTCGTCCGGGCCGGAAGCCGCCGGAACCTGGGGGCTGACCGGATCCGGCGTGAACTGCGGATGCGGGGCGTGGACGCGGACACCGCCGCGGAGGCCATGGAAGCCCTGCGGGAGGACGAGCAGCTGACCGCGGCCGCCGCCCTGGCGGAGAAAGGCATCCGCGGCGCCAAACCCGGTGAGGACAAGAGAAAGACCGACCAGCGTGTTCTGGCCATGCTGGCGCGCCGTGGCTATCCCTGCTCTCTGGCCAGTGAAGCCCTCCGGACCGCGCGGCAGGCCATGGCAGACGGAACCGAGGAGGAACCATTCGATGATTGAAACCGGAGAAATCCTGCAAACCCTGCACATGATTCAGGATGAGAACTTCGACATCCGGACCATCACCCTGGGCATCAACCTGCTGGACTGCAGCGACGCGGTGCCGGAGGTCTGCGGTCGGCGCGCCTATGAGAAGATCTGCCGCACCGCCGGAAAGCTGGTTCAGACGGGCGAAGACATCTCCAGGGAATTCGGGATCCCCATCGTCAACAAGCGGGTTTCGGTCACCCCGGTGAGCCTCATCTGCCAGGGGGACCCCACCCCCATCGCCCGCTGGCTGGACCGGGCCGCCCGGGAGATCGGCGTCAACTTCCTGGGCGGTTACAGCGCCCTGATGCACAAAGGGGCCACCAATGCCGATGAGCGCATCCTGGCCACCATCCCGGAAGTGCTGGCGGAGACCGAGCTCCTCTGCGCTTCCGTCAACGTGGGATCCACCCGCACCGGCATCAACATGAACGCGGTGAAGGAGATGGGCGAGATCATCCTTCGCACCGCCACCTTGACGGCGGACCGGGACGGGCTGGGCTGCGCAAAGCTGGTGGTGTTCTGCAACGCTGTGGAGGACAACCCCTTCATGGCCGGCGCTTTCTGCGGCGTCGGCGAACCGGAATGCGCCGTGAACGTAGGTGTCTCCGGACCCGGTGTGGTCAAGCGGGCCCTGGAGTCTGTCCGGGGCGCCAGTTTCGACGTCGTGGCGGAGACGGTGAAGCGCACGGCGTTCAAGATCACCCGGGTGGGCCAGCTGGTGGCCCGGGAGGCTTCCCAGCGCCTGGGGATCCCCTTCGGCATCGTGGATCTGTCCCTGGCGCCGACCCCGGCCCGGGGAGACTCGGTGGCGCACATCCTCACGGAGATGGGCCTTGAAGCGGCCGGCGCCCCCGGAACCACCGCCGCCCTGGCCCTGCTGAACGACGCGGTCAAGAAGGGCGGCGTCATGGCTTCCAACCATGTGGGCGGCCTGTCCGGCGCCTTCATCCCGGTCAGCGAGGACATCGGCATGATCGAGGCCGTCCGGGCCGGTGCCCTGTCCCTGGAAAAGCTGGAAGCCATGACCTGCGTGTGTTCCGTGGGCCTGGACATGATTGCGGTGCCCGGCGACACCTCCGCTGCCACCATCAGCGGCATCATCGCGGACGAAGCCGCCATCGGCATGGTGAACAACAAAACCACCGCCGTCCGGGTGATCCCCGCCATCGGGAAAGCAGCCGGGGATGAAGTGGCTTTCGGCGGACTGCTGGGCTTCGCACCGGTACAGTCGGTCAACCCCTTCAAATGTGAAGCCTTCATCGCCAGAGGCGGCCGCATTCCCGCGCCGCTTCATTCCCTGAGAAACTGAACCGGCACGACAAGGAGACATTATGGGCAATTTTGTGGACCAGGCCAGGATCACCTGCAAGGCAGGCAACGGCGGCAACGGCTGCGTGTCGTTCCACCGGGAGAAATTCGTTCAGAACGGCGGGCCGGACGGCGGGGACGGCGGCAACGGTGGGAGCATCATGCTGTTCGCGGACCCCAACATGCACACCCTGCTGGACTTCCGCTTCAAGACAAAATACACCGCCGAGGACGGCCGGGACGGCACGGCGCTGCGGTGCAAGGGCAAATCCGGGGAGGATCTGATCATCAAGGTGCCGGTGGGCACGGTGGTCCGGGACATGGATACCGGCAAAATCGCGGCGGACATGGATCAGGCCGGCGAAACCCGCCTGCTGCTGAAAGGCGGCCGCGGCGGCTGGGGCAACATGCACTTTGCCACCCCCACCCGCCAGGCGCCCAACTTCGCCAAGCCCGGCTTCAAGACCGGCGTCCACACCTTCCAGCTGGAGCTGAAGACCATCGCGGACGTGGGCCTTGTGGGCTATCCCAACGTGGGCAAGAGCACCATCCTCTCCGTGGTCACGGCCGCCCGGCCGAAGATCGCCAACTATCATTTCACCACCCTGACGCCCAACCTCGGCATTGTCCGGCGGCACGGCAAAGACATGGTCCTGGCGGACATTCCGGGTCTAGTGGAAGGCGCGTCGGAAGGCGTCGGGCTCGGCCACGACTTTCTGCGGCATGTGGAGCGCACACGGCTGCTGTTCCATGTCATCGACATCTCCGGCCTGGAGGGGCGGGACCCGGTGGCGGATTACGACCAGATCAACCTGGAGCTGGCCAATTACGGCGACCTGAAAAACCGCCCGCAGATCGTGGTCTGCAACAAGTCGGACCTGCTGGACAGCGACGACAACATCAACCGGCTCAGGGCGCATGTGGCCAAGGACGGCTGGCCGGTATTCACCGTCAGCGCGGCCACACGGCAGGGCTTTGACGAATTACTGGACGCGGCGGAAGCCCTGCTGGACACCCTGCCCCCCATTCAGCACTTCGCCGAGGAGATCACGCCGGAAGACACGGCGATGACCAACGACTTTGAGATCGAACAGGACGGGGACGCCTTCATCGTCAGCGGCCCGGTCATGGAGCATCTCATCAACAGCGTCAACTTTGACGACGACGAGAGCCTGAACTGGTTCCACCGGACGCTGCGACGCCTAGGCGTTATCGACGCCCTGAGGGAAAAGGGCGCGGGCGAAGGCTCCACCGTGGTCATCGGCGACATGGAATTCGATTTTATGGACTGACACGGAGGAATGGATATGACCGGCAAACAGCGTGCCACCCTGAGGGGAATGGCTGTCACCATGGATCCCATCATATACATCGGCAAGGACGGCGTCACCGAGGCCACCCTCGCCCAGGCCGATACGGACCTGGAAGCCCACGAGCTCGTCAAGGGCAGCGTGCAGCAGAACTGTCCCCTGACGGCCCGGGAGGCCCTGGTGTCTCTCTGCGAGGCCCTCGGAGCAGAACCCATCCAGCACATCGGACGGCGTTTCGTGCTCTACCGCCCCAGCAAAGAAGACCCCAAAATCATTCTCGAGTGATTCTCTTTCCAACAGAAAACAGCGGCCGGGCCGCTGTTTTCTGTTGGCTTACTGTTTGACATCGTCCACGATCCGCAGGGTGACCTGAAGATCCAGGTATTCGCCCTTCTGCGGCGTCTCGGATCCTTTCTCAATGGCCTCCGCCATGCCCTCGGCCCGGTACACCTTCAGGCTGATGACATCGCCCTCGCCGTGCTCCCTGATGATGGACTGCAGCTGGCTTACGGTGGTGACCACCGTGCCATTGGCCTCCACGATGATGTCACCGGCCTTCATGCCGGCCGCGGCCGCGGGGCTGCCGTCTTCCACGGAGCGGACATAGACGCCGTTGGGGATGACGCCCATGACCACATCGGTGGAGTAGGGATTCAGGCCTGCGATGGTGACGCCCAGCCGGGGCTTGCCGGTGAGATCCGTGTTCTGCTGCGCTTCCGGCGCAGTTTCCTTATCGGGCGTCGAGCCCACGGAAGGCGTTTCGACCACGCCGGAGAGCACTTCCTCGATCATGGGCTTGGCCACGTTGATCGGGATGCACATGGCAATGCCGTCGATGTCCATCGTGGAGTAACCCCTCGACGAATACTTGATGGTGGGGATGCCCATGAGCTCACCGGTGACGGAGAACATGCCGCCGCCGCTGTTGCCGCTGTTGATGGCCGCGTCCACCTGGATCATGGTGTTGGTGATGGTCTCACGGCGGCCGTAGCGGTCATAAGACGTGGAAGAGATGGACCGGTTCAGGCCGGACACGATGCCCGCGGTCACCGTGCCGTAGAAGCTGTCGCTCAGGGGATTGCCGATGCAGATGGCCCAGTCGCCAACCTGCAGGGTGTCGCTGTCTCCCAGCTTGACCGGCTCCACGTTCAGCGTCGGGCAGTAGATGATGGCGATGTCCAGATCCTCATCGGACGTGACCAGGGTCGCGTCATACTCCACCGCGGTGCTGGCACCGTCCGGAATGATGGAGATCTTCAGCTGCTGCGCGTCCTCGATGACGTGATGGTTGGTCAGCACATAGCCCTTGGCGATCACCACGCCGGAGCCGGTGGCGTAAAGGGTCAGCTGTGAGCTCCCGCCCCAGCGGTTTCCGTAGCCGTAGCCATAGCCGCGGACGCTTTGATAATTGTTCACGCCCACGACGCTGCCGCGCACTTCCGCGATGGCCTTGGTGAAGGGGCTGGTGACCACGACGGTGGTGGTTTCGCCTTCCTCCGCCGAAGCGGACGTCGACCCGATCATGGCGCCGATCCCGCCGGCAGCACCGGCCAGAACAAGGGTGATGGCCGCGAAGAAGGCCAGGAATTTTCTCGACAGTTTCATTCTGCGTACCTCCTGCTGGATCATATTGACGGAAGGGCGTTTCCGGTCCTTTCCGATGCTGATGATACATCGGAATTATATCGTACCGATGAACAGAATATGAATTCTTCAGATCATTCTTCGCCGCGGTCCGACGGCGGTTCCTCGGAGAGATAGCGGTGCAGCAGCAGGACCGCCACCGCCGCCAGCGCTCCGGCAATCAGTCCGAAGCAGAAGGAGACGGCGTCAAAGCCCGGGATCAGCACGACAGCCACCAGCAGGAACAGCAGGAAGATGGCCGCGATGATGAAGAGGACGGAGGCCTTTTTCTTTCCCTGCAGGCCGTACAGCAGGAGATACAGGGAGAACAGCAGCGACTCGGCCAGAATCATCACCGTTCCGGCGGTGGTTCTGGACTGGGCGAACCGGTCCAGGAACAGCATCGCCGCCACGGGGATCAGGATGCCCGGCAGCAGCGGGAACAGGAAGGCCCGCATCCGGTAGGCCGGCGGCGCGGTGATCTCGTGCTCATTGCACAGGAGAATGGTCACGCACAGGCAGACCAGCCCGGCCAGAAGCGCCCAGGGACCAGACGTCATGAGGGAACAAGGCCAGAGGGCAAATCCCATCAGAGCGGCCAGCAGCCGGCCGTAAACCTGCCGGTTCGCGTGTCCCAGAAGGCTGATCACCGGCGCGGAGAAATCCCGGGCTTCGCTGCCGGAGGCGGCGTGGATCTCCAGCGTGTCCGCCAGGCCCTCGTCCTCCGGCCACTCGATGCCCATCTCCCGGACCACCTGCAGTTCCCAGCGTTTATCCCGCTGAAGCCGCACGCTGAAGCCCATGTTCTGCAGCTTTTCTCCGGCCTTAATGGCTTCCGTGGAGGGCCTGGAACGGATCACCGGGCGAACCGCGCCCAGGTAACACAGGCCCGTCAGTTTTCCGTCCTCCACCAGCGACGTGGCATAGCAGAGGGCACCGGCCGGTGTCTCCCCCAGGCGTTTCAGGTCCTTCTCCGTCATGGTTCTGGCGGCGCCGTCCATGATCATCCGGCAGTTCTGAATGATGGTCGGTCCGCCCACAAAGTAGGCGCGGTACTGGCTTCCGTCCCGCACCACGACGCCGGGAAACCCGTTGACCTTGGCATCATCCACCTTGGGGTTCAGCGCTTTTAGGTTTTCCGGGACGATTCCCAGGGCCTGCTCCCATTGCCGGATCTCTTCCGGCGTACAGCCGGAGCTGCTGCCCGTCGCCGCGATGCACGCGTCGGTCTGGGCAATGGCCGCCGCCAGCAGCATGGCGCCGGATTTCGACCGGAAGTGCTCCGCCTCCACCCGGTCAAAGGGCAGCCACACCTCCGCCGAGACCAGGGTCTTCCCGATCAGCAGCGACGGCTCAATGCTCACCGCTTTGATGGCGGAGGGCGTGATGTTTTCGGGATAGATGATCCACTCTCTGGACTTGAAGCCTTTCCGGTTGACCTGGATGCAGAGATACGGGAGAAGGACCGAAAGCACCAGGGCCGGGATCAGCCAGAGATCCGGGGGAAGAAAGGAGAGCAGCAGCGTGAGCGCCAGGCTGCCCCCGCAGATAATGGCCAGCTTCAGCATCGGCTCTCCCTCCTAATCGACGATGGAATGATTCAGCATGAACTCCCCGGCCCAGCAGAAACCGGTGCCCAGGCGTTCTTTCATCTCTCCGTTCCAATAGAACCGGACCCGCGCGACACCGATGGATTCGCAGACCGTGTCCACCATGGCGTAGCAGCACAGGCGCTGCGCGGCCTCGTCCATCTGCCGGAGCCGCTGCTCAAACCGGGGTGAAAGGTTCAGCAGCAGCACGCCGTCCGCGATGCCCACCCCCAGGATGTCCGTGCCGTTCATCCCGGAGGGCAGGGCCGGGCTCAGCCCGTCTTCCGCCTCCGAAGCGGTCACGCCCCGGATCATCAGCGTCAGCAGGGTTCGCGGGCTGCAGGCGTCCGTGTCGGAGACATAGCGGTCCACCCGGGTCAGCCTGTTCTCCCGGATCGCGTACATGGACGCCTTTTCCCGCAGCAGGCCCCGGAAGTTCCGACGGTAGATCATGCCGTTGGCGAACTTGATCTGGCCGGTGGTTTCGCCGGACACCTCCGTCATCATGGCCGAGCCCACATAGATGCGGACCGCGCCGACGGAGGGGATGAAAGTGGTCAGCGTCCAGGTCAGGGAGGCCACAAAGCAGGCCTTGTCGATGCCCAGGCTTTCCAGCTGGCGATCCAGGTCACCGCTGAAGTATAGCGTGATCATCCTGCCCCGTCCAGGGAGTTCGGTGACCTCCGGGGACAGATCCAAGAGAGACGCGATGTCCGGCATGGCGGTGGTCCCCGTGTGATACTGTGATCCGGCGGACATGGCCGAGAGCAGCCCGGACGCCAGCTGTTCCGGCGTCTGACCCGCGATGGTCAGGTTCCGGGCTTCCGCGATGATCCCGGCGCCGTCGGCCAGCGGAAAGTACAGGGTGGCCGTCGTGCTCAGCGGAACCGTCGCCGGGTCGTCCCCCAGTGGCGTCTTCCGGGAGGTCATCTGCTTCCACAGGTCCGCCAGTTCCTCTCCGTTGTGGGCCGTGAAGCAGCCCGCGGGAAGATTGCCGGCCACGTCGAAGGGCAGCGCCTGGTCTTCCACCATGATGTTCACGTATCGGATCCCGGACACATCGGACAGTGTCGAGGCCAGCGACAGGCCCAGGGTGTAGATCTCATTGTCCTCCAGCGCCCGGGTGGAGGAGGTCAGGTTCACCGTGCACACATCCCCGGAACACTCGATGGGGGAAGCGCTGCTGAGCTGCAGCGTCGTCCGTCCGCCCAGGGAGCGGACCATCTCGTTGCCCTCATCGGACAGCAGGGCCTGCACGACGGGCTCGATGTTGGATTCCCCGTGGGTCAGCGTCAGCTCCGTCTGCACCGCCAGCAGTTTCTGGCCGTCCCGGAACGGAAGATAAAGATTCACCAGGGTGTCATACTCCAGCATGCTGTCGTCCGTCGGGGCAGGGTAGTCGTCGGCCACCGGCTTCAGGGTGGACACGCTGGCCTCCGTCTCGACTTTGGTCTTTCCGCAGCCGGTCATGGTCAGCCCGCAGAGCAGGGCCGTCAGCGCGCACAGCAGGCGGACGGCCTTTCCAGAAGAATGTGCGGTTTTCATCACTCTCATTCCTCCAGCCAATCCAGCAAGTCCGACATACTGATCTTCCAGATGCCTTCCTGTCTGTGGATCCGGAAGATCCGCGATCTGTTCTCCGTAATCGTCCCCGCGGAGGTCCTGAGGCTGATGTCGGCGGAGATCGTGGCGGAACTGCCGTCATAGAAGACGGAGCAGCCGTTGAAGCGGGTGTCCATCAGCGCCGTACATTCCTCCATCTCGGCGACAAATTCGCGGTACTCCGGCCGGGTCACGCCGGTCCGGGTATCGGTCATGGCGACATAGTTGTAGAGGGCGGACCAGTTCCTTTGCTGCCAGTGCTTCAGGATCATCTGCCCCGCCATGGCCGGGGTGAGCAGGACGCTGTCGTCCCGGGTCTGAGGCGCGGAGAGGACGGTCTCGTCCGATCCGTCCATAAACCACGACTGCTTCAGACGGAGACTGGCGGTCACGGAACTGTCTTGTTCCACCAGAATCACGATCTCATCCACATCGCAGTTCTCCGTCACCGTGGCCACGATGGACTGCATGGCCAGCCGCCTGCGCAGAGGGATCTCATCCTGCCAGTAGCTGTCCGCGTACCAGTTCTCCGGTTCGTCCGGCAGCATATCCATGAATTCGCCGCTGAGGGTGATGATCAGCGTGCGCCCCTGCTGGACCGTCGAGAGCACCCTGGTGCCCTCCGGAAACAGGCTGCTCAGTTCCGCCTGCTGTGTGCCGGGGCCCGAGAACAGCGCTGACAGCAGCGCAAATTCGTAGGACTGCCCGGCCAGCTGGGTGATGCTCCAGGTCTCGGCGGCAAGACAGGGTTCGTCCATGAAGCGGAACCAGAGGGTGGCGTATCCCCGCTTGTCCGCGGTGTTGGTGTCCACAGCGGCCGGAAGCACCGGGTTTGTCCCCGGGATCACAGTGCTCTCGGGCAGAGGCGTCTCCCGGATCACGGAGCAGCCGGTCAGCGCGCAGGTCAGGGCGACGATGATGAGCGGCAGGATCCGCCTGAAAGGTTGCTTCACGGTCAGATCCCCCTTTCATCCAGCGGCAGGTGGACCGTGAACACGGAGCCCTTGCCGGGCGTGCTCATCACGCTGATCTCGCCGCCGTGCATGGAGACCATCTGGCGCACGATGGACAGGCCCAGTCCGGTGCCGCCAGTCTCCCTGGAACGCGCCTTGTCGACGCGGTAGAAGCGCTCGAAGATGTGTGCCTGATCTTCAGGCGGAATGCCCACGCCGTTGTCCTGCACCGTGAGCACCGCCTGATGGGACTTCTGCTGCAGCCCCACCACGACGCTGCCGCCGTCCGGCGTGTACTTGATGGCATTCTCGGTCAGGTTGTACACGATCTGCTCCAGCCGGGTGACGTCGCCCAGCACATAGATGGCGTTGCTCTGAATCCGCGCCTGCAGGGACTGGCCCCGCTTGTCCGCCTGGGGCTGCAGCAGATGCACGGTATCGCTCACCGTCTTGGACAGGTTCACCCGGACTTTTTCCAGCGTCTTGCCGGTGCTGTCCATCTTCGTCAGGGTCAGCAGATCGCCCACCACATTGGACAGCCGGTCGATCTCGTGATTGATGTCCCCCAGAAACTCCTCCCGCATGTCCTGGGGCATATCGGGCTGGTACAGGACATTCTCCAGCAGGATCTTCATGGTTGTCAACGGCGTTTTCAGCTCATGGGACGCGTTGGAGACGAACTGGTTCCTGGTCTTGTCCAGGCTTTCCAGCTGCTCCGCCATGGCGTTGTAGTTGGAGGCCAGCGCCTTGAACTCCGCGGAGCCCTTGACCTTGGCGCGGACGGTCAGGTCGCCCTTCCCCATGCGCTGGATCGTGTCCGTCAACTCATACACCGGCCTGGTCAGGACCCGGGAGTAGATCACGGCGATGATCAGCGCCAGCACGGCCACAAGGATAAAAAACATGCCAACCTGCCGCTCGATGCTGTCCAGGCTGTCGATCATCTCCGCGATGGTGGAGGCGTAGAGCAGAACGCCCAGATCCCCGTCCTTGTGGACCAGCCGGACGGCGCAGTAAGCGACCCGGCTGTCCCCCTCCTCCACGGCCGCGTCGGTGGAATCAAGCCGGTGGATGCCATAGCTGCTGGCCTTCCCGTCCGTCAGGATGCTCACGACCTCCGGCAGTTCCAGGCGAATGCCCAGCAGGGCCGAGAAGCTGTCATACTGGACCTTTCCGTCGTTGTCCAGCACCATCAGGCGTCCGCCCAGTTCGCCGGCGGCCGAAACGAGAAACTCATCCAGCACGTCCGCCTGTCCGGACTGAAAAAGAGGCGCAACGGTCACGGCCAGCTTTTCCACGGAAAGGCTGTCCTGACGGATGCGCTGTCTGTAAAGATAATCTCGCACAAACCCAGTGAGGCGGGCATCGGTCACGTAGAAGGAAGCGCTGATGATCAGAAGGAATGCCACCGTGATTCTGAATCCGATGCCTGTAAAGATCCCGCGCTTAGTCCTTGTCCGTGAAATAGTAACCAACCCCCCACTTGGTGAAGATGAACTCGGGCTGCGTCGTATCGTGTTCAATCTTTTCGCGGAGGCGGCGAATATGAACGTCCACGGTTCGGTCATCGCCGGTATAGTCGTACTTCCAGACGGTTTCCAGCATCTGTTTGCGGGTGAAAACCTTTCCGCGGTTGGTGATGAACAGCTGAAGCAGGTCGAACTCTTTTGCGGTCAGCTTGACTTCCCGGCCGGAAAGGGTCACGGTGCGCTTGGTGGGATTGACCTCCAGATCCCGGACCCGGATGTTGGCCTTCTCCTCCGTCACCATGGGCGTTGTGGCGGCCCGGCGCATGATGGCCTTGATCCGCGCCTTCACCTCCAGGATGTTGAAAGGCTTGGCAATGTAATCATCCGCGCCGTACTCCAGGCCGAGGATCTTGTCCATGTCCTCCCCCTTGGCTGTCAGCATGATGATGGGCACATTGCTGTGCTCCCGGATCCGCTGGCAAACCTGGATGCCGTCGAGCTGCGGAAGCATCACGTCCAGAAGGATCAGGTCATAGGGTTCCGCAAAAAACTTGGCCAGCGCTTCTTCCCCGTCCAGGGCGCTGTCAGTCTCATAGCCTTCCTGTTCCAATGTATACTTCAAGCCCTTCAGGATCAGCGGCTCATCGTCCACGAGCAAAACGCGCTTTGCCATAGGAGCACAACCTCCATCTATTCAGCAGATTGGGTCCGGTTGAATCGAACCGCACATAAAAGCGCACGGCAAATCGATACACGAAAATTCTAATATATCTTTGCCGAAAAATCAAGCAAGAAATACAGAAATATTACAAATTTTTGTTGATTTGTTTCCGTTGCGTAATGATGATGAAAAAACCGCCCCGTCAGCAGGGCAGTTCATGGGAGGAAAACATCGGGTCATCCTGCCATATGCGGACAGATCCGGACCGCAGGGACGCCGGAACATCGATCAGCCGCTGGTTGGCGGAACCGCGGAACCGCAGTGTGACATCGTGCAGCGCCTGGACAAAGGGCCCGTCCACCAGCACATCCAGCTGGGCCAGCAGATCATCCGTGTCCCCGGTGCGGCATTTTGCGGCTTCTTCCCCCGTCAGCTGCTCCCAGCGATACCCGGAATAGCACCAGACTGTCTTGTCCGGGCAGCGCTCCCTGAACCGATGCAGGAAGAGCAGGAGTTCCGCCTGATTTTGCGGTTCCATCGGTTCGCCGCCCAGCAGGGTGAGGCCCCGGACAAAAGGCGTCATGCTCCCGATGATCGTCTCCTCCGTCTTCTCCGTGAAGGGCTGACCGTAGTCAAAATCCCAGGCCACCGCGTTGAAACACCCCGGGCAGCGGTGGGTGCAGCCGGAGACAAACAGGCTCGTCCGGACGCCCGGTCCGTTGGCAATATCATTGAACTTGATGGCCGCGACATTCATCCCGATCCCTCCGCCGTCTGAATTGAAATTTCCCGTTTCTATTGACAATGGCGCCGTGATTTGTTATAATCCGCTTGTTGCAGTTGACCGCTGCAGCGTGTGCAGAGTTGGCTGAGTGGTCGAAGGCGCACGACTGGAAATCGTGTGACGGCTGAAACCGTCCTTGGGTTCGAATCCCAAACTCTGCGCGTAAGCACGGCTGATCTCCCGAGCGGAGGCGGCCGTGTTTTCCGTTGCCGGTCCCGTCACAGATCCGGGTCCATCAGGTCCACCAGCACCGCGTTCTGGATGTCCATCCCCCGGCGGGTGAGTTTCCAGGAACCGTTGTCCGATTTAACCAGCCCCTGGTCCCGCAGCTGCATCAGCTTTTTTCCGTAGATTTCGGTCATGGAAACACTGTGCATGTTCAGAAAATCGCTTTCCGGCACACCGTCTGTCATCCTCAGGCCCAGCATCAGGGTCTCGAACATGGCGTCCCTCCCCCTGACCTCCTCCCGCAGGCGCCCCCCGGCCGGATCGCGCAGGTACTCGTCCAGCGAGGACGGATTTGTCTCCCGCAGGCCCTCGCCGTCCGGGCGGAGAAACATAGAAGCCGCCGCAGCGCCCAGGCCCAGGTAAGGCACTCGCCGCCAGTAACCGATGTTGTGCCGGCAGGCATAGCCCGGGCGGGCAAAATTGCTGATCTCATACTGGCCATAGCCGTGTTCCGCCAGCAGCCCGATGGCCGTGTCGTACATGCTGCGCTCCGTCTCCTCATCCGGGAGGGTCAGCGCGCCGCTGTCCAGATCCGCCTTAAGCGGCGTGCCTTCCTCGGGGATCAGTCCATAGCAGCTGACGTGTTCCGGGTTCAGGGCCAGCGCCGCGTCCAGGGTCTCCCGCCACATGGCCTCCGTCTGCCCGGGCAGGCCGAACATCAGGTCCATGTTCAGGTTGTCGATGCCCTGCGCCCGGACCAGACGGATGCCCTCTTCCACGTCCTCCTGCCGGTGGATTCTGCCCAGCGTCGCCAGCAGGGCAGGCTGGGCCGCCTGCATCCCCATAGAAACGCGGTTGACGCCGCAGGAGCGGGCCGCCGTCAGCCATTCCGCCGTCAGGGTGCCCGGGTTGGCTTCAACCGTGATTTCCGCGCCTTCCGCCGGCGGAAAAAAACGGTACACACCCCGCAAAAGCCAGGAAAGAAGCTCCGGCGGCAGCACAGAAGGCGTGCCGCCGCCGATGAACACCGTCTCCGGGGAGCATCCGCCGATCTCCGCCGCACGGGCTTCCGCCTCCCGGATCACCGCCGCCGCGTAATCCGCCATGCGGTCCTCGCGGCCGGGCCAGGAGGCGAAGTCGCAGTACCGGCATTTGCTCCTGCAGAATGGGATGTGAAGATACAGTTCCATCCGTCCACCTCTCAGAAAGGCAGGGTTTTTCCTCCGCGTCCGACAGAAAGCGCGCCACCTCATCCGGGACCGCCAGATTGAGCACGGTCAGGCCCTCATGAACCGCGTACCGGACCGTGTTCGCCGTGCCGCCCCGGGACTCGCGCAGAAACGCCACGCACATGCCGGCGTGGTCCACCATGAAGCGATTTCTCACCATCATGCAGCCGGTGTAATAGTGCGGAGACAGCACCACCAGCCGGTCCGCCGCTGCCCGGATCTCCCGGTACAGCTGGGCGTCGGCCTCCCGCCATCCCCTGATCTGGTCTTCACAGGGGAGCGCCAGCAGCAGGGTGAGATCCTCGCACCCGTCCCGCTTTGCCTGAAGCGCGGCATAAGCGGCCAGCGTGTCAAACCCCATGGCGCCGCCGCAGATAAACCGACGGAAGCCGGAACGGTACAGGGCACGGATCACGGTTTCCGTCTCGGTCCAGAGCGTCTGAAGCGGGACAAAATCCTCCGGCCTGCGGTGGCCGGTGAAGCAGACGCTCCTGTCCCGCAGTGTAGGGTCCCGGACCTCCTCGGCCAGGCTCAGGTGTCTTCCATCTTCAGCACTGCCAGGAAGGCCTCGCTGGGCACCTGGACTGTGCCAAACTGGCGCATGCGCTTTTTGCCTTCCTTCTGCTTTTCCAGCAGCTTTTTCTTTCGGGTAATATCGCCGCCGTAGCACTTGGCGAGCACGTCCTTTCGCATGGCCTTCACGGTTTCCCGGGCGATGATCTTGCCGCCGATGGCCGCCTGGATCGGGATCTCGAATTGCTGGCGCGGAATGACCTCCTTCAGCTTTTCGCACAGTACCCTGCCCCTGGGATAAGCCCGGTCCCGGTGCACGATCTGGCTGAAAGCGTCGCACAGGTCGCCGTTCAGCAGGATGTCCAGCTTCACCAGGTCGCTGGTGCGGTAGTCCTTCAGCTCATAGTCAAAGGACGCGTATCCACGGCTGCGGCTCTTGACCGTGTCAAAGAAGTCGAAGATGATCTCGTTGAGGGGCAGTTCATAGTTCAGCTTGACCCGGCTGCCCTCATACTGCATGTCCACGAAGATCCCGCGCTTCTCCTGGCACAGATCCATCAGCGTGCCGACGTAGGCCTGCGGCGTGAAGATCTCCGCCTTGACATAGGGCTCTTCCGTGGAGGCGATCTCCGTCACCGGCGGCAGCTTGGTGGGATTGTCGATGTGCAGCTCCGTGCCGTCCGTCTTGTGAATGTGATAGACGACGCCGGGGATCGTGGTCACCAGGTCCAGGTCGAATTCCCGCTCCAGCCGCTGGGTGATGACATCCATGTGGAGCAGCCCCAGGAAGCCGCAGCGGAAGCCGTAGCCAAGGGCCACGGAGGTCTCCGGCTCAAAGGTCAGCGCGGCGTCATTCATCCGCAGTTTTTCCAGGGCGTCCTTCAGGGCCGGATAATCCGCGCCGTCCGCCGGATAGATCCCGCAGAACACCATGGGGGTCACCTGCTTGTAACCTGGAAGCGGTTCCGCGGCGGGACGGGCCGCGTCCGTGATCGTGTCGCCAACCCGGGTGTCCCGGACATCCTTGATGGAAGCCGCGATATAGCCCACGTCTCCCGGCTTCAGGGCGTCGCACGGCGCGTATCCCGGATTGAAGGTGCCGACCTCCACGATGTCAAACTCGCCGCCGGTGGCCATGAGGTGCATCCGCATGCCGGGCTTCACGGTGCCCTCCTTGACCCGCACAAAGCAGATGGCGCCGCGGTAGTTGTCATAGAAGGCGTCAAAAATCAGGGCCTGCAGCGGTGCGTTCTCGTCTCCTTCCGGGGCCGGGATGTACCGGACGATCGCTTCCAGCACATCGCCGATGTTCTGGCCCGTTTTGGCCGAGATGCAGGGCGCGTAGGAGGCGTCCAGGCCGATGATGTCCTCGATCTCCGCCTTGACGGCTTCCGGGTCCGCGCTGGGGAGGTCGATTTTGTTGATCACCGGGATGATCTCCAGGTTGTGGTCCAGGGCCATGTAGCAGTTGGCCAGCGTCTGGGCCTCCACGCCCTGGGTGGCGTCCACCACCAGCAGTGCGCCTTCACAGGCCGCCAGCGCCCGGCTGACCTCATAGGTGAAGTCCACGTGGCCGGGGGTGTCGATCAGATTCAGTTCGTACTCTTCCCCGTCGGAAGCCCGGTAGCTCATCCGGACGGCCTTGCTCTTGATGGTGATCCCGCGCTCCCGTTCCAGCTCCATGCTGTCCAGGATCTGCTCCACCATTTCCCGCTTCTCAAAGACGCCCGTGATCTCCAGCAGCCGGTCCGCCAGGGTGCTTTTGCCGTGGTCGATGTGGGCGATGATGCAGAAATTGCGGATTCTGTTCAGTCTGTCGCTCAATTCAGGCATCCTCCTTTCCGCCGGCGGACTGCTTTCCGGCCCGTTCCACCGCGTCCTCATAGAGCCAGGTCTGACAGCGCAGCGGCTTTTCCCGGCCGGGATAGCGGCGCACATAGGTTCCGTCGGGTTTCTGATCCCTGGCGGAGCAGTTGTCGTTCCACATGACCCGGAAGATGGTCTCGATGCGCTCCCTGGCCTCCGGATCCCGGATGGGACAGGCCACCTCCACCCGCCTCAGGGTGTTGCGGGTCATCCAGTCGGCGCTGGCGATGTACATCTTCGCGTTCGGCCCGTCGCCGAAGATATAGATTCGGCTGTGTTCCAGGAAACGCCCCACCACGCTGATGACGCGGATGTTGGCGGTCTTGCCGGGGATCCCGGAGCGCAGGCAGTTGATGCCGCGGATGATCATGTCCACCGCCACGCCGGCCTTCCCCGCTTCGATGAGCTTGTCGATGATCACCTTGTCCGACAGGCTGTTGATCTTGACCCGGATGTGGCCCTTTCCGCCGCTGCGGGTCAGCCTGATCTGCTCGTCGATCAGTTCCAGAACCCGGTTCTGCAGGCATTTGGGCGCCGCCATGAGTTGCTGCAGGCCGTCCACGGTCTCCGCCTTCAGCAGGGCTTCGAACACAGCCTCCGCTTCCAGGCCGATGACCGGATCGGCGGTGATGTAGCACAGGTCCGTGTACAGCCGGCTGGTCTTCTCGTTGTAGTTCCCGGTGCCCACCTGGGTGATGAACTGCTTGCCGCCGGACGTGGCCCGGGTGATCAGGCAGAGCTTGGAGTGCACCTTCAGGTGCTCCACGCCGTACAGCACATGGCAGCCGGCCTCCTCGAGCCGCCAGGACCACTCGATGTTGTTCTCCTCATCGAAGCGGGCCTTCAGTTCCACCAGCACGTCCACACGCTTGCCGTTCAGGGCGGCGGCCTCCAGGGCTTCCACCACCTTGCTGTGAGGCGCAAGACGGTACAGGGTGATGGAGATGCGCTCCACCTCCGGGTCCTCCGCCGCCTCGTTGAGCATGCTCAGGAAAGGCCGGACGCTGTCGTAGGGGAAGTGCAGGAGGACATCCCGTTCCATGACCTGGGGCAGGATCGGTTTTCCGGGGTTGATCCGGGAAGCGTCCTGAGGCCGGAAGGAGGAGAAGAACAGTTCGGCCCGGCTGCGGAGGCGGTCCCGGATCTCGCTGAAAAAGCTGATGTCCAGCGGGGTTTCATAGGAGTACACTTGCTCCTTTTGAAGATCCAGCTGCTGGCAGAGGCGGTTCACCACGGCCGGCTCGATGGAGCGGCTCAGTTCCAGCCGAATCGGACACAGCCGCGTTCTGCGCTTCACCACCTCGGCCATGTGATCCCGGTAGTTCAGCTCCTCGTCATAGATGGCATCCGCGTCGATGTCCGCGCTGCGGGTGATGCGGGCCAGGGTTTTGCTGGTCACGGTGTAGTTGGGGAAAAGCATGGGCAGGTAATGCAGGATCAGCTCCTCCGCCAGCATGAAGCAGCCGGGGTTGTCCGGCACCTCGATCAGCCGCCGGAACGCCGTGCTGGTGCAGGGCACGATGCCGATGCGCTCCTTGTCCGCCTTGTTGGACAGCACGCACACCGCGTAGATCTCCTTGTTGTTCAGGAAGGGAAACGCCTGTTTCCTGGACAGGACGTTCACCGACAGATAGGGCTGATAGGACTTCCGGAACAGGCTGGCCATTTTCTTCTCAACCTTGCCGGAGATGGTGCGGAAATTGATCAGGGAGATGTCGATCTCCTCCAGACGATCCATCAGGGCGCCATAGACCCGGTCCCGGCGCTTGCACAGCTGACGGGTGTTTTTCAGGACCCGGTCGATCTGCTCCGCGGCCGTCAGGCTGGTCTTGTTGTCCCTGGCCTTCGGGTCGATGAGATCCTGGTCGTGCAGGGAGCCAACCCGCACCATGAAAAATTCATCCAGATTGCTCTGAAAGATGGACAGAAAGCTGAGGCGCTCGCACAGCGGCACGCGCTCATCCTCCGCTTCCTCCAGCACGCGCTCGTTGAAGCGGAGCCAGCTCAGCTCCCGGTTCTCATAGCAATCATTCATCGGAACGCACTCCTTCTCTCATTGTCATCCGGACAACGTTCAGTTCCGGGCGATCCGGCCGTACTTCTCGGCGTAAGCGTCAGCCGCCTGACGTTCCACCGCCGCCCGCTCTTCCCGGTACGCGGGGTTTTCCCGGAGTTCCCGCATGCAACGCGCGGCCTCTTCCAGCAGGCGCACGTCGCCGTCCAGCAGGACGCCGTTCAGCGCCTCGCCCGATTGCCTTGTGCCCAGCAAATCCCCCGGGCCCCGGAGCTCCAGGTCCTTCCTGGCCACCTCAAAGCCGTCATTGGTCTGGGTCAGGATCCGCAGTTTCTCCGATCCGTCGGCCAGCAGGAAGCACCAGCTCTCCTCGCTGCCGCGTCCCACCCGGCCCCGCAGCTGGTGCAGCTGGCTGAGGCCGAAGCGTTCCGCGTTCTCCACGATCATCACGGTGGCGTTGGGCACGTTCACCCCCACCTCGATCACCGTGGTGGACACCAGGACCTGCATCTTCCCCTCCGAGAAGGCCCGGAGCACCTGCTCCTTCTCCGCCGGGGGCTGGCTGCCCCAGGTCAGGCCGACGTTCAGCCCCACCAACTCGTTCGAAGTCAGGCTCTTCCACATGGACTGGGCGGAGCGGACATCCTCCAGTTCCTCGCTGTCCTCCACCAGCGGACAGACCACATAGGCCTGGCGGCCCCGGCTGATCTCACTGCGGAGGAAAGCATACATCCCCTGCCGCTTGTCCTCCGGCACCAGTCTGGTTTTGACCGGCGTGCGGCCCGGCGGCAGTTCGTCCACTATGGACACGTCCAGGTCGCCGTAAAGGATCAGGGCCAGGGTCCTGGGGATCGGGGTCGCCGACATCACCAGCACATGGGGGCTCTTCTCATCCTCCGCGCCGCGCTCCTGCAGCGCCGACCGCTGCCTGACGCCGAACCGGTGCTGCTCGTCGGTGATGACCAGGCCCAGCCGGTGATACGTCACGCCTTCGCTGATGAGGGCATGGGTCCCGAAAACCGCCTGCCACGTCCCGTCGGCCGCCGCTTCGTGGGCCTTCCGCTTTTCCGACGCCTTCATGCTGCCCGTCATCAGGCCGCAGCGGATCCCCATGGGCCCCAGCATCTGCCGGGCGGTCTCATAGTGCTGCCTGGCCAGGATCTCCGTCGGGGCCATCATGGCACACTGGTATCCGGCCCGGACGGTGAGGAAGATGGCCCCGAAGGCCAGCGCCGTCTTGCCGCAGCCCACGTCGCCCTGGATCAGGCGGCTCATGGCCCGCTCCCTGCGCAGGTCTCCCGCCACCTCTTCCAGCACCCGGCGCTGGGCCTTGGTGGGTGGGAAGGGCATGGCCTGCCAGAAATCGCCGGTCGCGCGTTCGGGGACCGGCAAAGCGATCCCCGCCTCGTGATGCCCCCTGGCCTGCCCCAGCAGGGCCTGATACATCAGCATCTGCTCAAAGGCGATGCGGCGTCTGGCCGTCTGCAGGGACTCAAAGCTGTCCGGGAAATGGGCCTGCCGGATGGCGAAATTCAGCTCGCACAGCTGATGGCGGAGCCGGAGGCTGCCCGGGAGGGTCTCAGGACAGCAGGTTTCCGCCTCCCCCAGCGCGGCGCGCATCATGTCCCGGAAGCTCTTGGCCGGAATCCCCTTCACCGCCCGATAAACCGGCAGCAGTTCCTTTTCGGTCACCACGGCGGCGTTCTGAAAGCTCCGGCGGCCGTTTTTCTCCGCGCAGCGGCCATAGAGCATCACCGGCGTGCCCACCGGAAGCTGCTGCATCATCCAGGGCTGGTTGAACCAAATCAGCCCGATGGAGCCGCTCTCATCGTATAGCCTCGCCGTCACGCGGGTCAGCCCGCCAAAACGGTTGATCTTTGGCGCTTCCCGGACGATGCCCATGATCATGGCGTCCCCCGGCGTCAGTTCCCGGCAGGGCACCGGATGGGTCCTGTCCTCGTACCGCACAGGCATGGTATATAACAAATCGCGCAATGAACGGATGCCCACTGCGCGCAATGATTCCAGCCTTGTGGGTCCAATGCCCTTGATGGCTGACAGTTCCATCTTATTCCACCGAGATCAGGTAATAGTACAGCGGCTGACCGCCCGCCAGGCACTCCACGTCGCAGTCCGGCCACTCGTCGGCGATGCCGTCGGCAAAGGCCTTGGCGTCCTCCTCCTTGACATCGCTGCCGTAGTAAACCGTGATCAGCTCGTCCTCGTCAGTCTTGACGCTGTGGATCACCTGGGAGAGAACATCGGACAGGTCACTGCCGGAGCAGCAGATCTGGCCGTTGTTCAGGCCGATGTAATCTCCCTGGTGAATGGTCACGCCGTTGTTCTCGCTGTCCCGCACCGCGTAGGTCACCGTGGCGGTCTTCACGTGCTCGGAGGCCTCTGTCATCCGGCGGGCGTTCTCCTCCGGATCCAGGTCCGGCTGGAAAGCCACCGCCGCGGCGATGCCCATGGCCACATTCTTGGTGGGGATCACGCAGACCTTGCAGCCGGCCAGTTCCGCCGCCTGCTGAGCTGCCAGGATGACATTCCCGTTGTTGGGGAAGACAAAGACCGTCTCGGCGTGCACATGGTTCACGGCCTGCAGGATGTCGTCGATGGAGGGGTTCATGGTCTGGCCGCCCTCCACGATGTGGTCCACGGACAGGTCCCTGAAGATGCTGGTGAAGCCGGCTCCGAGAGACACCGCCACCATGCCGTAGGGCTTGACTGGCGCGTCTTCCGGTGTCTCTTCGCTCTCCGGCTCTTCCGCGGGGGCTTCCTTCGCGCGCCGGGCGGCCACCATGTTCTCCACTTCGACGGCGGAGATCTCGCCCAGCTCCAGGCCGAACTCCAGCACATTGCCGGGATTGTTGGTGTGCACGTGCACCCGGTAAGGCGCCTCTTCACCCTCGATGTTCACCGCGTTGCCGATGCGGTTCAGGCGGCGGCGCAGGGAATCCACGTCCCCCTGGGTGCAGTCCTCCTGGAGGTGATCCAGGGTGTAGGCCACGTGGTAGGCATAGGAGAGTTCCGCGATGGCGTCATGGTCATCCCGGAAGACGCCGTCCTCACCCACCGAGCGCTCGATCAGTTCCTCAATGGACTCGCCCCGCAGCACGGCGGCGTATCCGGTGTAGATATACAGCAGGCCCCGTCCGCCGGAGTCCACCACGCCCGCCTGTTTCAGCGCAGGCAGCATATCCGGCGTCTTCTTCAGGATCTCATGGCCCGAGGACAGGATGGCGTTGAACAGAGCGTCATAGTCGTCCGGGGCTTTGGAGGCCTGGATCACGGCGTGCTCCGCCATCACCCGGGCCACGGTGAGGATGGTGCCCTCCTTGGGCTTCATGACGGCCTTGTAGGCCAGATCCGCGCCGGCCTTCATGGCGGCGGCGAACTGGGGCGGTGTGATCTTCTCAACACCGGCCAGGGCGCGGGAAAAGCCGCGCAGCAGCTGGGACGTGATGACGCCGGAATTGCCGCGGGCTCCCTTGAGGGCGCCCTTCGCCAGGGCCGCGCTGGCCTCGTCCGCCCTGAGATACTCCTTGGCGCTGATGTCCCGCACCGCGCTCTGCATGGTCAGGGACATGTTGGTTCCCGTGTCGCCGTCCGGCACGGGGAAGACGTTCAGTGCGTCCACTTCGGCCCGGTTTGCGTCCAGGAGCGCGCTGCCGGCGACAGCCATCTCCCGAAGCAGCAAACCATCTATCGTCTGAATCTGAATCAATGGATTTCCCTCCGTTCGACCTTCTGCCGCGTCAGACGCGGATTCCCTCCACCGTGACGCTGACCTTGCGGACCTTCAGCCCGGTCATGCTCTCCAGCTTATAGCGGACTGTCTCCACGATGGTCTTGCAAACCTCCGCGATGGAGATGCCATACTCCACGATGATGAAGAGGTCCACTTCCAGCTGGTCATCCACCACGCGGATCTGGACGCCCTTGGCCAGGTTTTCCCGGCCGAGCCATTCCACGATGCCGTCCGTGGCGCGCTTGGAAGACATGGCTACAATGCCGTAGCACTCCAGCGCCGCGTAACCGGCCAGCTTCAGCAGCACATCCTCAATGATATAAATCGTTCCGATCTCGTTCCTGACCTTGCACTCCATACCCTTGACCTCCCTCTGTGAGCGGTGCCTGCGTACAGGCATGCAGAAACGCCCGTGCATGGCACGGCCATACACAGTATACAGGATATTCCGTTATTTCGCAAGCGTTTTATTGCATTTGACCGTTTTGCGGTCCCATCAGCTGCCCGTGGAGCGGTAATGGCGCACGCCGATCCGCCACAGAAGCGCGATCAGCGCGGCGAACGCGGCCCCGGTCAGCGGGAACAGCCAGACGGCGGCGGTCGGCGCCTCAAACATCGGCCGGCCGAGCACCAGGCTGACGGGGACCTGCAGGCACAGGGCAATGGGCACCACATAGGTGAACAGCAGCCGGATCGGCCCGGGGTACAGATCGATGGGATACTGGCAGGCCGAGCGCCCGCCGTAGGTCAGCACGTTCACCATCTCGATGGACTGGACGGAGAAGATGCAGACGATGGCCTCGATCAGGAAAAGCCCCATCAGCAGGCAGACGGTGCCGGCCATGGACCACAGGACCAGGAGGACCTTCCACAATGTCCACTGTGTTCCCAGCGCCGCGGAGGCGACCGCCACAGCCGTCAGGCCCACCAGAATGGAACCGACGCGCCGGGGATCCGCCCGGGACAGGATCACCTGCTTGAGGGGACTCCGGGGCCGCAGCAGCACCGTGTCAAAACCTCCGTTCCGGATCATCATGGACGAGAAGGTGCACAGCCCGCGGTTGATGATCTCGGTGAAGGAGAAGGTGATGTGCATGACGCCGAAGAAGAAGAGGATCTCCCCCGCCTCCCAGTGGCCCATGTGCCCGAAGCGCTCCAGCAGCAGCAGGACGGCCCAGAGGTCTCCCGCCGTCATCACCAGCTGCGACAGGCATTGCATCAGGAAGGATTTGCGGTACTGAGCCGCGCTGCGCAGGTTCATCCGCATGGCGTTGATCACGTAGCGCATCGTCTCAGCCCCCTTGTATCACGATCCGGTTCAGGTTCCTCCGCCACAGCGCCTTCGACACCAGCCAAAGCACCGCCAGCCAGAGGACCTGGACCCCGAGGTTCAGCAGCCATTCCCTCAGCGGCATGGCATGCAGATACATGCGGATCGGCGCGTCCAGCGCCTGGGCGAAGGGCTGGTAACGGATCAGCAGCCGCAGCCGGTCCGGAAAGAGCGTCAGCGGAATGATGTTCCCGCTGAGGATCATCATGATCAGGTTAATCATGCCGGTGACGCCCCGGCTGTCCAGGGTGATCATGTTGATGGCCTGACAGATCAGGTTGATCTGCGCGATCACCAGGAAGCCGACGCCCAGGGACACCAGGAACTGCGCCAGCGAGACCGCCCCGTCCATGGGCATGATCCGGTAATCCACCGGCAGGATCAGCATCAGGGTCAGCATGGGGATCAGCCGCATGAGCACGCCCACCGTCTTCTCGGCCATGGCCCGGAACAGCCACCAGGTGTGCGGATCCACGGGCCGGAGCAGTTGATAGCAGACGTTCCCGGACATGACCTGATCCGACAGCTCGCCGTCCAGATGAAACAGCGCCCGGAACAGGATCTGCTGAAGCCACACATAGGTGACGGTTTCCCGGAGCAGCGCGTGATCGTTCTTGTCGATCAGCGCGGCGTAGAGGGCCACGAGGATCACGCCGAAGGCGGCCTGGGTGACGACTCCGCCCAGGACGGCTCCCCGGTATCGGGTCTGCTGGACCGCGTAGGCGCGGAACGCCGACCAGTAAGGTTTCCACTTTCTCATCCGCAATCCCTCAGGCCAGCTGCATGTCACGGTACAGGCCGGCCACCATCTCGTCCACGTCCTGCTCTTTGAGGGTCAGTTCCCTGAGTTTTCCCGCGCCCATGGCCAGGGCCAGCGCCCGGTCTGCCGGCACATCCGCCGGATTGAAGGTCAGCATCCACACGTCCCCGTCCCGTTCCAGCTGAACGGTGTCGGGCACCTGCTCCCAGCGGGGCTCACCCTCGTAGCTGCACCGCATGGTGTGCCGGGTGTCGTACCGGTGCAGGAGCGGATCCAGCGCGCCGTCGTACAGGAGTTTTCCGTGGCCCAGCACCAGCACCCGGGGACACAGGGCCAGCATGTCCGACATATCATGGGTGGTCAGCAGGATGGTGGTGCCCCGTCTCTCGTTCTCCCGACGGAGAAAGTCCCGCAGATTCAGCTTGGTAACGGCGTCCAGGCCGATGGTGGGCTCATCCAGGAACAGGATGGAAGGCTCGTGGAGCAGTGCCCCGCAGAGCTCCGCCCGCATCCGCTGGCCGAGGCTCAGCTGCCGGAGCGGCGCCTGCATCAGGTCCGAAAGGCTCAGCGCCTCCGTCAGCTCATCCAGCCGCCTCTTCCAGGTGTCGTCCGGAAGGCGGTAAATGTCCCGGAGCAGCACATAGGATTCCCGGATGGGCACGTCCCACCACAGCTGGGTCCGCTGGCCGAACACCGTTCCCAGCGTGGCGACATACTTCTTCCGGTCCCGCCAGGGCACATAGCCGTTCACCTCGCAGCTTCCGCTGTCCGGCGTCAAAATACCCGTCAGCAGTTTCACCGTTGTGGACTTTCCCGCGCCGTTGGGGCCCAGCAGCCCCACGATCTCCCCGGCGTGCACGGAAAAAGACGCCTCCACCAGGCCGTCCACCTTGACCTTCGTCCGGCCCGCAAGGGACAGAAAGCCCTTCCCGCCCTCGGAGCGGACATAGCGTTTCGTCAGTTGATCGACCCGTATGAATTCCTGATCCTGCATCGCTGTGCCTTCCTCCTGTTCTCCGGCAGTCAAAAACCTCTGCCGTTTCGGTTCAGGCAGAGGTTTGGAAGCCAAACGTGCTGTGGCGGTATTATAGCAAGCCCGTCCATCCGTGTCAAGCCCCGCGCCGGAGCCGCGCCAGAAAGCAGGCCACCGTGGGTTCGTCCAGATCCAGGGTGATCTCCGGCTCCAGGATGTCCCCCAGGTAGTGGGCGTCCGAGGAGTGCAGCACCAGCCGTCCCTCCTGGGGCGTGTGGGGGCACGGCAGCGCGCGCCAGACCTCCACCGCCGTGAATTCGATGTTGGGCGGCATCATGCCCAGGTTCACCAGCAGGCCGTTGGATCCCCGGTTGATATGGGCCGGCACCGGCACGCCGTCCGCCTCCCGCACCAGACGGCACAACTTCTCCAGGCTGAGATCCGTCGCGCCGATCAGCAGGGCGTCTTCCTCCCGGATCACGTTGTCGTCCTCATCCATCACCAGTTGATTGCCGAAGAGGGACGGCTTGTTCTTCCGCTTCGGCAGATGCTCCCGCAGAAACTCGCCGAAGTCCACCGCCGTCCTCACATCCGGAAAGTACCCCAGCAGGTGCACTTCCTCGCTGGTGGTGATCTCAATGCCCGGGATCAGCAGCAAACCGTAAGCCTCCGCCACTTTCTGCATGGTCGGAAGATTCCCGGCGGTGTTGTGATCCGTCAGGGCGATCATCTGCAGGCCCTTGATCATGGCCATGCCGCCGATATTGGCCGGCGTCATGTCGTCGCTGCCGCAGGGAGAGAGGCAGGAGTGCATGTGCAGGTCACAGAAGAGCGCGGCCATTATGCCTTGGGCGGAATCCCTTCCGCCGCCATCTTTCCGCAGATCTCAAAGGCCGTCAGCGGGGAGGACATCACCGCCATGCCCTCCGCCACCGCCTTGGCCAGGCTCTCCGTCTCCATGCGGATGTTCTCCGGCAGAATGACGCAGGCCATGTCGGACAGGACCGCCACCGCGATCACGTTGAGGTGTGTCTGCACGGTCACCCAGGCCATGCCCTCGTCGCCGTGGGCCATGACCCAGCTCAGAAGGTCGCAGGTGTACCCGCAGGTGATTTCCCGGTCCTCCCCGATCTCCGGGGTCAGGTTTTCGGCGGACAGCAGCGCCCGCAGTTCACTCACTTTCATGTCGGCTTCCTCCCAGATCAATGGCGGAATGGGCCAGGGTGACCATGTCCTCCGCCATGTGTTTGATTTTGTCTTTCATCAGGTGAACGCACTCCATCTCCGACGACACGAAGCCGCGGACGATGTCCTCCGCGAAGGATTTGCAGGTGGGCGAGCCGCAGGAACCGCAGTCATACCCCGGCAGGCGGTCCATGATCTGGTTCATGCGGTTCATCTTCTGCATGGCCACCACCAGGTTGTCGTCCAGCCGCATAGCCGCGCTGGGCTCAAAGGGCAGGTCGTTCTTCATCTGGTATTTGTTCAGCATGGCGGGCGGGACGTCGGTGTCCGGGTGCACCCTGGGCATCTCCGACACCAGCCGCCGGATCACCGATTTGGCCACGTAATTGTTCTCAAACACCAGCGCGCCGCCCACGCAGCCGCCGATGCACGCGTTGCCCTCCAGGTATTCAAGGTCGCTGAGCTTGTTGTTCTCCACTTCCTCCAGCACCCGGATCACATTGGGAATGCCGTCCACCGAGAGACTTCTCCGGGGGCTGACGGCGTTGGCCTCGCCGTCGCTGGTGGCCCAGCCGACACCGTAGGGCGTCGCCGGCTTGAAATCGGGGTTGTTCTGCATCTCCTCCACATGGGGCAGCAGCTGTCCGTACAGGTCCATGATGGAAATGGCACCGTCCAGGGCGGACTTCGTCTGTCCCAGCGGCCTGCGGATGGCGGTCATCTTCGCCGGACAGGGGGTGATGAAGAAGCAGCCCACGTCCTCCGACGCGCAGCCGTGCTTTTTGCAGAACTCCGCCCGGGCGATGGACGCCGCCACCTCCATGGGCTGGCGGATGTCGATCACATGCTCCAGCAGCTCCGGGAAGCGCACCTGGATCAGGCGTACCACCGCCGGACAGGCGGAGGAGATCACCGGCCGGGGAATGCTGGTGTCCCGGAGCCGCTCCCGGATCGCCCGGGTCACGACGTCCGCGCCCCTGGCCACCTCAAACACGTCGTCGAAGCCGATCCGCTTCAGCGCCTCCAGCACAAAGACCGGCTTTTTCAGCATCCGGAACTGGCCGTACAGGGTCGGCGCCGGCAGGGCGATGGCGTAGCGGAACCGGCGGACGTCCGCCATGGTATCCGTCACCGCCACCTTGGCGTGGTAATCACAGATCCGGATGCACTCGCCGCAGTCGATGCACAGGGCGTCGATGATGTGAGCCCGGCCGCCCCGGACCCGGATGGCCTCCGTGGGGCAGTGCTTCAGGCAGTTGGTGCAGCCCCTGCAGCGCTCCTTGTCCAGCCGGACAGAGTGATAGCGGGTTTGCTCAGACAATTCGTTTCCCGCCTTTCGTCATGATTTGGCGTGCCTCACGCCAGCTTGAAACCCATGGTGATGACGGTGCCCTTCCCGACCTCGCTCTCGATGGCGAAATCGTCGGCATTGCGTTTCATGTTCGGCAGGCCCATGCCCGCGCCAAACCCCAGCGAGCGGGCCTCATCATTCGCGGTGGACCAGCCCTCCTTCATGGCCAGGGACAGGTCCGGGATCCCAGGGCCCCGATCGCCGGAGATCAGCTGCACCCGGTCCGGGAAGACGGAGAGCTCCAGCTGTCCTCCCAGGGAGTGGATCACCAGGTTCAGCTCCACCTCATAGGAAGCCACCGCCACCCGGCGCAGCACGTCCCCGCCGACCCCCAGCTGCTTCAGCCGCCGCTTGATGTCCGCGCTGGCCTGACCCGCGCTGGTGTAATCCGCGGCTTCCACGGGATAGGTTTTCGTGATCAGCGCGTCCATTATTCCCTGTCCTCCGTATTCCACTCCAGCGGGACCGGCACGCCCCGCAGTCCGGCCTCATACAGCATGCCGCACGCAGTAAAGGCCGTCGCTTTCGTGGTGATCACCACCAGGCCCTGCTCCTCCGCGCTCTCCAGAATGTCCTCCGAGGGCACCTTGCCCCGGGCAAAGACCAGGCACTTCAGGTCCAGCATTTCACTGGTGCGGATCACATGGGGGTTGGTCAGCCCGGTAATCAGCACGGTTTTCTCGTCCACAAAGGCCAGCACGTCGCTCATCAGATCCGAGCAGCAGGCTGTGTATACCGGCGTGTCCAGCTTGTCTTCTCCCAGCAGGACCCGCGCTTTGAGAATATCCGCCATGTCCTTGATGGTCATGCAATTCACCTCGTGTCGGCTTTCAGGATGGCTTCATTTTACCTGATCCTGCGTTGTCTGTCAATACGGGCGCTTTGGGTGTCAGCCAGGCTGCAGGCGCGCGGGCATGGAGACCTTGTGATTTTTCTCAAAACCCCTTGCCTTTTTTGCTGTCCTGTGCTAATATATCCCGGTATCATAAAGGGGGTATTCTCTGATGGCAACAGTTCTCACAATTCTCGTCATTTTGTCCGCCCTGGTACTCATCGTGACGGTTCTGCTTCAGAGCAGCAACGCCAAGGGTCTGGGCGCGATCGCGGGCGAAGTCACCGCCAACATGAACAAGAAGCAGGCTGCCACCGTGGAGACCAAGCTGGCGCTGGGCACCAAGGTTGCCGCCACCGTGTTTGTGGTATCAGCGCTGCTGATGGTCATCTTCCCGCCCGCCTGATGGATTTCCGATCCGATGCCTCCCGTTGGGGAGGTTTTCTTTTGCGCAGGGTTACAAGTTCCCGGCAATCGTCACCTTCCGGCCTCTCCGCTCCAAGCCTCAGAAAAACAGCACAAAAACACCATTCCGCGGCGATTTGGTGTATGATGGACCCGATAACCGCCGGAAAAAGCGGTTGCGGAATACGCGGAAAGGAAAGATGTTGATGGAGCGCTATTACCAGCCCGACATCGAGACGGCGTCCCGGGAGCAGATCACGGCCTGGCAGAACGAGAAGCTCTTGAAGCAGGTACGGCACGTGTGGGACAACGTGCCCTATTATCGCAAACTGATGGAGGAGAAGGGCCTGACCCCGGACGACATTCAGGGGATCCAGGACCTGCACAAACTGCCCTTCCTGAGCAAGTACGACCTGCGGGACGCCTATCCCTACGGTCTGCTGGCCGTGCCGCTGAAGCAGTGCGTGCGCATCCAGTCCACCTCCGGCACCACCGGCAAGCGCGTGGTGGCCTTCTATACCCAGCACGACGTGGACCTGTGGGAGGACTGCTGCGCCCGGGCCATCGTGGCGGCGGGCGGCACCGATGAAGACGTGTGCCAGGTGGCCTACGGCTACGGCCTCTTCACCGGCGGCCCCGGCCTCAACGGAGGATCTCACAAGGTGGGCTGTCTCACCGTGCCCACCTCCTCCGGCAACACTGAGCGCCAGATCATGTTCATCATGGACCTGCAGGCCACCATCCTGTGCTGCACGCCTTCCTACGCCGCGTACCTGGGCGAGAGCATGAAGGAGATGGGCCTGACCCCGGACCAGATTCCGCTGAAGGCCGGCATTTTCGGCGCGGAGGCCTGGTCGGAGGAAATGCGCAAGTCCATTCAGGAAACCCTGGGCATCAAGGCCTACGATATCTACGGCCTGACGGAAACCAGCGGCCCCGGCGTGGCCTTCGAGTGCTCCCAGCAGAACGGCATGCACATCAACGAGGACCACTTCATCGCCGAGATCATCGACCCCGACACCGGCGAGGTCCTGCCGGACGGCCAACAGGGCGAGCTGGTCTTCACCTCCCTGGACAAGGAAGCGTTCCCCCTCCTGCGGTACCGCACCCGGGACGTCTGCGTCCTCTCCCACGAGAAGTGTGCCTGCGGCCGGACCCATGTCAAGATGTGCAAGCCCCGGGGTCGCACAGACGACATGCTCATCATCCGCGGCGTGAACGTCTTCCCGTCCCAGATCGAGACCGTTCTGCTGAACCAGGGCTATCCCGCCAACTACCAGATCATCGTGGACCGGGTCAACAACACCGACACCCTGGACGTCCAGGTGGAGATGACCCCCGAGATGTTCACCGACAACCTGGGCGAGATCACCACACGGCAGAAGAAGCTGGTGGAAGGCCTCCGGTCCATGCTGGGTCTGACGGCCAAGGTCTCCCTGGTGGCGCCCAAGTCCATCGCCCGCAGCGAGGGCAAAGCGGTCCGGGTCATCGACAAGCGCAAGATCTGAGAGAAAGGAGCGGCACCGATGAACGTCAAGCAGATTTCCGTTTTCCTGGAGAACAAGCCCGGTTATCTCTATTCCATGACCAAAGTGCTGGCCGATCACGCCATCGACATGCGCGCCTTCTCCCTGGCGGAGACCAGCGATTTCGGCATCGCCCGGTTCATTGTGGACGATGTGCTGGCCACCGCCACCGTGCTGAAGGACGCGGGCTTTGTGTGCTCCCTGACCCCGGTGCTGGCGGTTTCCGTCCCGGATGTCCCCGGCGGCCTGAACCAGGTGCTGTCCCTGCTGGCGGCGGATGACATCAACGTCGAGTACATGTACGCCTTCCTGGGCGCCCGTCACGGCAAGGCCTACATGATCTTCCGGGTCGCGGACGTGGCCAGGGCCGGCGCTTCCCTGGCCGCCAGCGGGATCCGGCTGGTGGAGCAGGACGAGCTGAGCGAAATCTGACCCGTCCGGAACGGAGAAGCTCATCCGATCCGATCAGGAGTCATAACCGGAATACCAAAGCCCGGTGCAGTCTGCCGCTTGCGGCAGGCTGTTTTTTCGGGCATGGTGTTCAGTCCCCGCAACGCAAAAACCTCCCCGAAGGGAGGCTTGTGAATCCGGATCTTACTTGATCTCGCACTCGGCGCCGGCGTCCTTGAACTTGGCGACCAGCTTCTCGGCGTCTTCCTTGGAGATGCCTTCCTTGATGGTCTTGGGAGCGCCTTCCACCAGTTCCTTGGCTTCCTTCAGGCCCAGGCCTTCCACGACTTCGCGGACAACCTTGATGATGGCGATCTTCTTGGAAGCGTCGAAGCTCTTCAGGACCACGTCGAACTCGGTCTTCTCTTCCTCAGCAGCCGCAGCGGCAGCGGGAGCGGCACCGCCGGCAACGGCGATGGCGCCGGTGACGCCGAACTTTTCCTTCAGGGCGTCCACCAGTTCCTTGACTTCCATCAGGCTCATTTTCTCAATGGCTTCGATGATGCTCTGGATATCCATTACAATTTCCTCCGTATTATTTTCTTTGATTACGCGGCGCTCAGGCCGCTGTCAGGCTCAGGCCGCTTCCTTCTTCTCGGCGATCTGATCCAGCGTGGCCACCAGGCCGGAAATGGGGCTCTGCAGACAGCCAACCAGCATGGCCAGCAGCTCATCGCGGCCGGGCATCTTGGCCAGGGTCTGCATAGTCGCTTCGTCGGCCACCTTGCCCTCGAACACACCGCCGGTGATCTTGAGGCTCTGCAGCTTGTTCTTCTCGATGAACTCGCTGATGACCTTGGGGCCGGAGACGGCGTCCTTGTTGCTGAACACAAAGGCGTTGGGGCCGTTCAGCAGATCATCCGCGCCTTCAATGCCGACCTCCTCCAGCGCGCGCTTGACCAGACGGTTCTTCAGCACGCAGTAGGCGACGTCCTTCTCACGGCACTGCTTGCGCAGGTTGGTCACCTGCTCCACGGTGAGGCCGGAGTAAGACACCATGGTGATGGACTCGGCGCCCTTGATCTTCTCAACGATGTCGGCCACAACCTGTTCCTTGACTTCACGGTTCTTGCTCATTGTCCTTGTTGCACCTCCTCACGGTTTGGGGAGTAAAGAAAACCCTCGCATCACACAGGCGCGAGGGACAGAAAAGCTTCATGATCCTTCACACCTCGGCAGGCGGAGCGTCGCTCCCTTAACTCCTTGCGGAGACCGGCTGTCTTCGGCAATGGGTTTCTTGTCAAACCTTCGCGAGTATAGCACATCCGATGCGGCGTGTCAAGCTTTTCTTCGTTTTTCTTCGCGGCGCGTCACTCCAGGCTTTCCGCCCGGATGAAGGTCCGGTAGCGCTTGCCCTCGATGGTGGTCTCGATGTAGGCCATCTTCGTGCCGGAGGCCGTCTCGTACCAGGCCAGCAGGATCACGCTGGCGCCGGCCTTCAGGCTGAAGTGGGTGATGTTGTTGGTCATTTCGGGATCGTCGTAGCAGCTGGCGGCCTTCCGAAGCGTCGCCGCCCTGTACATGAAGGCCAGGCCGGGGCCGCCGTTGTAGGACGCGTCGGAGGTCCTGATGTAGCCCACCCGCTTGGTCCCGTTGGCGGCGCCCGAGGTGATGTCGTACCGGATCAGCATCCAGCTGCCCTCCACACCGGCCAGCTCGAAGGAGTCCTCCATATCGATGCTGGCCTTCAGCGTGACCTTGCCGTTGCTGCTCATCACCCGGCCCTGGGAGTAGTTCGTCCCGGGTCCAGCGTACACCGGCGTTGCTTTGCGGCCGGTGATGTACATCAATTCCCGGAAGATCAGCCAGATCTCGCGCTGATCCGTGTTCAGAGAGGAGGCAACCCGCGCGGTCTTCAGCCCCAGGCGCCTGCAGCAGACCTCCGCGTAGGAGTCTTCCACCACCGTGACGCTCAGCTGGGTGTTGCGGTCAAAGGCATTGGCTCCCACCCGAGTGATGCTCTCCGGCAGCACGACGCTGACGAGGCCCACGCAGTTGTTGAAGGCGCCGCTTCCGATGGCGGTGACCCCCTCCGGAATGAGGACGGAGACCAGCCCGCCCTGGTTGCTGAAGGCCCCGTCCCCGATGGCGGTGACCCGAAGGCCGTACAGGGTGGCCGGAACGGTCACCGCGGTGTCCGTCCCCTGATAGACCGTGATGGTGACGGTCCCGTCCCCGTTCTCCACGTAGAGGAAGGGTTCCGCTGCCGTCCCTTCCAGCTGTACTTCCTCCGCTTCCTCAGTCTCCACCGGCGGCGGAAGGGGTTCGCCCCGGGTCTCGCCGCAGCGGGTGCAGACCATGGGGCGCTCGTAAGTGGCGTCCAGCCAGTCGTGGCCCAGGGGTTTCCCCTCAGTGGCTCCGCATTCCTGGCAGACCATGGGGGCCGTGCAGGTGGCGTCCGTCCACTCGTGGGTGTGGTGTTCCATGCAGCGGTCATACATCAGGGCGCTGTCATCCCAGTCCAGCGTCCGGAAGATCTTCGCCGCGTCAATGTACCTGCCCTCCTCGTAGAGGGCCATGGCCTTCTTGTACTGGGCCTCCTGGGCTTCCAGGTCCAGATCCACCTGGCGGCTGAGGGCGTCCAGGATGGTGATCTGCTCGTAGAGGGCCAAGGCTTCCGCCCGCTTGCCCTCGTTCTCCAGCCGGCGGGCGCGGATATAGATCTGCAGGTCGTCGATGGCGGGCAGGCCGTATTGCTCCAGCTCCTCGTTGAAGCTGTCCACATTGACCCGCCGGAGCCGAACCGCCGCCGTGCTCAGCAGGCTGCTGTCCTCCCCCGCCCCCAGGATCTCCAGCACCGCCTGGCAGTACATCACGAACCGCTTGGCCTCGCCGTAGTTCCCGGCATTGTCAAAGTAGAGGGCGGCAATCTCCACGTCCTCTGCTTCCAGCGTGCTCAGGTAGTCGATGGCGGTCTGATACATCTGCGCCTTCGTGAACGCTTCGCCCAGCGCGGCGCTCCCGAAGCAGAGCACCAGCGCCGTCAGCAGCGCAGCCCACCGTTTCAGCCTCATGCCGGTCACCTCACTTGGTTTGATAGGGGATGCCGTTGTCTCTGCAGTACGTTTCCGCCTGGCCTCCCGGGGAGACGGTCACCGTCAGCCTGTCACATCCGCCGAAGAAATCATAGTCATAGTTCACCAGTCGATCCGGCAGGTTCGCGCCCGTCAGGCCGGTGCAGTTCCGGAAGGCGTGCATTCCGAGATAACCCAGCCGTGCCGGAAGCTTCACTTCGGTCAGGGCGGCGCAGCCCTCAAAGGCACTCTCGCCGATGGAAGTCATCTCAAACGGGAAGTTGATCTCCGTCAGCCCTGTGCAGCCGGCAAACGCGAAATGCCCGATGTAGCCGACGGTCTCCGGAAGCTTTACGGCCGTCAGACGGGTGTTTCCTGAAAACGCATTGTCTATGATACTGGTGACCGGCAGGCCTTCAATGGTGTCCGGGATGTCCAGCACGGTTTCCGTTCCGTCATACCCGGCAATGGCAACGATGCCCCGCGCTGTGCTTGCATTGTACCGGAGACCATCCGGCACAGGCTTCTTCAGGGGTTCGCCCCGCAGGATCCCGCAGCGGGCACAGGTTTCGGGGGCCGCGTAGGTGGCGGGCTTCCAGTCGTGGCCCAGGGCCTCCCCCTCCGTCGCGCAGCACCAGCTGCAAGTCTTCGGCGTCTCGCAGGTGGCCTCGATCCAGGTGTGCTCATGCAGTTCCAGGCACTTTGCGTACAGTTCCGCGCTGTCCTTCCATTTCATCTCCCGGAGGATCTCCCCCGCCTCGATGTATTTCCCTTCGTTGAAAAGCGTCACCGCCTGCCGGTACAACGCGTCCCGCGTGTCGAAGGTGATCTGCACCACCCGTTCCATGGCGTCGAGGGTCCCCTCGATCTGCCCGTAAACCGCCAGCGCCTCTGTGTATTTCCCGTCCATCTCGTACTCCCGGGCCGCGGCGTACATCTGCAGGTCTGTCACCGACGGCAGCCCGTACTCCGCCAGTGTATCTGCGAGAGCCGCGTCATCCAGCAGCGCCAGTTGTTTTCCGGCAATGGTCAGGCCGCTCCGGTCCTCCTCCGCCCGGAGGATGTCCAGCAGCGCCTGGGCGTACAGCTTCAGGAGCTTTGCCTGGCCGTAGTTTCCCGCGCCGTCAAAGTACAGGGCGGCCGTCTCCACATCCTCCGCGTCCAGCATGCACAGGTAATCCAGGCCGATCATGATCATATCGGCCTTCGTGTACGCCTCGCCCAGCGCGGCGCCTCCGACGAAGATCGCCAGCGCCGTCAGCAGCGCGGCCCACTGTTTCAGTCTCATCGCCGTCACCTCATCTGGTCCGATAGGGGATTCCGTTGCTTCTGCAGTACGCTTCCGAGTTGCTCCCCGCCGGGACGACCGCAGTCAGCCCGTCACAGCCCATGAACATGGACCGGCCATAGGAGAGCACATTGCCCGGGAGCCAGACTTCCGTAAGGCTTGCGCAGTTCTGGAAGGCGCTGTCCCCGATGGACCGCATGCTCCTCCAGTCCGGAAGCACAGCGGCGGTCAGGCTGGTGCAGTCCCGGAACGCTTCTTTCCCGATGATCTCCAGTTCATGGGGAAAATTGATCTCCGTCAAACGGATGCAGCCGGCAAAGGCGGAGGTCCCGAAAGCTTCGATGGTCTCCGGGAGCCGCACGGTGATCAGTTCTGTGTTCCCGGAAAACGCGCTGCTGTCGATGCCGATGACGGTACAGCCCTCGATGGTATCCGGTATAACCAGCTCGGCTTCATGGCCATCGTACCCGGTAATGGTGACAGTCTTCCTCCATTCATTCACTTTATATCGGAGGCCCTCCGGCGGGCTCGTCCGGGCGGATTCCTGCCGGACCGCGCCGCAGCGGCCGCAGATCTCGGGCTCGCCCGGTGCGGCGGGAAGCCAATCGTGCCCAAGGGCCTCTCCTTCCGTCGCGCCGCACCAGCCGCAGGTCTTCGGCGTCTCGCAGGTGGCGTCGATCCAGATGTGCTCATGCAGCTCCAGGCATATCGCGTACAGTTCCGCGCTGTCCTTCCACTTCATGTCCCGGAGCAGATCGCCCGCCTCGACGTACTTCCCTTCATCGAAGAGGGCTACGGCCTGTTTGTACAGCGCGTCCTGCTCGCTGATGGTGAGGTCCAGCACCCGTTCCAGGGCGTCCAGGGTTCCCCCGATCTGCCCGTAGATCGCCAGCGCTTCCGCGTATTTCCCTTCCAGTTCAAGCTCCCGCGCCGCGACATACATCCGCAGGTCCGCCACCGCCGGCAGCCCCCGCGCCGCCAGGTCCTCCCCGAAGGCCGGCGTGTCCAGCATCTCCAGCCGCACCCCGGCCATGGCCAGGCTGTCCCGGTCCTCATCCGCGCCGAAGATTTCCAGCAGCGCCTTGCCGTACATCACAAACCGCTTGGCCTGCTCGTAGTTTCCCACGGACTCGAAGTAAGCGACGGACGTTTCCACGCTGTCTGCGTCCAGCAGGCTCAGGAACATCAACCCGGTCCTGTACATATCGGCCTTGGTGACGGCCTCTCCCGCCGCCCCGCAAATGAGGCATACGGAGAGGAGGATGGCTGCGGCGCCCGTGATGATTCGATGCGTTTTCATTCTTCTCTCCTCGTCATGCGTCTCTGTTCCGCGCCCGGGGCTGAGACCACCATCAGTAGAAGTCCGCACTCAGGTCGATCCAGAAGGCCGGCCGGACCAGGATGTCCGAGGCGTTCACGTCCAGGTTTCGGAGAGAGCCGTATTGCTCCACCCGGGAGGCGCGGCTCCGGCCGTCCCCCGGCGAGCGCAGCCACCACGATCCCGCCGCGGTGAACTCGTCCGTCAGAGTATCACTGTCGGTCATCGCGCCGTTCTTTTTCGCGTAAGCTGTCGGCGACGTCCGCCCTTTCGTGTTCTTCCGGGCCTTGCTCGCGCTGTAATGCTTTACGCCGAAATACCGGTTCGCTTCCGCGTAGCTCAGCAGAAAGATCTTGTCCTTCGTGTCGTTTCCCCCGCTGGACTTATATCCCTTATAGCCCTGCGTTTTGTCGTTGGCCACCAGCGTGACCCGGATGAACCCCTGCTCCTCATCGCTGAAGGCCGTGTTCAGGAAATCCCGGTTCAGCCACTTCCGCAACGAGCTGGTCTCCCAGGTGACGGCGACGTTTTTCTTCTTGTGATACGGCTGCACGTCCAGTCCGTACTTGCTGATGACCAGCGCGGTATGACTCTCCTTGCTGACTTCCAGCACGATCCATTCGATTTCCTCGGGGCCGTTGGTTGTGTCGCCGTCCTGCTCGTAATGGCCGAACCGGACGATCCCGCCCACCTTGGGCGGCTGGGAGAGCGGCTTCCCGGTCGTGGTGCCGCACCGCCTGCAGGTCTTGGGGTCGGTGTACGTCGCCTCCTGCCAGTCATGCCCCAGGGCAGTGCCCTCCGTCAGGCCGCACTTGACGCAGGTCCGAGGCTGCGTGCAGGTGGCCTCCGTCCAGCTGTGCTCCGTCTGAATGCCCTCCGTCAACCCGCAGCGCATGCAGGTTTTCGGCTTCGTACAGGTGGGTTCCGTCCAGCTGTGACCCAGCGGAGGACCGTCTGTCTCCCCGCAGCGCGTACAGGTTTTCGCCTCCGTGCAGGTCGCGTCCTTCCAAGTATGCCCCAGCGGCGTGCCCTCGGTCTTTCCGCAAACTGAGCAGACCCACGGTGTCTCACAGGTGGGCTCGATCCAGGTGTGCTCGTGCATCGACAAGCAGGTTTCATACAGTTCCGCGCTGTCCTTCCAGCCCTTCAGCGCCTTGAAGAGCCTGGCTGCCTCGGCATACTCCCCCGCCTCATACAGCCCGACAGCCTCCTGGTATGTGATCTCCTTCTGGTCGATGGAGAGGTTGATCCGGCGCTCCAGCGCGTCCAGCGTTCCCTCGACTTCGGTGTATTCCTTCACCGCCGCGTCCAGGGCCCCGTCGAGCTCGTGCCGCCGGGCGCGGATGTAGGTCTGCAGCTCCGCGACAGACGGCAGCAGGTTCTCCGACAGTACCTCATCGAACGCCGGGTTGTCGAGGCTCTCCAGGCGCATGGCGGCGACGGACAGGTTGTTGTCGTCCTCCTCCGCCGCAAAGATCTCCAGCAGTGCCTGGCCGTACATCACAAACCGCTTGGCCTGCTCATAGTTTCCCACGTTCTCGAAATAAATGATGGCAATCTCAACGTCCTCAGGTTCCAGTGTGCACAGGAACGAAAGCCCGGTCTCGTACATCTGGGCTTTGGTGAGGGCCTCGGATATAGCCGGAGCGCAGAACGCGAGAGATAGCAGCAGGATCATCGCGACGATTAGGAAACGTTTGGGGCGCATGGCGTTCACCTCTTTGGGGGGCATCGTGTTTGCATCAGCCGAAGATGGCGGTATTGCGCAGAAAACCGTGTTGTCAATCAACAGCACCGCTGTCATTGAACAGCGCTGAATAGTTCCAGACTTCAATGCTTCTCACGGTATTTACATCATAATAGCTGTTGTCATAGTACAAGTCTTCAGCATCGCGGTGAAAGTACGAATATTCATGACCGCTCTCCGTCTTAATCTCGTGCCAATCATCTATATCACTGTATTCAGAACACAGATACGGCGGAAGATCCATACTCCATCCATGGCCATCTTCAAAGATCATATAACTGACAAAGAACAATTCTTCTAAATCCTCACCAAGATAACAAGCGCCATAGACATAATATCCATCACCGAAATAGTAGTATAGTTCAATGATCTCGTTGCCAACGTAGAAATATCCATAATTAGGCTGAAGTTTGCTCATGTCATAATACTGGTCCATAAAGCCTTTTATGTCAGACAACTCACACGGAACGCTTTCAATCATCCCTTCCATGATCTCCAGGGCTTCCTTCGCGTTGGAATGGGACAGGTCCGGCACTTCGTATTCTCGGCTGATTCCACACCTCTCACAGGTGCAGGTCGCGATCATCCAGTCATGCCCGAGGGCCTTTCCTATTGTTATCCCGCATCTTGCACAGGTTTTCGGCTCCGTACAGGTGGCTCCCTTCCAGTTATGCCCCAGGGCGCTGCCTTGGGTCGCGCCGCACCGGGAACAGGTCTTCGGCTCCGTGCAAGTGGCTCCCTTCCAGTTATGCCCCAGGGCGCTGCCTTGGGTCGCGCCGCACCGGGAACAGGTCTTCGGCTCCGTGCAGGTGGCTTCCTTCCAGACATGCTTCTGCCCATTGCCTTCCGTCTTGCCGCATCGCGTGCAGGTCTTCGGCTCCGTGCAGGTGGCGTCCTTCCATCTATGGCCCAGGGCGCTGCCTTCGGTCTTTCCGCACCGCGTACAGGTCCTCGGCTCCGTGCAGGTGGCTTCTTTCCAGTTGTGACCCAGGGCGCTGCCCTCCGTAGCGCCGCAGACGGAGCAGGTCCTCGGCGTGTCGCAGGTGGCGTCGACCCACTCGTGCTGGTGCAGCTCCATGCACTTCCGGTACATGGCGGCGCTGTCCTTCCAGTCCAAGTCCCGGAAGATCTCCGCCGCCTTCAGGTAATCCCCCTGTTCGTACAGTGCCATGGCATCCTGGTATTGCCGGTCGATGTAGCCTTCCTCCAGCTCCACCGAGCGCTCGAAAGCGTCCAGGATCCCGACCGTGTCGTACATCGCGATGGCTTCCTCGTAGCGGCCCTCCGCCTCCAGCCGCCGGGCGTTCATGTAAGCCCGCAGTTCCTCCACGCTGGGAAGCCGCTGCTCGGCCAGCTCCTGCGCGAAGTCTTCCCTGTCCACCCGCTTCAGCCGCAGGGCCGCTGAGTCCAGCGCCGACATGTCGTCCTCCGCCGTGAGGATCTTCAGCAGCGCGTCGGCGTAGAGCGTGAAGAGCTTCGCCTGACCGTAG
>JBGVCH010000096.1:0-16287 GCA_045226335.1 Christensenellales bacterium | reverse complement strand
GTGCTGGCCTACATCCTCGCCGCCATCATCATCCCCTCCGAGGACCAGAAGACGGCGGAATCCTGAGGCGGCCATGCCTCAGCCATGAACGGGAACGCGTGAAGCGGGCCCGTTTTTGCGCGGAAGGCCGGACAGAGGCGGTTCCGCGGCGTTACAGGCATCCTCTCCGCCGGGCCTCGTCGATCAGCAGGGGCTGGATGAGGGGATAGGTCCACGCTTCCGGGAACGTGTCCGACAGGACCACCTTCTCCATCTCGCTGTGCAGTTCGGCTTCAAACCTTGTGATGTCCGCCGTGAACAGCATGCCGTAGGTCTCTTCGCCGGTGTCGTTCACCCGGTTTTTCCCGGTGACGGAGTACACGCAGACGGGCCGGAGGGTGAACTCGACGGCGCCTGTCTCTTCGCGCAGCTCCCGCCCGGCTGTTTCGGCGATGGACTCGCCGGCTTCCCGGTGGCCGCCGGGCACCTCATAGGTGTCCCGCTCCCTGTGCTTGCAGAACACCCACCGGCCGCCGGCTCTCGCGATGATCACGGCAAACCGCAGCAGGGCATCCTCCGCTGTGTCGTAAAACCTGACTTCCATTCCGGCCTCCTGATGGCGTTTGTCGGCATCGGCCCGTGAATCTTCCCGTTCCCCGGGCTGTCTTTCCGATGTCCATTATAGAGAAAGAACGGGTGAGTTTCAAGAGGCAGACGGCGGGGGAGACCGACCGCCGCAAAGAATCCGGAAGAAGCGGCCGCTCTCCCGCGATTCTCCGGCAGGAATCCCCCCGATGATGCAGAATTTGTAAAATCAGGCTGTGCCGTCCGGCCGGATCTTCCGGAGAGTCGGCGAATACGGGCACGAAAACGGGGTGAAGGGCATGAACGGGATCGCGCTGGTTTATTTCCTGCTGGGCGGCGTGCTTTGCTTCGGGGCCAGGCTGTGCCCCCGGGGCACGTGGAACGAGGAATACACGTCCCGAAACCAGACAAAGGTCCTGACCGGGATGATGGCGCTGCTGGTCATCCTGCATCATATGGCCCAGAAGATCAGCGCGGCCTGGAGCCTGACGTCGGTCCGGTCCGCCGGTCTGGAGTTTTTCACCGGCATCGGCTTTCCGGTGGTGGCGGTGTTCTTTTTCTGCAGCGGGCTGGGACTGTACAGGAGCCTGCATGGCAAGCCGGACTACCTGAAGGGCTTCCTGCGCAGGCGCGTGCTGCTGATCGTGATCGCGTACTATCTCTCGGAATGGATCTATACGGCCGTCCGGCTGCTGATGGGCCAGCGGATGGCGCTGCCGGACGTCCTCTGGTATCTGTCCGGCCTGCGCATGGCGAACACCTATTCCTGGTACGCGGTGGTGATCCCGTTCTTCTACCTGGTGTTCTGGGCCGCGTTCCGCTTCTGCCGGCGGGAAGGGACGGCCATCTTCTGGGTCTTCGCGTTCACGCTGGCCTACACGGTGCTCGGTACCCTGGTCAACCATCAGAACACCTGGTGGATGCGGGGCGAGTGGTGGTACAACAGCGTGGTCCTCTTCCCGCTGGGCCTGCTCTTCGGGAAGAACGAAGCGCGGGTGACCCGCTTTTTCCGGAGGGGATACTGGATCTGGCTGCTGCTCTCCGCCGCGGCCACTGTTCTGCTGTTCATCCAGTCGGACTGGCTGCTCAGCCATCGATGGGGCTATTACTGGGAGAGCTCGAGGATGCGGGTGCCTTTCCGGCTGTACAGCGTGGGCTGCCAATGGCTGGTGTGCTGCGCCTTCGTGGCCTTCTGCTTTCTGCTGATGATGAAGGTGCGGCTCGGCAACGGGGCGCTGGCCTGGATGGGCGCCATGTCCCTGGAGCTGTACCTGGTGCACGGGCTGTTTGTGGAGCTGTTCGGCTATCGCTTTATGGACCTGACCCGGAGCTTCCTCTATATCCGGAACGCGGTGCCGTACATGGCGGCGGTGCTGGCCTGCTCGGTGCCGGCGGCCCTGGGCTTCCGGTGGATTTACCGGAAGGTCCACGGCCTGCTGACCGGAGAGGCGGCGCAAAACCGCCCCCGGGGACGGGTGAAGGCCGCGGCGGCGGAGGCGGTCCGGCGGCTGCGGGCGAGGTGCCGGATCTCCGGGGAAACGGTGAAAAAGGTTCTTCGGTACGGGTGGCTGCCGGCGCTGCTGGTGCTGGGGTTTGTCGGGATCAGGCTTTTCTCCGGCGGGACCCCCGCCTGTGTCGTCGACCGGCTGAAGATCACGATCCCGGCCGGATTCAGCCAGTCGTACACGGACTCCCGGTACACCAAGTGGAAGTACACGGGGAAGGACCGGAAACCGAGCGACCTGATGCTGGACCGGGACATCAGGGGAGAGAGCGCGCAGCGGTTCGCGAACGTGGAGGCCGTGATGGAGGCGTGCAGCGGCTGGATGACGGACATGGAGATCTACGTGAATCCCCAGGGGATCCGGATGGCGCGGGGATTCAGCCAGAAGAACGACTATGGCCCGGACCGCCGGTATTATGTCGAGGGCACCGACGGCGTGTTCCTGCTGACCATGATCGAGGACAGCCGGTACTACGATCCGGCGGACTGTGAGGCGGTGATGCAGGAGGTGGCGGACAGCATTTGCGTTTCCTACGGTCAATGAACCGGCCGGTCATCACCGGCGCGTCGGGGAGGGAAAAGACTTGCTCGCTTGTCACGAAACGACGGAAGAAGAGAAGGCCGCCATCAGCGAATGGAAGTATCCCGGCGACTACGCCATTTACAACAATCCGCCCTATGCGGAACAGATCAGGACGGGCCGGGGGTTTGCCAATCCCCGGAACCGCTTCTATTCCTTCACGGACGGGGCGGAGCTGGTGGGGTATATCAACCTGGCGGAGGGCGAGACGGAGGTCTCCTTCGGCATCGGGGTCAATCCGCCCCTCTGCGGCCGGGGGGACGGGCAGGAGATCAGCAGAACGGCCCGCGAACTGTCGCGCCGGCTGTACCCGGGAAAGCCGGTCAGCCTGGTCGTTCGGACCTGGAACATCCGGGCGGTCCGATGCTACGAAAAGGCCGGCTTCCGCATTGTGGGGGAGCCCTTCAGACAGACAACGCCCATCGGGGAAGGCGAGTTTTTCCGCATGGCGGCGGAGTGACGCGCCGGGCTTGCGTGCGAATGGCCATCCTGCAAACGGAACGCGGCGGGATGCCTTCCCGTCCGCCTGACGGGTGGCTTCATTTGCCGCGGAAGTTCTCCCGTTTTTCCATTGCGTTTTGAGCGCGTTCGGCATATAATGGAAGCAGTCGCCGGGAACGGGGTTCGCGGCGGCCGGGAGACGGCCGGAGACTGGAGCTTTCCGGGAGCACAGGCCGGACAGCGAGCCGGACAGGGGGACCTGCCGGGAGAAAGGAAGGAACACCAGATGAAAAAGCTTCTCGGATTGATGCTTGCGGTGATGATGCTGACGGCGATGACCGCCGCGGCCATGGCGGAGAGCCAGGGAACGAAGATGTACGTCTACACCCAGAACGGAAAAGGCCTGAATGTCCGTTCCAGCACGAGCCTGACCGAGGACAACGTCGTCGACAGCCTGCCCTACGGCGCCGAGGTGTTTGCGTACGGCAGCCCCAAGAGCGGCTGGACCTACATTGAGTACAAGGGCAGCAAGGGCATGTGCTATGTGCTTTCCCGCTACCTGGTCAAGAACAAGCCCGCGCCCTATCAGCCTTCGTCCGGTTCCGAACAGCCGGCCTCCAAGGAGTTTGATACCAGGGCCGCGGTCACCGTGGAACAGATGAACACGCTGCTGGCCTCCGCGAAGGCGGTGACGCCCTACACGGTGACGGTCCGTCCCGTCCGGGCCAGCGGCTGGGTGTACCTGCGCTGGTTCCCCAGCAAGAACGCGCAGCAGATCGCCACGTTCGGCGCAAATTACCAGCTGACGGTGATCGCCGAGCTGAAGGACTGGTACCAGGTGCAGGATCCCGCCACCGGCAAGGTCGGCTTTGTCTACAAGAGCTACATCCAGTGATCCGGATGTGAAACAGAAAAGGGGATGAACAAGATGAAGAAAATCATCGCGCTGACGCTGAGCCTGATGCTGATCCTGTGCGCGGCGGCCGTGCTGGCGGACGAGACGGCGGAAAAGACCAGACTGGGTACCCTGGAAGTCGGCAAGGCCTTCACGATCCAGAGCAAGCTGCCGGAGAACTACACCTTCAGCCTCATCACCTCCACCGACCCGAACCTGGTGGGGATCCTGACGGGCGGAGAGGGCCAGCCCACCGTCTACATCTCCATCGCCTTCAGCGAGGAGTATGCCGATGTGGAGCGCTTCAACGACCTGGACGAGGCCGCGGTGCAGGAGATCCGGGAAAGCTTCATGGACATGGACGACGTGGCTTTCGAGGACTTCGAAACGGCGTACGGCACCCGCCTGCTGAAGGTCACCACCGCCAACAAATCCTTTGCTGACATCTACACGATCTACAAGGGCTATGAACTGGAGTTCGTTCTGATCGCCCAGGGCGAGGTGCAGGACGCGGATCTGGCGATGCTGGTGGACTTCATCAGCGACATGGACTTCGTGGAAGCGGAGTGACCCGGGAGACAGAACCGAAAACCTCCGGCACCGGAACGATCCGGCAGCCGGAGGTTTCTTCGATTTGCCGCGGTTCCGCTCCCGCGGGCGTTGATCACGGGAAAACAGCCGTGGACGGTAGACGAACCGTCTTCGCTGTGATAGAATGACGGGGACAGGGTTGTTTCCGGCGGGATGAAGCTTTCACGGGAGGAGGGTTTGTGGTGAAACGGTCTCTTTCGATCCCGGAGTGGCATCGGCTGGCGCAGGCTGGCGAGACCATTCCCGTGCGGACGCTCATCCACGGGAACAGCATGTATCCCTCCGTCCGCATGGACCGCGACTATGTGACCATCCTGCCGGTGCGGGAGCGGGTGGAGGCCGGTGACATCGTGCTGTTCATCGACCCCTACCTGGACCGGTTTGTGCTGCACAGGGTGTGGCGCGTCCGGGGAGACCAGGTGCTCACCTGGGGGGACAACTGCCCCCGGCCCGACCGGGAGATGCCCCTGGAAGCCGTCTGCGGCCTGGTGACGCTGATCGAGCGTGGCCGCCTGAAGATCCGGCCCCGCCGCGGGCGCGGCCTGGCCCTGGCGCGGTTCTGGCACGTGGCCGGCCGTGGGTACCGCTTCGGGAGACGGTGTGTCCGATCCCTCCGGTACAGGCTCGGGCGCCTTTGGAAGGGCCGCGGCCGGTGATGACGGGCGGGCGCTTTACTGCAGATCCGTGCGGATGATGTACACGGTCACGGCCTGCATCCCCTCGGGGCGCAGGTCAAAGCCGCCGTTCCGGGCCTGATCCCGGGCCTGATCGTACAGGTCCAGGATCCGGGGCAGATCGTTCTGCACATAGGGCAAGGCCAGGGCGGCCAGCTGCTGCACCGTGCCGTTGATCGTGGACTTCACCTTGGCGGTGCCGTCCCTTTGGAGCCCGGCGGCGTCGGATTTGAGCGCTGCCGCGTTCTTTTTTAGTGCGTCCGCCTCGTCGGCCACGGCGGCCACCGCGGTGTTCAGGGCATCGGCGCTCCGGGCGGCCCCGGCCACGCCGCCGATGTACGCCTTCAGGCTGCTCACGAAGGCGGCCGTCCGGTCCAGCTGCGATTTCAGCTCCGTGAGCCGGGCCGCCGTTTCTTCATCCGCTTCCAGGGCGGCGGCGTCCAGCGACGCGGCGTAGGTCTCCGCCGTCAGCTCCGCCGCGGGCAGGCCCATGGCCGCCAGCTGCGCGTCGGCGGCCCGCAGCGCGTCGTCCATCAGGGCGTCCGCCTGGCCGCTCAGGGCATCGCCGTCGGCTTGAAGGCCACTGAGATCCGTGCGGAGCGCGTTCGCGTCGGTTTTCGCCGCTTTGGCGTCGTTCAGCAGGGACTGGGCGCTGTCCGCGGTCCCGGCCGCGCTGTCCCGGAGCGCATGGGCGCTGTTGTCCATAAAGTCCAGGGTGTGGAAGAAATCGTTCACCCGGCCCACCACCAGGTTGGTCTCAATGGCCGTGACCGAGAATCCCGGCTGCCTGGGCAGGTCTTCGCCGTTCTTCAGGGCGGTGAGCATGGAGGCGGCCAGGGCGGCGGTGCCCCGCAGATCAAAGTCCAGCCGGGCATCGATCTCCTCGCAGGCCAGCCGGATGGGGTCGGAGGAGATGAACGTCATCAGCCAGGACAGATCTGCGTGATCCGCGTGGAAAGAGACGGCGATGTGGTCGGGCAGGCCCAGGTCCCCGCCCGCCCCCGGCACGGCATAGCCCACCAGGACCTGCACGCCCATCTGGGACAGGACCACGGCGTTCTCCGTGCGGAGATCGGTCAGGCCGTCGGCGGGGAGGGGCATCAGGGTGACGGCCAGGGCGGTCAGGCTCCCGTCCCCGAGGAAGGTGACGCGGAGTTCCGCCTCGCCGGTCTTCTCCTTCAGTTCCGCGGCGGAGACCGGCGCTCCGTCCAGGGTCAGGGAGACCACAGGCAGGATGGCCGGGACCCGGTCGGAGGTGCCCTGGTAGATGATGTCGTTCCCGTCGGCCTGCCAGATCAGGGCCTCACCCTCCCGGGTGAAGGGCTCCCGGCCGCTCATGTTTTCGATGTCAGCGAGCCGGGAGGCGTCGGCGATCTCGGCCAGGCCGTCCGCGTTTTCCAGGAGGATGTTGTCGATGAGGGCCCGGATCTCCCCGTCGGGTCCGGCGACGACATACACCCGTTCGTGCTTGGTGGTCTCTCCCAGGGCGGGAACGCAGCAGCCCAGCACCAGCGCGGCGGCCAGCAGCGCGGTCATCAGCTTTTTCATCGGGATCCCTCTTTCTTCTCTCAATTCTTCGCGGCCTTCATGCCCAGGGTGGTGCGCAGGATCATCCTGTCCAGCAGCACCAGGGCGGCCGGCAGCAGCAGCAGGACCACCGCCACCGACAGCAGCGCACCCCGGGCGATCAGGCGGCACATGGAGGAGATGATGTCAATGTTGGAATACAGGCCCACGCCGTAGGTGGCGGCAAAGAAGCCGATGCCGCTGACCAGCACGCTCTGGGCCGAGGCTGCGGTGGCCTGGCTCACGGCTTCCTTCCGGTCCAGGCCGGCCAGCCGCTTCTGCTTGTAGCGGTTGGTGAGCAGGATGGCGTAGTCCACGGTGGCGCCCAGCTGGATGGTGGAAATCAGGATGGGACCCACGAAGGGCAGCTCCTGATTCAGGTAATAGGGGATGCAGAGATTGGCGGCGATGGCCAGCTCGATGACGGCCACCAGCAGCACCGGCAGGGTGACGGACTTCTGCACCAGCAGGATGATCACGAAGATGGCGACGATGGAGATCAGGCTCACCACCGTGAAATCGTGGTCTGTGCAGGCGATGAGGTCCTTGGTGCAGGGCGCCTCGCCGATGAGCATGCCGCCCTGGTCGTACCGCTTCAGGATGGCGTTCAGCGCGTCGATCTGGGCGTTCACCTCGTCGGTGGAGATCACGTAGGCGGAATTGATCAGCATGAGCTGGTACCGGTCACTCTTGACCAGAGACAGGACGTCCTTCGGCACGATGGCTTCCGGGATGCCGGCCCTCAGCAGGCTGTCCAGGCCGATCACGTCCTTTACGCCGTCCACCTGCTTCATCTCCTCCGCCATGTCCCGCACGTCCTTCTGGGAGACATCGGCGTCCACCAGCAGCAGGTGGGTGGTGGCCATGTCGAAGGTTTCGGTCAGCTTTCCGTTGGCGATGACCGAGGGCAGCTCAGGCGGCATGACCTTGCTCATGTCATAGTACAGGTGCACGTTCTGGTAGCCGAAGAAGGCCGGGAAGATCAGCAGGGCCAGGATCACGCACAGCAGCTTGTGGTGTTTTGTCACGAAGGATCCCAGGAAGCGCAGGCTGGGCAGTAGGGGCCTGTGGCTGGTTTTCTCGATGGCCCCGTCCAGGGCGCGGATCACGCAGGGCAGCAGCACCACCGTGCCCAGCACCCCCATGACGACGCCCTTGCTCATGACGATGCCCAGGTCCCGGCCCAGGGTGAAGCTCATGAAGCAGATGGCGATGAAGCCCGCCATCGTGGTCAGGCTGGAGCCCAGAATGGAGGAGAAGGTCAGGCGGATGGCGCCGGCCATGGCCTCATCCTTGTCCGGCGTCAGGGCCTTCTGCTCCTTGTAGCTGTGCCACAGGAAGATGGCGTAGTCCAGCGTGACGCCCAGCTGCAGCACGGCGGCCACGGCCTTGGTGATGTAGCTGATCTCGCCGAAGAATACGTTGCTGCCCAGGTTGTACAGAATGGAGACGCCGATGCAGCCCAGGAAGATCAGCGGCAGCAGGAAGGAGTCCATGGTGATCATCAGCATCAGGGCGCACAGGGCCACGGCAATGCCCACGTAGATGGCTTCCTGATCCTCCACCAGCTGTTTGGTATCCGTCACCACGGCGGACAGGCCGGACACGAAGCACTTTTCCCCCGCCACGGCCCGCACCCGGTTGATGGCGTCCATGGTTTCCTCGGCGGAGGTGCCCTCGTCAAAGAACACGGCGGACAGCATGCAGTCGCCCCGCTGGAACAGCTCCCGGTTCTTCTGCGGGATGATCTCCAGGGGCAGCGCGCCGCCGGTGATGGAGGCGTAGCCGATCACGGAATCCACGTGGGGGATCTCCCGGATGGCGTCCTCCAGCTCCGCCTGCTCCCGGAGGGTCATGCCCTCGGTGACCAGCAGGGAAAAGGCGCCCTTCCCGAAGTCCTCCAGCAGGATCTCCTGGCCCCGCACCGTCTCCAGGTCCTGCGGCAGGTAATACAGCAGGTCATAGTTGGTTCGGGTGGCCACCATCCCCAGCACCGAGGGGATCATCAGCAGCAGACAGACCAGGATCACCGGTACGCGGTGCCGCACCAGCCATAAGGGTAAGCCTTTCACAGCGGTTCCTCCATAACGTCGCAATGCCGCGCGGGATAAACGCTGCGGCGGGGATCGGCAGAATCAGCCGCACCGCGCCGCGAACAGCGGGGACCGGGCCCCGCGCCTCCGCCCGGATCACGATGCAGGCGTATTTTAGTCGAAATCCGCGGCATTTGCAAGCGGTTTCCCGCGGACCGGCGCGCATTTGCTCGTTGCTTTTTCACGGATTTCATGTATAATGAAAGCGGATGTTTGCGAAAAGAGGACAAACCAATGATCAACAGCGAGGCGATCATCGGCTAACTGAATACGGGTGCGGAGCACGAGGGGAGGGACAAAGCCCTCTTGTTTGACGCACCGCCGTGAGTGACTTTCGGAACGTGGGACCGCAGGATGCAGCCACAGACGGGAGCTGCTTCTTTGCGGTGTTTTTGTACATTCCTCGGCCGGCGGACGCAAGCCGGCCGTGAACAACAGAAGAAAACAGGAGGAAATCCATCATGAAAATCAGACTGGTTCCTATCAGCGATGAAAACAGAGACGCCGTCTTGGCCCTTTCCGTGCGCGAAGACCAGCCCTTTGTGGCCCCCAACGACGTCTCCCTCAGACAGGCCGACGAGGCCAACGCGGAAGACCCGGGCGTGGCGCGGCCGTTTGCGATCTACGCGGACGACAGGCTTGTGGGCTTCTGCATGTTCGCCTTTAACCCGGAGGAGGAAGACGAGGACGACCGGTACTGGCTCTGGCGTTTCATGATCGACAAGAACGAACAGGACAAGGGGTATGGCCAGGCGGCCCTGCAGGAGATCATTCAGTATTTCAAAGAAAACGGCGCGGACCGGCTTTTCCTGTCCACCGAACCGGAAAACGAGCGGGGGCTGCATGTCTATCACAAGGCGGGCTTCCGGGAAACCGGCATCATCGATTCCGACGAGGCGGTCCTGATGCAGATGCTGAAAGGCCCGGGCAGGATCATCAAGAATTATTACGGCGTCGATGTGGATAAGGCCATGCGGATCAGGGGAAAGAAGGGCTATGGCGTCAGCATGGCTGTCTATGACGGAGACGGCGACCTCGTAACTTACTGCTCCGGCAGCGGCCGCCACGGGCAGGATTTCCCGGTGAACCCGGACATGCTGTTCCAGGCGGGCTCGGTCTCAAAGCCCATGTTCGCCCTGACGCTGCTCCGGTACGTGGACAAGGGCCTCATCGACCTGGACGCGGACATCTCCGGCGTTGTGCCGGAGTACGTCAAAAAGGGCCCCATGACCTTCTCCGCGCTGCTTTCTCACACGGCGGGCTACAATGTCCACGGTTTCCCCGGTTACCGGGCGGATCACGCGCCGCTCACGCTGGAGGACGTGCTGGACGGCAAAGGCAACACGCACAAACTCCGCATGATCCGGCCCTACGGCAAACAGCACATGTATTCCGGCGGCGGCATCACCCTGGCGGAACTGGCTTTCACCCGCATCACGGGCACGACCCTGCGGGACGCCTTCCAGAAGGAGGTCGCCGAACCCCTGGGTTTGAAACGGACCGGCTACTTCCAGCCCCTGGACGAGGAGCTCGCCGCCAACGCCGCGTTCGGCGGCCGGCTCGGGGAGAAGGAGGACCCGGCCCACGGCTGGCACTACTATCCCGAGCACGCCGCGGCGGGTCTGTGGACCACGCCCACGGAGCTGGTGAAGGTCGGCATCGCCCTTTCCCGCAGTTATCGCAGGGGCGGCTTCCTGAAAAAGAAGACGGCCCGGCGCATGATGACGCCGGTGATGGACGACTACGGGCTCTGCCTCAATGTCTGGGAGTCGGAAGCGCGCAAGGACAGCGTGGCCGGTCACGGCGGCTGGAACGAGGGCTTTTTGACCAACTGGGTCTTCTCCCGCAAAAAGGATCTCTGCGTCGCCGTGATGTACAACAACGCCACGAAAGCGGCGCTCAAAGCGACGGAAGGCATCGCCTGCGAGATCTATAAGAATGCAAAAGAATAAAGGAAAGGAAGTAACACCTGACATGAAAGCACCGTTTTCCTCCTATCTGAACGCACTGGCGCCGAAGATGAAGAAGCTGGTGGAGTTGCTGGGCGAGTCCTTTGAATACGTCAGCATCCTGTCCACCGACTCCGTGGGCTTCAGCGCATATATTTATCAGAGTGACAAGAAAATTACCGGCAAGACCATGACCACGGAACGCGGCAACGTCGCACGCGTCTGGCGGAACGGGCAGTACAGCGAGTACGCCTTCAACGAGATACCTGGCACGATCGAGGCACTGGCCGAGGAAATCGTCTGCGGGTTGGAACGTCAGTTTGAGATCCTCAGGCTGACCGGAACCAAGGCTTATGCTACCCCGATCCTCCCGGACGAGCCCCTGGAGCTTTTTGAGGAGAAAGAGACCGAGCAGCTGCCCGAGCAAGTGGATATGAAAGCTCTGGTCGAGACCTTCACGGCGCTGTCTGACCGCGGCATGGAGATCATCCCGCGGGTGCTGGACTGTGGAGCCGGCGGTGCTTCGACGCACATTTCCAAGATGTTTGTGACGAAAAACCGCTTCCTGCGCCAGAGCTATGTGTACACCGAGGGCACCTGCTGGGCCGTTTCCTCCAACGAAGAGGAGGATAACAAAGACGTCTATCAGGGCGTTTCCGGCTGCGGCGGCCCGGAGATCCTGGAGGGCCTGAAGGAGGCCATGGAAAGGATGCCCAAGCTCATGGAGCAGATGCTCTCCTCCGAGGAGATCGAACCCGGCGAATACGAGATCATCACCGATCCGGAGATCAGCGGCCTCATTGCCCACGAGGCCTTCGGCCACGGTGTTGAGATGGATATGTTCGTCAAGCACCGCGCCTTGGGCGCGGACTACATCGGCAAGCGGGTCGGCTCCGAGCTCTGCACCATGCATGAAGGCGCCCTCTGCGACAACAGCGTCACAGCCTACGTTTTTGACGACGAAGGCGTTCTGGCTGGCGACGTGATTGAGATTGACCACGGCATTCTCAAAACCGGCATCTGTGACGCCCTGGCGGCTCTGCGGCTGGGCGTTCAGCCCACCGGCAACGGCAAGCGTGAGAATTTCGCCCACAAGGTCTACACCCGCATGACCAACACCATCTTCGACTCCGGCGAGAGTACGCTGGAGGAGATGATCGCCTCTGTCAGGTTTGGCTATCTGCTTGAAGGCGAAGACAGCGGCATGGAGGACCCCAAGCATTGGGGCATCCAGTGCATCGTTTGCAGAGGGTACGAGATCAAAGACGGCGCCCTCACGGGCCGAGTCGTCTCCCCGGTGGTTATGACCGGTTACGTCCCCGATCTGCTGGGCAGCATCAGTATGGCGTCCAGAGACCGTGGCGTCATAGGAAACGGCGGCTGCGGCAAGGGCCACAAGGAATGGGTCAAGGTTGCCGCTGGCGGTCCCTATCTGAAAATGAAAGCGAGGTTGGGATGATGCTGGATCATATTGAAGAACAAATCAAAGCCCTCGGCTGTACGACCTGGGAGCTGCGGGAGGAAACCACCAAAGGCTGGGAGTTCTATTTCATCCGTCATGATCTGGATCAGAACCGAATTACTGAGGTTCGGACCTTCCTGGTGACCCTCTATCGCCCGCTGGAGGGCGAGCTCCTGGGTTCCGCCTCCGGCGAAATCGCCCCCACGGATACCGACGGTGAGATCCAAAAGAAGCTTGCAGATATTTTCTATCAGGCTTCTCTGGTCAAAAACCCCGGCTATAAGCTCAATGACAAACCGGTGGCCTCTCCCGCTCTGAAGGAAGTGGACATTGCCGCCATCGCAAAGGATTTTATTTCCGCCATGGCAAAGGTGCATGAGACCGAGACGGAGTTTGTCAATTCCTACGAAATCTTCGTCAAGGAAATCACCCGGCACTACCGCAACTCCAACGGTGTGGAGTATGCCGTCCGCTACCCCAGCTCCATGATCGAGGTCATCGTCAACGCCCGCAAGGAAGATCATGAGATCGAGCTGTACCGGATGTTTGAATCCGGCACCTGTGACGCAGAGAAGCTCTGCCGCGATGTGGAAAAGGCGCTGCGTTATGGCAAGGATCGTCTGGTGACGGAACCCACACCGGCGCTGAACAAATACGACGTACTGCTTTCTACGGACGACGCGCTTGAAGTCTATCGCTGGTATTTTGCGGATAAGATCAACACAGAAATGATCCACTCCAAGCTCTCCGACTGGAAGCCGGGCAAGACAGTGGCGGAATACACGACCGGCGACCGGATCACCCTGAAGGCGGTCTCCACGCTGCAAAACTCCTCCGAGGATTATCCGATCGACAAAGAGGGCGCCGTGATACACGACCGCACCCTGATCAGGAACGGCGTAGTGGAAAGCCTCTGGGGTCCCCGCCAGTTCAGCCAGTACCTGGGCGTGGAGGACAGCGCGCTTGCTGAAAACTTCGTGGTCGAGGGCGGCACCCGTTCTGAGGCGGAGCTTCGCGAGGGTGACTATCTGGAGGTCGTGGAGTTCTCCGCCTTCGAGGTAAACTCTGTCGGCGGCGACCTTGCGGGCGAGATCCGGCTGGGCTATCTGCATCAAAACGGCACGGTCAGGATTGTCACCGGTGGCTCCGTCAGCGGCAAGATCGACGATGCGATCCCTACGATGCAGTTCTGCAGGGAGACCGAGCAATATGATACCTGGGTCATTCCCCGCGTGACGCTGCTGAAAAATCTCAAGATCACCGGCGCGGAGTGAAAAATGTGATCGATCATTGACACAGGAGGAAACACAATGATACATCTGGAAAAGGTAACGTACAAAAACGCTCTGGAGGTCTGCGAGCTGTCGATCTTCGAATCGCAGTACCCCTTCGTGGCCGACAACGAGGAGAGCCTGGTGGAGGCGTATCTCGCCGTCACCTCGGAGGCGTCCTATGCGTATCCGTTTGCCGTCTATGACGACGATACGCTGGTGGGCTTTGTGATGCTGGGCTACAACGAGGCCGCGCTGGAAGGCCCTGACGCGCCTTTGGCCCTCAGGAAAAATTACAGCCTCTGGCGTCTGATGATCGACAAGCGCTATCAGAGGAAGGGCTTCGGCCGGGAGGCCGTGCGCCTTGCCCTGGAATTCATCAGGACCTGGCCTCACGGCAAGGCGGAAGCATGCGCCACTTCCTACAACCCGGAGAACGAAGTCGCGAAAAAGCTGTACGCTTCGTTCGGGTTCGTGGAAAACGGTGAAATGGACGACGACGAGATCGTGGCCGTGCTGAAACTGTAAACCGGAAAGCCCATACGACCGTCGGACGGAGGCGGAAGACCCGGCTGCGTCGGACAAAACCCCGATGAAAGCGGCTGCGAACGGCGAAAAATACCGTTGACAGCCGCTTAATTTCCGTATCATGAATTAAGCGGCGGTGAACGGGAAAATAACCGGTTCACAGCCGCTTTCATTTTCGCCCTGTCAGAAGCCCCCGCTTCCATCCGCCGCGCTTCAGACGTTGGCCCGGCCCAACTGCCCATTTGTCCGGATCAGGTACCGCCTGGGGAACGCTTTTTCAAGCTCGTCCCCGTTATATCGGCGGTTCAGTTCATCCGTTTCCTCCGGGCCTTCCACGGGGAAGCAGTCGCCGTGGCTGCCATCCTTGTACGTCATGCTGTGAAACGCGGAGTGCCGGTACAGGATATATGCACCGCACGCTTTGCAACGCAGCAGGGACCGAAATCCGTCATCCCGTACGTGAAGCCGGTGCCCGTAGGTTGCGCGACCCTCTTCCGTTCAATCGAGAAAGCCGTTTGAGAACACATACGTCACACCGTCTATGGCCAGGAGATCCTCGTCCATGCGGCTGCCGTATTTCTCCTCAATCTGCGTCCCACACTGCAGGCATTCGCACAGGTCATAGGGGATGCCGAAGGTTTCCGGGCAGATTCTGTAACAAGTGCCCCTGTACGTGAAGTCCGTGTGAACGAGTTTTGCGGGCCAGCCGAATTTGTAGGTCTTCATCTCCTCATCGGCGACGCCCTGCCACTTCTCCATGAAAGCGCGGATGACCTGGGGAAGGTGCTGGCTGCGCCAATCCGGCGTCAGCTTGATCCCGTCAAACGAGCAATGATACATCTGAACACCCACCTTTCCGTGCCGATGTCCGTCACAGCATCCGCTTGAAGGTCTCCAGCAGCGCCGTTATCTGGTAGCGGAGCAGCCACGCGGCGCTGTTCCACTCGGGAATGGCTTTGATGACCTCCAGCAGCGGCAGAACGAACTTCTCCGTCTCGAACACATACGTCTTCATTTTCTCCCGGGTAAAGCCGTCCGCCATGCAGGACAGGTTGTTGCAGCGGTCGATGCATTTGACCAGCGCCGCCAGGGGCTCCTCCCTGATGGCGTCATAGTACGCCTGCTTGATGGCCGCCTTCGGGCCGGGATAGGTGTTGTACGACACCAGCCGGACAATCCGCCGGGCCCGTTCGCCCACCGGCAGCGCCTCCGCGGGGGTGTCCGTGTCCTCCACCACATCGTGCAGGAGCAGCGCGGCGATCAGGTCGTCGTCGGCCAGACCCATGGCCAGCGCGTGGCAGGCCAGCGTCAGCGGATGGACGCGATAGGGGACCGGACCTCCCTTGCTCTCCCGGACAAAGCCCTCGTGCTTTTCCCTCATGCAGGGCAGTGCCGCCAGGGCCTGGGTCAGCCCGAGCCCCTGCGCCTTGGCCTTCACGTAGGTGTACATGTGATCCGGGTCGAAATTGGGGCTTCCCGGCTTCCAGGGGCGGACGTCCTCGTCCAGCAGGGCGTCCAGGGACGTGTCGAGTGTCCGCGCCAGAAGCGCGAGTTTTTTGGTTTCCGGCAGATACTCGTCCCGCTCCCAGGCGCTGACGGCCTGAAAAGAGACGTCCAGCTTCTCGGCCAGCTGCTCCTGGGTCATTCCCATTGCCTTTCGGGCTGCCATGATGTTGTTTCCGATGCTCATTCCGGCCACCTCCTTCGTACAGCCTGATGATACCAGATACCGGCTGATCGCAACAGCGGGCAGAACTTGAAGTTCCCGGACGGTTTTCAAGCCACGCTTGAATTTCGGCTTCGCGCTTCCGTTTTCCTGCCGGCCGCGGCCTGTGGAACCCATGAAAAACAGTCCCGTCATGCCGACAGGACTGATACGATTCCCGTTTATGATTGACAAGCGTTACAAGGGGATTCCGCGGCCTGCGGACCGCGGCCAGCGGGAAGCCCGGTGAACAACCAGCCAGCTTTGCCGGCACCGATTGTGAACTGGGTTTTTCCGATAGGACTGGGCCTTCGGGTGCATACGCCTTTCTTGACTTGTTATACCTTCCCGTGTTAAGAACGCAAAATGAAAGCTACGGGATTCCGAGGCCTGCGGGCCTCGGCCAGGGCTTTCCGATCGCCCCGGACCTTCGGTTGCATACCCTTACTTGACTTGTAATTCTT
>JBGVCH010000095.1:0-18839 GCA_045226335.1 Christensenellales bacterium | reverse complement strand
CCCGACAGATGTCCAACCGGGAAATCAAGCAGAGCCTGGAGGCCTGCCTCGACACGGAGTACCGCGTCAAGAGCGGGCAGATGCCGGAAGAGGGCTGCCTGGAGGCGCTGATGCTGAAACTCTTCGCCATCCGCAGGGAGACGAGGGGACAGTAAAACCGCCGCGGGTGCGGCGGTCAAGGGGATCAGGACTTTCCGAAGAGGCCCTTCAGCTTGTCGAGGAGGCCGCCCTTCTCGCCGCCGACGGCGTCGGCGATGCCGCCCAGGCCCAGCTTTTCCAGCAGGCCGGCGATGACATCCTTCAGCTGGCCGGCATCCAGCTTGGTGTCGCCCAGGAGGCCCCTCACGGTTTCGGCCGGATCGGCCTGAACCTTTTCCATCAGGCCGCTGTCGCCCTGGATCTTGGCAAGCAGGTCCGAAATGATTTTCTGAAGATCCATACGCTCGCTTCCTTTCTCTGTCAAGGCAGACGCCCTGTCTGCGCTGCCGATATTATACGCCACGGCGGCCGATTTCGCAAGATGATTCGTAAACCATCCGCGTGAAGGCGCGGAAGAAAATAAAAGGAGAGATGGTCATGGCAACCAAGAAAGTCGGCACAGTCATCAAGGAAGCCCGGGAGAAAGCGGGCATGTCGCAGGAGCAGCTGGCCCGGAAATCCTCCGGCGTGAGCCTGGCGGAAGTCCGCGCCGTGGAGGCGGGGGAAACGGACCTGACCCAGGCGAAGCTCAAGATCCTGGCCAAGACGCTGGGCGTGACCCAGGCCACCCTGCTGAACGCGCCCAAGAACGTCACCGCGAAGAAGACTTCTTCTACCACCGCCAAGAAGCCGGCCAGCACAAGCACCACCGCCAAGAAGCCGGCCAGCACAAGCACCACCGCCAAGAAGCCCGCCAGCACAAGCACCACCGCCAAGAAGCCCGCCAGCACAAGCACTTCGGCGAAAAAGCCCTCCGGCACCACCGGCACCGCGAAGAAGACCTCCACGCCCAAGACCCCCGCCAACGCCAACACCTCCATGAAGGTCACCGCCACGGAAAAGAAGCTGGTCGAAGCCTACCGCGCCGCTTCCGCCGACGCGAAGAAAGCGGCCACCAAGATCCTGAAAGGAGAGCGGGACGACCTGCTGGACACCATCAACGGCAAGAATTCCGTCAGCAACACGGTCTCCGGCATCCTGGAGAACGCCATCGGAAGCCTGCTGGGGAAATGAGCCCCCGGGCCATGAAAGCAGTCAGCACAGCGCTGGCTGTTTTTTATGGCGGGACACGCGGAGCGCGTAATTGTTTTTTTAATATTCTGGCCATTGTAATCATGTTATAATTGTTGTACAATACATATTGGGGTTTTTCAATGTGAAAGGAATTTACAAAACCGTAAAGACGGCGAGGGGCGTTCGGCCGCACTGTTTGCGCAAAGGCGCGCCGTTTGAACCTGTTTTGCCGTCATGCAGCGTCGATCCGCCTTCCCGGGATGCAGGGAATCAAAGCGGACGGAGCTGAACCCACGGATCGCGTTTGTCAGAAAGAAAATGGAGGACTGAATCATGAGCGCTTTCAAACGATTTTTCGCGGCGGCCCTGCTGGTGATGATCCTGTACTACGCTCCGGGTCTCGGGGAGAACTCCGGCGGGTTTGTTGACCCCGATCAGGAGTACAGGCAAATCGTCTACAGCATCGAAGACAAGAAATATCAACAGGCGATTGAGCATTATCAGCTGTACAAGGATTATTTCGGCGATTATCCGGAAGCGCTCCTGTATTACTACTACGCGGGCGGCATGCTGTCACTGGAAGAGGCTACGACCGAGGCGCTGGAAAACGCGGTCAAGTCGTTTGAGCTGATCCTGATGATGCCCGGCCAGAGTGAGTTCCCGGATAATGAGCTGCTTGTTCCGGCGGCTAGCCTCGTACAATATGCAAAGGGGAGAATCTGCGAGAACGAGATGGAAACCCTCATGAAGCAGAAAAACGACGCCTGGGAAGCGAAACGCGACGAAGCCGTGGAGTTTTATAAAGCCTGCGGCGTTCACCTTGATACGATCGAGCGAATCGAGAGGCTGATCGGCATTAATCCCATAAGGCCCATCAAGGGGATCAAAACAGAAAAGACCGCTGTTTCCGTCACGGTGACCTGGGAGGACAGCGAGAGCACGGAGAGTTACGAGATCACCTGCAAGCCGGAAAGCGGCGGCGAGGCCATTGAAGCTGTGGTCGAAGCGTGCGCCTTCACCGCCGACGGGTTGATCCCGGACACAGCCTATACGGTCAGCATCCTGCCCCAGGGTGCCGTCAACGCGGTCAAAGTAAGCTTTGTGACCGACACCGTTCCTGCGCTGAACGAAGGCCAGGATGTTCTGAAAGCCATGAGCAGCCGGGAGGGAAAAGCCAGGCTGAAGACCTACACCGACAGGGACGCGCAGCGGTACACGGATCTGTCGCAGCTCTACAGGCGGATGAGCGACGTGGTCCCGGAGGAGGGCGTGGTTTACGTCCGGGTGGACAAGGGCTACGCCGTTGGCCAGAATCACTACTCTCTGGCGGTGACCTTGCAGAATTCGGATCCCGGCAAGACCACCATGACCTGGATGGGCGTTCTGCGGCTGGAGAGCAAGGGTGTGTACGCCTGGAGCCAGGAGCTGAACGCGCCGGCCCTCAGCAAGGACGGCAAGCCGATGGACAACACTTTCATCTTTGACCTCACCGAGCTGCTGACGGCCTGCTACAACGGACAGGAGCAGACCTGGCCGGAGGGCAGGGCGACCATTGAACTCTACATCGACGGGTACTTCGTGGACAAGATGGACGTGGAGCTGAAGCTGAACTGACGGAGGAGATCATCATGCTTTCAAAGCGGTTTATCTGCGCGGCCCTGGCTCTGCTGATGCTGACGGCCGGGGCGCCGGCGCTGGCGGATCTCGGCAGCGGGCAGGTCCTCGATTACCAGATGTACCTGGACATGTTCTTTGAGGATTTTGACGACGGCTTCTACGACGCGGCCATAGAGACTTACGACACCATCCTTGAATTGTGGCCGAACGCCTGGGACAGGACGGGTGGTGTGGACGACTACGCGATTTATGCAAGGGGTTTCGCTCTGTTGAAAGAGGGAAACTATAGTGAGGCAAATAAACAGTTCAAGACGTTCACGAAAGCCGGAAATACCACTTTTCCGGAGGACAAAGACTGCCCGAATGCCGGTCAGATGGTCATCTACTGTGATGGACAGATCTATATGCTATACGGTATGAACGAAGAGGCGAAGGAAGCGTTTGGACAAATCCTTGGCGTTCTGGACGCAACACTCATATACTGGCACCTCGTTAATGGGGACTACCCGGACGTGCTGCTGAAGGTGCAGGCCAGCGACACCAAGAGCACGAAGATTGCCCTCAGCTGGATCGACACGGACGACGACCCGACGGCTGACCATCAGTATGTGATCAACTACAGCCGGAAGGGTGTGGCGGACAGCGCGGAGTCGAAACTGGTGATCGAGTGCGCGGCGGAACTGGACAATCTGATTCCCGAGACCACCTACAGCATCTCCGTAACCCCCATGAAGAATGGCAGCCGCTCGGGCCTCAGCAAGGCCATCGAGGTGCAGACGGCCAGGGCGAGCACGAACCGGTACAAATACGCGGTGTCGGAGGAACTCGTCGTCTATTCCTACAGCTGCGCGACCAGGGACAAGCACAACCGTGACCTCCGCAAGACCAACCGGGACATGTTCTTCGAGTTGTTTGCCACACCGGATCAGCGCACCACCATGACCGGGAAGCTGTGGTCTCCCATCGAGCGCGGCGGGGAGATGATCCTGCCCATCGCCAGCATGGACTTCGCGAAGATCGGGTATCTGATCCACGGCGTTCTGACGCGGGGAAGCGCGGCGGACCCCCGGGACAACGAAAAGACGGTCCGGATCGTCCTGCGCACCTCGGACGGGGAGAACGACAACCTGGTCTATGTCAAGGACGTGAAGATCCGGTTCAACGAGACCAACGACGCGGGCATCGCGGCGTACCTCGACGACCTACTGGAGCAGGTCTATCAGAACCAGGGCGCATGGCCCGCCGAGGATTGCATCCTGGACGTCTACGTCGACGGCCTGCTGCTGGATCGCACCAGCTTCCAGATGGTCGTGGAATAACCCCGGATCACCGGAGGGCAGAGGAGCGTTTGCATGCGGGTCAGCTATTTCAACAAGGAAAAGGGAATGTACACGGGGTCGCTGCCGAACAATTTCGACGGCGTGGTGGAGTTGGCCTTTCTGGACGCGGACGGGAAGCATATCCGCCTCCTGGACGCGGTGGGCGACCGGGAAAAATGGACCCTGCACGCCAAGCCCGGGTGCTCGATCCTGCCCCTGACCGTGGACGGGGATGACTTTACCTTTGAGTCGGCGGTTCACCGCTGTGTGCTGCAGGATCGCTTCGCCTGCCAGGTGATGACGCAGGACGGAACGGTCTATTTCCTGCTGTTCACGGACACCAGGGAGAACCACGACGTCTTTCTGGTCAGCCTTCCCCTGGACAGGACCGTGACCATCGGCTTTTCCAACAGCTGCGGGATCCGCACGGACTTCCCGGTGGTCAATGACGCGCATCTGATGATCCAGCGCGGGCTGGACGGGCTGACGGTCAAAGCCCTCAACGGCAGCGAGACTTTTGTCAACGGCAAGATCCTGGACAGGGCCGACGGGATCCTGCTGCACGCCGGCGGTATCCTGGACATCTACGGCATGCGGCTGCTGTTCATGGGCGAGTTCGCGGCGGTGTACTGCTCCATGGGCCGGGGCATGGCCGACCGATCCATCAGCGGTTATGTCACGCGCATCAACAGCATCCTGGCGGACACCCGGAGGGAGGAAGGCAGCCAGGACTGCATCTTCAACCGCTCGCCCCGGATCTACATGAAGCACGAGACGCCGAAGTTCAACGTGGACTCGCCGCCCTCCCAGCAGAACGGCGAGGAACAGCCGCTGATCCTGGCCATGGGCTCCTCGGCGATGATGGGCATGTCCTCCATCATGATGGCCACCATGACCATGCAGACGGCCATTCAGAACAAATCGCCCTTTATCAGCGTGCTGCCCTCGGTGCTGATGTCCAGCGGCATGTTCGTCGGCAGCCTGGTCATGCCCATCATCAACCGGAAATACACGGACAGCCAGAAGGAAAAGAAAGAGAAGAAACGCCGCGAAAAGTACATTCGCTATCTCCGGGATACCATGGCGGAGATCACGAAGACCGGCGAGCATCAGAAACGCCTTCTGGAGGAGACCTATCCCACCACGGACGAGCTGGTCCGGCACGCCTTTGCCCGGGACGAGCACCTGTGGGAGCGGATGCTGAACCATGAGGATTTTCTGGACCTGCGCATCGGAAGGGCCCGCATCGACATTGACATGGAGATCAACGACCCGGGCGATCACTTCTCCATGGAGGAGGACGACGTCCGGGACGCCTTCGACCGTTTCCGCAAGGCGGAGCGCACCGTGGCGGACGCGCCCTACATGCTGAAACTGCGCGAGGTCAAGGTGCTGGGCATCTTCGGCGAGTACGGTCTGAGGATGCGGTACGTGCGCTCGCTGATCATGCAGGTCTGCACCCAGCACAGCTACAAGGAGCTGAAGATCGCCCTGATCTGCCCGGATACGGCGAAGAAAGACTGGGAGTTCGCCCGCTGGCTGCCGCACTGCTGGAACGACGAGAAGAGCTTCCGCTACTGGGGATCCACGGTGGACGAGGTGCGCAGCCTCTCGGTGGCGCTGCAGAATATGTGCTTCTCCGAGCGGACCACCCGCAAGGAGGAGGAGCAGCTCCACACCCTCATCATCATCGCGGACAAGGCCCTGAGCGAGAACTGCCGCTCTCTGATCAACGCGATGAAGCGGCTGGACGGCTATCCCGTGAGCATCATCGCGCTGGCCGGCACGCCGGGCGAGCTGCCCAAGGAGTGCCACTCTGTCATCTCGCTGAAGGAGACGGGCGGCGCGCTGTTCAACGACATCAATCAGCTGGAAAAGGCCACCGGCTTCACCTATGATCCCATGCTCAGCGAGCAGGTGCTGCGGGACTTGGCCGTCCGCCTCCGGCATACGCATCTCGCCGGAGAGGAGGCCGAGGGCGCTCTGCCGGACAGCCTTACGTTCTTCGACATGCTGCGCTGCGGCAACGTCCGGCAGATGAACGCGGCCATGCGCTGGAAGAACTCGGATCCGATCCACTCCCTGGCGGCACCCATGGGCAGCAACAAGGACGGCAGCCTCCTGATGCTGGACATTCACCAGAACGCCCACGGCCCCCACGGGCTGGTGGCGGGCACCACGGGCTCCGGCAAGAGCGAACTGCTCATCTCGTACCTGCTCTCCATGGCGGTCTACTATGATCCGCTGGAAGTGGGCTTCGTGCTGATCGACTACAAGGGCGGCGGCATGAGCGATACCCTGAAAGCCCTGCCCCATGTGGTGGGCGTCATCGACAACCTGGGCGGGCGCCAGGGCATCCACCGGGCCATGGTCTGCATCACCAACGAGCTCCGGCGCCGGCAGGCCATCTTCAAGGAGACCGGCGACCGGCTGGGCATGAAGAACATCGACATCCACTCCTACCAGGGCCTGTACCGGAGCGGCAAGGTGGAGGAACCGCTGCAGCACCTGGTCATCGTCTCGGACGAGTTCGCCGAGCTGAAACAGCAGGAGCCGGACTTCATGGACGACCTGGTCAGCGCGGCGCGCATCGGCCGAAGCCTGGGCGTGCATCTGATCCTGGCGACGCAGCGCCCCACGGGCGTGGTCAACGACCAGATCCTGAGCAACACCCGCTTCCGGGTCTGCATGAAGGTTCAGGACCGGGGCGACAGCATGAGCATGATCGGCAAGCCCGACGCCGCCATGCTGACCAAGGCCGGGCGCTTCTACCTGCAAGTGGGCATGGATGAGGTCTTTGAACTGGGCCAGAGCGCCTGGAGCGGCGCGGACACGGTGGAGAAGGAATTCTACACCCAGGAGCCGGACCGCGGCGTTGAGGTCCTCAACAACCAGGGCCTGACGGTGGCCAAGGCGATCCCCGCCGCCTATGTGCACAAGCGCAAGGAGGGCGAGGTCACCGAGAAGCAGGTGGACACCATCGTGCGCTATCTGGCGGAAACGGCAAAGGAAGCCGGGAAGAAGCCCAAGCAGATCTGGCTGCCCATGCTGTCCGCCCAGCGAACGCTGGACGGCCTCGAACAGACCTACGAGCCCAGCTTCACGCCCTGGATGCTGGACCCCGTGGTGGGCGAAGTGGACGACCCCGTCCGCCAGGCCCAGTATCCGCTGCAGATGCAGTTGACGGAAGGCAACACAGTGATCATGGGCAACGCGGGCTCCGGCCAGGAGGAGATGGTGGACAACATCATCTATTCCCTGTGCACGCACCACGCGCCGGAGGAAGTCCACATCTACGTGCTGGACTTTGCCATGGAGACCACCCGGTCCTTCATGGCCATGCCCCACGTGGGCGATGTCATGGGTGCCGGGGAAAACGAGAAGATCGCGAATTTCATGGCCTGGCTGGACCAGGAGAGCGCACGCCGCAGGATGCTGATCTCGAACTACGGCGGCAGCCTGGACCTGGTCCGGAAGAGCGGCCAGAAGGTCCCGAATGTCCTGGTGATCATCCAGAACTTCGCCGCGTTCACGGAGGCTTTCGAAGCCTACGAGGACAACATCTATGCCCTGACCCGGGACGCCTCCAGCTTCGGCATTTACTTTGTCATCACCGCCACCAACACCCGGGCAGTGCGCTCGAAGATCCTCCAGACGTTCCGCCAGTATTTCTGCCTCGAAATGGCAGACGAGATGGAATACATGAACCTGTTGGGCAAGACCAACGGCATCAAGCCCATGAAGCGCAAGGGCAGCGGCATCTGTGCCGGGGACGGCCGGATCCTGGAATTCCAGACGGCCATGATCTTCCCGGACACCGGGGAGAACGCCACCGAGCTTCTGCGGAAGCGCAGCCGGGAAGTGGCCGAGCAGTGGAAGGGCAAGGGCGCGGAGAAGGTCCGGGTGCTGCCGGAGCATGTATGCCTCCAGGATCTCACGGAAGACCCGGCGGCGATATCCATGCGCGCGGTGCCGGTGGGCATCAGCAAGACCAGGCTGGATCCGGTGACCCTGGATTTCTGGACCAACGGCATCAACCTCATCCTCTACCGCGAGGCGCCTGAATACCCGTTCTTCCCGTGCTTCACCCGCATGATCGGCCTGCAGCCCGAGCGCAAGGTGTATGTGCTGGACGCCGGGTCCATCTATCCGGCCGGAGCCGGCGAGGGATACACCCTGGCGCAGTCGGACAGCGACCTGTGCAGGACGGCGGACGAGCTGTTCAACCTGCTGCTGAGCCGCTGGAAGGAAAACAAGGAGGCCCAGGAGAAGGGCAGCCAGGTGCGCTTCGGGGAGGTCGTGATCCTGATCACGGCCATCCGGAACCTGACGGACACGCTGAAGAACGGAGAGGCCGCCTATCCGCAGCTGGGCGAGAAGTTCGACGAGATGCTGAAACGGATCGGCAGCCGGCTGGGCATGACCGCCGTGATCATCGGCAAGCCCGCCGACCTGTCCGCCTGCAGCATCCGGCCCTGGTATTCCGCCGTGTCCAGGTCTTCGGGCCTGTGGCTGGGCGGCGGCATCACCAACCAGCAGATGCTGAACCAGTCCGTCAGCATGCGGGAGGTCCTTCCGGAGGGACCGTACGGGTATGCGGTCCGGAACGAGAAGGCCCAATGCGTCAAGCTGCTGGAGCAAATGAGCGCCATCGGCAAATGAATCGGATTCAACGGGCAACCGTTTGAATAAAAACAAAAATGGAGGTCGGAAAACAAATGGCAAGCATCACTGCGAACACGTCAACCATCAAGAATGCCGCGTCGGACATCATTGCTAAGGCCAAGGCGTATAAGTCTGCCTTTGACGCGATGTACGGGCAGATTCGTGCGCTGCGCAACACCTGGACCAGCGAAGACGGCAACGCCTACATCGCCAAGATCGAGACGTACTACGAGGACTTTGTCTCCATGTACAATGCCCTCAACACCTCGGCCCAGACGCTGGAAGCGGACGCTGTCCAGTACGAGAACACCGTCAAGGCCAACATGGTCTGATTGACCCGAAACAAGAATAATAGGAGGATAAGACAATGGCAGGCAATATCGGCGTAGATATCAGCGTTGTGACCAACACCGCGGCGGACATCCGCAATGAAAAGAACACCATGAAGTCCAACCTGACCGGCATCAGCGACGCGGTCAACAACCTCAAGAGCAGCTGGCAGAGCGAATCAGCCAACGCGCTTGGTACCATCGCTTCCAAGATGAACGCCAAATTCACGGACCTGGATAAGTCCGTGGAGGCCTTCGCGGTGTTCCTGGACGGCGTCGCCGCCAACTATGAGAAGACCGAGGCCGCGGCTGTTTCCGCCAACGCGGCGATCTCCAATATGTTCAACTGACAGACCGGGTGAAAGATCATGGCGATTGAATTCACGAGCAGCGGCCGGAGTGCCCGGGACGCGACTGTGCGGGATCTTCAGACCGCCATCAACGAGATGAACGCGGCGATCGAAGAACTCAGCAGGACCAAGGGCATCGGGGCCGAGCTCTACATCAACAAGCTCAGGGACAGAATCGAGACCTACACGAATATCAAGAATATTCTCAGCAGGATCGGCTGAGCGGCCTGATCGAAACGCAGGCAGCGCGGGCTTCCGCGTCCGCGCTGCCTGCGGTACCGGTCTTTTCCGCCAGGCCGGTGACCGGCGGCTTTTGCGGTGGGTTTCCGGAAAAACGGGACCGACCGGGTTTTGAGTATTGAATGCTTCGGTGACAGACACCGCCGTGCGTTTCCGGCAAGGAAGAACGGCCACGGGCGTGCCTGCGCCGTTGGACGGTGCGCCGTCAGGATGCACCGGATATAGTTTGAGCAAGGATGTGAGAATATGGAACTCGGAGATAAGATTCGTGATGCCATTGCGACCGCGCTGGACAGGATTGCGAACGTGTCGCCCGACGCGGATCTGTCCGCCATCGGGTCGGGCCTTTTCGGGGCGATCGCGCAGCCGGCAGGTGAAGAAGCCGAAGCCGCGCCGGTCGCTGCGGAGGCCCCGGCGGCCGTCGGCGGCACGGGATCCGCGGCCATCGGGACAGCCGGGTCCTCGGAGGGCGGAACGGCCGCGCCGGCCGGGGGCGCTTCCTTCGGCGGCGGCACCGGCGGATCGGTGTCCCGCGGCGGCGGCGCTTCGTCATACGCGGGCAGCGTCGGCGGCATGACCTCAACGGGGTCCTCGGCCATGGGCGGTTCCGGGACGGGCGGCACAACCCCGGCCACCTCGACCTTCACCTCCGTCCGCCAGAGCATTGCCCAGGGACGGCAGAATGCCGCGGCGCAGTCGCAGACCGCCTCGCCGGCCGGTTCGATCCCCACTGGGGGCGGGACGACGTCGATGGGCAGCCGCTTCAGCACCATGGACCGGAATGTGGTGGCTGAGGTGGCCCGGGCATCCACTTATCTCGGAGATCCGGCTTATCAGGAGGCGGCCGCCGCCACAGGCGTGTCCCTCCGGGAATACTGCGCGGGGCTTTCGGAGGCCTATCTCGCAGCGGGCGGTGACGCCAACAGCGAGCAGGCCCGCTTCCTGGCCAGCGTGGCCAACAATGCGTACTACGACCGTTACACGGTGGACGGCCTTCGGGGTGTGATGACACCTGAGGGACCGATCTATCTGCTGAACGTGTCGGACGGAAACGGCCACGGCATCGTCGGCGTCGGCACGGAGGTGCCGGTTTCGGCCTACACGTCGGGCACGTCCGAATACAGCGAGACGGAGCGCATCCTGATGATGACCATGCGGGATGCCAGCCAGGGATACGATACCTTTGATGCCTGCGGCATCGGCCACGGCGGCGACGCGGCCGTGGTGGCGGCCATGCAGCTCGACCCCGAGACATCCGCGCGGCTGGGCGAGGTCGTCAACACCGACGGCCACGGCTTTTCCCAGACGTTTATCGACCAGCACGCCGCGGACGCCGCCGCCATCGCGGACAAAGTGCACAACTATACCCCGGAGGGCCGGGGCCGCGGTGGCTCCACGGCCGGCGATTACGTCGGCGACCAGCGGGATGGCGTCTATATCGGCACGCTGACCGAGATCCCGACGGGCGATGAGGGCGGCAAGTCCTGGCTTGAATGGCCCGTGGACGAACGGGGAGAGTTTGACCCGTACGCACAGCCCTCACAGACAGGCGGCGGCACAGGCGGCTCAGATACGTCCGGCGGCGGTGGCGGCGGCGCAGGCGCGGGCGGTGTCGTGATCGGCGGCGGTGGCGGCGGAGGAGGATACTCCGGCGGCCAGACCGGCGGCGAAGGCGGCAGTACCGGCGGTGGCGGCGGTGGCAACACCGGCGGCGGCAATACCGGCGGCGGTGGCGGTGGCGGAGGAGGAGGCAATTCCGGCGGCGACAGCGGCAACGGCGGCGGCCACTCAGGCGGTGGCGGCGGCGGCGGTGGAGGAGGAGGCGGCGGCGGTCAGACCGGCGGCGATTCCTCCGGCGAAGGCGGCAGTTCCACCGAAGGCGGCGGTGAGGGCTCAACCGGCGGCGAAGGCGGCGGTGAGGGCTCAACCGGCGGCGAAGACGGCGGTGAGGGTTCTACCGGCGGCGAAGGCGGCGGTGAAGGCTCTACCGGCGATGGAGGCGGCGGCGAAGGCTCTTCCGGCGGCGAAGGCGGCGGTGAGGGCTCAACCGGCGGCGAAGGCGGCAGCGAAGGCTCAACCGGCGGTGGCGGAGGCGTCGGAGGAGGCGGCTCCGACGGCGGCAATTCCGGCAACTCCGGTGGTCAAGGCGGCGGTGACGGCGGCAGTTCCGGCGGTGGCAGCTCCGGCGGCAGCAGCGGCGGGAAATCCCAGGAGGTCAAGTATGACTCCAAGGCCGCCATCGACTGCGCAACGTCGCTCATCGGTGTCAGCAAAGACCTGAAGAGCCTCATGGACAAGATCAACGGCGCCCTCAATACCGCCGGCGGGTGCTGGCAATGCGATTCCTCCGACAACGTTCGGAGCAAGATCAGGGAGCATGTCGAAGGCGTCATGAAGGGCGGCTCCGAATACATGGACAACATGGCGAAGTACGTGGCCCAATCGGAAGAGAATTACAGGGCCGCGGAGGAAGCCAACACCAACGCGAACCAGTCCGTGGCGTCCATGTTTGCCTGAGAAGCGGCAGGCCCGGAAGACACGCCCCTGAAACTGATGTTGAAAGGAAAACACGATCATGGCTGAAGATTTGATCGGAACCTATCTGGAAGGCATAGAGGCCGTCCGGGCTTCCGCCGCGGAGACAAGGGCGCAGGTCGAAGCGTTTTTGTCCCCGGACAGGGAGCAGGCCATCCTCCAGGCCGCCCTGGCCACGCCGGAAGGTCAGAAACTGTATACGAATGTCTATGACGCCATGCACCCGGGAAGCGTTGAGCCAAACCTCGCGAAGGCCGCGCAGATCGTGGGCGCTGTCGCGTCAAGTACTCAACCTGTACCGATTCTTCCCCCTGAAGTCATTGATAAGGTAACTCATGTCGCGGAAACGCTGGGTACGGCAGGCGACCCCTTTAACGGTAATCCTTGTCCGGCAGTTTCTGGCTGGGATTCCGGGAAGTGGCCAAACCCGAATAGCACCGGGAATCCATCTTCATCCGGTACTACATCTTCCTCCTCTGCGTCATCCGGATCCTCCGCCCGGATCCCTACCTCCGTTCCGACTTTTGAGGCGCCGAAGAAGCCGGCGCAGGAGACCGGCGCCGTGGGTACGCCGTCGCCGGCCCAGTCCGGCAGCGGCACCGGGACGACCACCGCGAAGACTGATTCAAGCGGTGTCGGCGGCTACGGGTTTAAGACCAATAGCCCATCGGAAGCGGAGAGCTACCAGACCAATTCCAGTATGCTCGCCTATATCCGCAATAAATCGAATCCGAAACTGACCGCCGACAACGTCACGGACGCGGACCAGATGGTCATCTCGGAACTGGCTTACGTGACCAAGAGTGTGCCCGACTCATCAAAACCCTATGATAGCAAGTCGGACGGGCCGAAAACCGTGGGTGAGTATTGCAAGGAGCTGCTGGCGAAAAAGCAGTACGCCATGGAGCACGACCCGAATTACAAGGCCGACGCGGCGGAATACCAGTTCCTCCAGGAAATGGCGAACAGTCCCCGCTACAAGGACCTTCCCATCGACTGCGTCACGCCTTATCACAACGGCCGGACAGACACCAACGTCATCAGCGTCAACATCGGTGACAACAAGTCCATCATCGGCATCCAGGGCACCAACGGCACGGTGGAGGACTGGATCAACGACGCCCAGTTCGCCTATTCGGACCCCACCGAGGAAGAGAGGTATCTCACCGGAGAACTGGACCGCATCGTCTCCGAGTACGGCTATGACGGAGTTTACGTCACCGGTCACAGCCAGGGCGGACGTGATGCCATCACGGCCTCGGCTTTCTGTTCCGATGAGACCCGGAGCCGCATCATTCGGGTCACCAACCTGGACGGTCCGGGATACTCAAAAGAATTCTTGGAGAAATACGGCGACAGGATCGAAGTGATTGAGGGCCGGATCCGGAACATCTATCCCTCGGGCAGCTACGTCGGTCAGCTCCTGAACCCGGTGGGCGATTCCAACTTTACGGAATCGCTTGGTGAGAATTTCGATCCGTATCTTCACGCTCAGTACAACTGGGTGATCGACCCCGAGACGGGCGAACTGGTTCCGGCGGATGTCACTTCACCGAAGTACGTCTTAGGGCAGGTCATCAATTTCGCCACGGATTACATCTCCGAAGCGCTTTCCCCTGAGCAGATCAACCAGGCCGGCAACATCATCTTCCGACTGATGTATGACGATGATGATCCGACCAGCATGGATTTCAAGAATATCGCCAATCATCTGGACGAACTCAGCTTCGGCGATATCGAGATTCTCATTGAGTCGGCACTGACGGTCACGGCCAAGGCTGTCGGTGATCTCGCGGAGAAGATTGAGGAGATCTGTGAGGTCCTCACGGATGTCCTGCTGGTCATCGCGGTCGTCTGCTTGCCCTTTGCGCCGGAGGTATCGGCCGCAATTCTCGAGATCATTGAAGTTATTGACAAGATTGCGAAATACGCAAAGATCGTCAAATATGTATGCAAAGGCATCGTTTGGGTCATGCAGAAGATCGCCGAGTGGCGGGCCGCGAGACTGGCGAAGGAGAAGGCCGATTACGTCTCTTCCCACCCCGAACTGAAGTTCATCAGCGAAGCCCTGACCAGGGCGGCGGAGCACCTTATCGCGGCCAACAATGCCATTAAGCAGGCGGATGCGGACTGCGACGGGATCCGCAGAGGTTTCCGGAAGGGGACCTATGACGAGGAGGGCGGCTTCCTCGGCTGGATCTACAACGTATTCAGCACGGTGAAGGCGGCGCTCTCCTGGCTCGGCGCGGGCGCCATCGACCTGATCTGGCTGAAGAACCAGCCCCTTCTCACCAAGGGCAGCAGCGTCTGCAACAAGGTCTCCGCCGAGGGCCTCAAGATCCTCTCCAGCGTGCCTTACGCCGGCAGCGACGGCCAGTTCTACGTGATCCCCAACGCTCTGAGCAACGCGGCGGAGACGGGCGCGGAATCGGCCAAGAACAGCAAGAAAAAGACGGAAGAGGCCAAGGACGCCATCACCAAGCTGGGCTCCGCCTGGCAGGGTGAGGACTATGACTCCTTCAAGGTGAAATCGGAGGAGAGCATCCAGAAACTGGATGAGAGCATTGAGTCGATGGAGAAGTCCATCAACCTTCTGAGCTCGGTTGCCGGGATCTACAGTAAATATCAGGAAGCCTGCATCGAGGCCTTCCAGTACGCGGTGCAGTGAGGACCGCGGGAGGGCCTGACCGACAGAGGGATTGGAGGATGCCGCCATGGAGCTGATACCGGACGGATTCAAAGAACTGGATGTGCTCAAGGACTGGCAAGTGGTTGAGCAGATCGGCCGCGGGGGAAGCAGCCGGATTTTCCGGCTGGAGCGGAAAGACGGGGAGCAGCAGGCCGCGCTGAAATGGATTCATCTGGAGCGCCGCGGCGACATGCTCAGCGAACGCTTTCTGGCCGCGCAGGCCCAGATCATCAATGAGCTCCGGACCCAGCTGTCCATGGACGCCATTCCGCAGATCGTTTCGATCCGGGGATACTCCGTGGTCAATTCTCCAGACGGGCGGACCATCGACGCCTTCATCCGGATGGATCTCCTGACGCCGCTGACGAAATGGATGCGGCAGGGGAGCCACACGGTCAAGGAAGTCATGAGCGTCCTTCGGGACATCAGCATCGCGGTGGACGAGTGCCACAGCGCGGGCATCCTTCACCGGGACATCAAACCGGAAAACATTCTCTGCGACGAGACGGGCTTCAAGCTCTCGGACTTTGGTGTGGCGGGCATCATGCTGGATCATGATGCCCAGACCCGTTTTACCCGTTCCTTCGCGCCGCCGGAGTATCAGCCCGGCAGCGAGATGGACAAGCGCGGCGACCTCTACTCCCTGGGCCTCACGGCCTACACCCTGTTCAATAACGACCTGATGCCCTATCAGCAGGACTTTACGGAGGAGGACCGGAACAAGGCGTGGGCCGCGCGCATGGAAGCCATCAGCAGCGGCCACACCCTGTATCCGCCGCCCCGGTTCGCCGGGAACACCCGGGTGGCGGAGGTCCTGTGCAAGGCCTGCGCCATTGATCCCCAGGAGCGCTATCCGTCGGCCGGCGCCTTCTATGACGCGCTGGACAAGGCCGTGCACAGCATGGAACGCTTTGAGGACGCGGTGCTGCCCTTCCACGACGCCGAAGTCAACGAACGCAGGAAGGCGGCCCCCGTGCCCGCCGGCGAGCGCCCGACCCGCGCCAGCGTGCTGGGCGGGCCCGAGACAGGGACGGAACCTACGGACACCAACACGACGGGCACCGGCCTGACCTATTCCACCGGGAGAGCCACCCGCAATGTCATGGGCGGCCCGCTGAAGACCCCGCCGCCCAAGGCGCCGGAAGCGCCAGAAGAAGGCGAGAAGACGGACCCGGACCGCGTGGTCAGGGGCTTCGACGACGAGGTCGTGGTTGAGGAAAAGCCGGAAGAGTTTACCATTGACCTGCCGCCTGAACAGGAGAAAAAGCCGAAGCGCTGGATCCTCTGGGTGTCCATCGCGGGCGCGGCGCTGCTGTCGCTCATCATCCTGATCTGCGCGCTGTCCTGCAAGCCGAACGCGACGGAGGAGGCCCCTCCGGCTGCACCGACACCCATTCCCTTTACGGCCGTGAGCCCGGACGGGTTGACCATTGCCGTCACCGCGCCCGATGACCGGACCTATACCTGCTGGCCTGCCGCCAACGGCGAGAAGGACGCTGTTACGGTTCAGACAGTGGAGGGGACCGCGACCTTCACAGGGCTCATCCCGGGCACGGTCTACACGGTGAAGGACAGCTGCGGCATGCAGCAGGATTTCCAGACGGAAGATGCCCAGTACCCCATCGTTGCCAACGTGGACGATACCCGCAGCAGCGCCAGACTGGCGGAAGTCAATTACTCCCGGACCCTTGACCCGGACTACGACCAGGCAGCGGAGCGGCAGGCGATCAGCGCCCGGCGCAACAACAGTGAGCTGGAATGCACCATGACCCTGAAAAACGCGAAAGCGTCCAAGCAGGCGAAGGCATATTACCTCATCATCAATGTGACATGGGCCCACAACACCGAGGCCCGGCCGCTGGAGGACGGTCAGATCGTGCTCCGGCTGTCCTCCGGCAAGACGGCGGCCCAGCCCTACAGGCCGAACCTGTCCACCGATCGGGACATTGCCGCGGACTACGCCAGGCTGGATCCGCTGATCGACACTCTGGCCGATCTCGGGGTCGAGTACGGGGACGCCGACCTGGAGGTCTACTCCGGGGATGTGCTGCTGGTGAAATGCAATGTGAAGATACTGGAATGAAAGGAGGCAGGGTCATGATCGCACTGGTGCTGCTGTCGCCGACGGGGTATGAGGAGATCAGGGTGCCGGAGGATCAGCTGGAGGCCGGGATCGGCAGCCGGGTTTTCGGCTGGAACGCCGCGTTCTACCGCTCCGGCTGGCTGTACGCCGGGGAAGGCTTCCGCTTTCTGGTGGCGGGCCACGAGGTAACCTCGCCTCTGGCGGTGAAGAAAGCGACGGATGTGGTGCTGGAGGGTCCGGACGGCTCGGCGGCTCTGGCCATCCGCACGGCACCCGCCGGGGAGGACAGCTGTGCGCTCCGCGGCGCGGACGCGTTCTCCATCGGACGGGCGTCCGCCAACGACCTGGTGTACAAGGATCCGCTGGTCTCCGTCTGTCACGGCCGCTTCAGCAAGGACGGCGAGGGCAGCCTGATCTACACGGACATGAGCACCAACGGCAGTTATGTCGACGGCGCGTATCTGAAGGGCGGGCGGAAAAAGCTCAGCCCCGGCGCAGAAGTGCTGATCCCGCCGCTGATGAGGATCCGGGCGGAAGGGGATACCCTCACCTACACCGTGGTGGACGGCCTGAAGAACAGCAGACTGACGGAGCGCGTGGGAGGCGACGAGGCATGAACGGTTCCAATGAGAAGATCCTGGTTCGCCTGGAATTGCCCATCAGCGGGATCACCCATGACGTTCGCCTGCCCCAGGACCTGAAGATCCTGGATGTGGTCCCGACCCTGATCAGCATCCTGGGCCAGATGCACGAGGACAGCCTCCTGCTCTCGGGTGAGCACCTCCTATGCAAAAGCACGGGGGAGCCGCTGAGCAACCTGGGTGCGACGCTGAAGGAATGTGATGTCCGTGACGCGGACATCCTTTACCTTATTTGACGGTCCCGCATGGAGGGAACCGCGGACCGATGCAATATGCCGAACGAGGTGACGATGATGCGTACAAGACGTTTCGCGGCGCTGGCTGCCATTCTCCTCGCCCTCTGCCTGACGGCCGGGGCATTGGCGGATGCGCTCAGCGAGAAGGATTACTATGACCTCGGTCTGCAGTATCTCCGCAAGCAGAACGAAGAGGATGTATCGCGCTCCGTCGCGTATTTTGAGAGTGCCGGCAATTACGGCCAGGCCAAGCGCTTCAAGGCGTATGCGGGCGCGCTTCTGGACATCCTCACCGCGGAGGATGACAGCAACAACCTGTACAAGGCGGACAGCGTGCTGGACCGGCTGGATACGCCGGAGTTTGCCGAGGCGCTGAAGGAATCCGGGCTGCCGTCCGTGGAGGAGCTGAAGCGCTATATCGTCGCCCTCCGCTGGCAGATGGAGGGAAACATCGCCGAGGCTATCCAGGCCTTTGATCAGATTCAGGATACGCTGGACGCGTTTGACCGGGTCATCGCGCTGGAACAGGAACAGAAGGAGACCGCCTACCGGGAGGCACAGAGGCTGTACGAAGCGGGGGACTATATTGCGGCGGCTGTGATCTTCAGGGATCTGAGATGGAAAGACAGCGAGGCGATGTACCGGAAGTGCATGGAAAAGCACGAGCACGTCTGGACCGACGCCACCTGCGAGAAGCCCAGAACCTGCACGCTGTGCGGCGAGACGGACGGGGATGCTCTGGGGCACAAATGGACGGACGCCACCTGTACCACGCCGAAAACCTGCGAACGGTGCGGAAAGATCGAAGGGAAAGCCCTGAACCACGACTGGAAGGTCGCTACCTGCACGGAGCCGAAGACCTGCAGGCGGTCCGGAAAGATCGAAGGGAAAGCCCTGAACCACGACTGGAAGGACGCCACCTG
>JBGVCH010000094.1:0-14009 GCA_045226335.1 Christensenellales bacterium | reverse complement strand
TACCAGCCGTCGGCCGTCTCCGAGAGGATCACCATGGGCGTTCCGCAGCCCACCGCGGTCATGGTGCGGCTGGTACTCTTGGCGTTCTGGCGGATGTTGATGCTGGCCTTGCTGCTGGTCCTGCCCTTGTAGGTAACGGTCGCCTCCCGGATGTCGCCGGTCCGGCCGCTCAGGAAGGCCAGCGAAGCGGTCTTGACATAGCCTACGGCTCCGTCATACCAAATCTTGCTGTAACTCTTGCCAAGGGAGAGCACCAGCACAACGCGGTTGGTGATGCAGCGATTGACGGAAGGGCTGCTGGCCTTGGCCTTGGTGTGCATGGTGGCATAGCCGTCCTTCTTGGCGTTGATGATGGCGAGACGCTTGTTTTCGGGCACGTTGTCGCTGACTTCATAGCGGAGGTTTTCCGTATGAACCCTGTATTCCTCGCGGTTGATGCGGACGGTGCTGTAATAGCTACCGACACTCAGAAGGGTCACCGGCTGAACCGATCCGTCACTCAGCGCCAGGAAGACGTCCAGCGATTCGCCGGGGGCATACGTCGGGCCGGGACCCGGAGTGATGAGATTCCCGTACTCATCGTACTGCGGTTCATCCTCGCTACCGGGGAGGATGATGGTGACGTAGGTGGCGTCCGGATCCGCCGTGGTCATGTTGCTGAAGTCGTCGTTGCCGTCGCCGCCCACCACCATACCGCCGTCTTCCGTATACGTGACAGCCATGGCCGCGCCGCAGCACAAGGCGCCCAGCAGCGCGAGCGCCAGGATCCATGCAGCCGTTTTCTTCTTCATTCAAGCACCTCCAGACCTAAGTCTGTTTTGTTCCATCCCTTGGTCATCGACTTAAAGACCGAAGTCTGTTTATTGCCAGCCGCAGTGCGCGTGACTGCGGACCTCGTTCCAGGGAACATTGTACCCTGCTCCGTGGGCACAGAAGACGGAGTCCGGCGTATCCTCCGGATCGGCCAGCGGATTATAGGACAGATCCGCCACGACCGTCTCCTGATCCCGGCATGGCGCATACCGGCTGGGCCAAACCCTCAGCGAGCCCCGGCCGTGACACAGGGCCGCAAAGCCGTCCTGCCATGGCGCGAAGGCGTAATAGGCCGCCTCCCCGCGGATTGTCAAAGTGTCATCCTGCAGATCCGGCGCTTCACATTCAGCGTGAACCGCTACCAGAGACTGCGTCACCGCGCCGTACAGAGCCGACGGTACTGTGATCTCGAAGCGGCAGAAGGGCTCAAGCAGCACGGATTGCGCCTGCATCAGGGCGTTGCGGACAGCCCGGTAAGTCGCCTGGCGGAAGTCGCCGCCCTCGGTGTGCTTCAGATGCGCTCTCCCACAGAGCAGCTGCACCTCCAGATCCGTGACGGGGCTCCCGGTGAGAACGCCGAGATGCCGCTTTTCAAACACATGCGTCTCGATCAGCCGCTGCCAGTTCAATGCCAGGTCGTCCACGTGCACCAGCGAGCGGAACCGGATCCCGCTTCCCGGCGGAAGGGGGACCAGCCGCAGCCACACCTCCGCGTAATGCCGGAGGGGCTCATAGTGCCCGATGCCGATGACCGGGGCCGCGATGGTCTCCCGGTACAGCACGCGGAAGGGACCGAACCCGATCCCGATCCGGAAGCGGCGCATCATGGCCTGCTGCAGGATCTCCAGCTGGATCCTTCCCATGACCTGCACGGTCAGCCTGTCTCCCACCGGCTGCACCGACAGGGTGGGCTCCTCATCCTCCAGGATCCGGAGGGCCTCCAGAACACTGTGCTGTGTGGCTGGAGGCTCCCAGAGCACATCGGCCGTCATCATGGGGATCATCACCGGGTGTACAGGCTCCGCTCCGCCGATAGCCATTCCCGCCCGAATCGTGTCAGGAACGCCCGCCAGCACCGCCATCTCGCCGGTTTCCGCGATGTCCACGCGCCGGAAGCGGCTCCCATGGCAGACCCGCAGGTCGTTGACCTTCAGTTTTTCGCCGTTCACGGGGATCTCGTCCTTCACCCGGAGACATCCCGAGAGGATCCGGATGAAGCACAGCCGCTGGCCCTTCTCGTCGTGAAGCACTTTCCAGCACAGGGCGGACAGCGGTTTTTCGACCTCCGCGGATGAGACGGAGAGGTCGGAGAGAAGGGACATAAAGCCCTGAATGCCCTCCCCCGTCATGGCCGATCCTGCCATCACCGGAAAGACTTTTCCGTCCCGGATCAGCCGGATCAGCGCCTCCCGGAAGGCGCATGCGTCGCCATCCTCCAGGCGGTCGAAGAGGCTTTCTTCCCGCAGGGCGATCTCCTCCCGAAGGGCCAGGTCCATAGCGCCGTCCCGCTGCCAGGGGCGGAGATCCAGCATGTCCGGCGACAGCTTCCGCTTCATGTCCCGGAGGACAGCGTCCGCGTCCGCAGCCGGGAGATCCGTCTTGCTGAGAAAGATGAAGGTGGGGATGCCCCGCTCCCGCAGCAGCCGCCAGAGGGTCTCGGTGTGGCTCTGAATCCCGGCCGCTGCGCTGATCACCAGCACCGCGCAGTCCAGCACCGCCAGGGCCCGCTCCATCTCCGCGGAGAAATCGCTGTGGCCCGGTGTGTCCAGCCAGCACACCGTGTCCTCGCCCCAGGTCAGCCGCGCCACGCCGGTGTAGATCGTGATGCCCCGCTGCTGCTCGGTGGGATCGGCGTCCAGGAAGGCGTCCCTGTGATCCACCCGGCCCATGCTGCGGATGGCGCCGCTCTCAAACAGCACCCGCTCCGACAACGTGGTCTTCCCGGCATCCACATGCGCCAGGACCCCGATGACTTTCCTCAAGCAGGCTTCCCCCTCCCACCCGGACAGTATACCCCATTTCCCCGGGAAAAACAAGCGACACCGCAAACGCACACTGTTTTCATATGTAAAAAGTGCCAATACGAAAAACCGCTGCCTTTCGCAGCAGCGGCTTCGGGATTTGTCAGGTGTGAACGGCGAGGCCTTCCGGACCGCAGTCCACGGTCAGCACATCGCCGGCGTGCAGGTCGCCCGACACGATGCGCCTGGCCACCAGGGTCTCCACATGCGACTGCAGGTAGCGCTTCAGGGGTCGCGCGCCATAGATCGGGTCGAAGCCCTGGTCGATGACATAGGTCACGGCGGCGTCCGTCAGCTTCACGCTGAGGCGGCGGTCCGCCAGGCGCTTGTTGAGGTTGTCCAGCATCAGGTCCACGATCTTGGTGATCTGCTCCCGGGTCAGGGGCTGGTAGGTGACGATCTCGTCGATCCGGTTCAGGAACTCCGGGCGGAAGTGCTGCTTTAGCAGACGGTCCACCTGTGCCCTGGCCTCCGGCGTAATCTCGCCGTCCCGGATGCCCTCCAGGATGTACTCGCTGCCCAGATTGCTGGTCATGATCAGGATGGTGTTCTTGAAGTCCACCGTCCGGCCCTGACTGTCGGTGATGCGGCCGTCGTCCAGCACCTGCAGCAGCACGTTGAACACGTCCGGATGCGCCTTCTCCACCTCGTCGAAGAGCACCACGCTGTAGGGATGGCGGCGAACCGCCTCCGTCAGCTGGCCGCCCTCGTCATAGCCCACATAGCCGGGAGGCGCGCCGATGAGCCGGGATACACTGAACTTCTCCATGTACTCGGACATGTCGATGCGGATCATGTTCTTCTCGTCATCAAACAGGGCCTGGGCCAGCGCCTTGGCCAGCTCAGTCTTGCCGACGCCCGTGGGGCCCAGGAACAGGAAGCTGCCCAGGGGCCGGTTGGGGTCCTGGATGCCGGCACGGCTGCGGAGGATGGCCTCCGACACGCGCCGCACCGCCTCGTCCTGGCCAATGACCCGCTGATGCAGGGTGTCCTCCAGGTGAAGCAGCTTCTCCCGCTCGCTCTCCAGGAGCTTTGTCACCGGGATGCCAGTCCAGCGGGCCACAATCCGGGCGATCTCGTCGTCCGTGACCTTGTCGTGCAGGAGGCTCTCCTCGCCCTTGGACTGATCCGCCAGGGCTTCGGTGTCCCGGAGTTCCTTCTCCAGTTTGGGCAGCACGCCGTACTTCAGCTCGGCAGCCTTGTTCAAATCATAGACCCGCTCCGCCTTCTCGATGTCGGCCCGGGTCTGTTCGATCTGCTCCCGGATGCGGCTGACCTTGCCGATGGCGTCCTTTTCCGCCTCCCAGCGGGCCTGCATGGCGCCAAAGGTCTCCCGCTGGTTGGCCAGCTCCTTCTGAACCTCCGCCAGCCGTTCGGCGGAAAGGGCGTCGTCGTCCCGCTTCAGGGCGGCTTCCTCGATCTCCAGCTGCATGATCCTGCGGCGCACGTCGTCCAGCTCCGCAGGCATGGAGTCGATCTCCGTCCGGATCATGGCGCAGGCCTCGTCCACCAGGTCAATGGCTTTGTCCGGCAGGAAACGGTCCGTGATGTACCGGTTGGAAAGAGTGGCCGCGGCGATCAGCGCGCTGTCCTGGATCTTTACGCCGTGGAAGACCTCATAGCGCTCCTTCAGGCCCCGGAGGATGGCAATGGTGTCCTCCACCGTGGGCTCCTCCACCATGACCGGCTGGAAACGCCGCTCCAGGGCCGCGTCCTTCTCGATGTACTGCCGGTATTCGTTCAGGGTGGTGGCGCCGATGCAGTGGAGCTCACCCCGGGCCAGCATGGGCTTCAGGAGGTTGCCGGCGTCCATGGCGCCTTCCGCCTTGCCGGCCCCCACGATGGTGTGCAGCTCGTCGATGAAGAGCAGGATCCTGCCCTCACTCTTTTTGATCTCCGCCAGCACGGCCTTCAGACGCTCCTCAAACTCGCCCCGGAACTTGGCGCCCGCGATCAGGCTGCCCATGTCCAGGGAGAAGACCGTCTTGTCCTTCAGGCTGTCCGGCACGTCGCCCCGGACGATCCGCTGGGCCAGGCCCTCCACCACGGCGGTTTTGCCCACGCCGGGCTCGCCGATGAGCACCGGGTTGTTCTTCGTCTTTCGGGAGAGGATGCGGATGACGTTCCGGATCTCCGCATCCCGGCCGATGACCGGATCCAGCTTCTGCTTCCGGGCCATGTCCACCAGGTCCGTGCCGTACTTCTTCAGCGCGTCATAGGTCTCCTCCGGATTGTCGGAGGTCACCCGGGTGGCGCCCCGGACGTCGCTCAGCGCCTTCAGGAAGGCCTGATCCTGATAGCCGAGGCGCTCCAGCAGGCTCTTCATCCTGGCGTTGGGCCGGGCGGTGAGGCCCATCCACAGATGCTCCACGGACACATACTCGTCCATCATCTGCTTGGCCTTGGCGTTGGCCTCGTTCAGGGCGCGGTCCAGTTCCTGGGAGACGTAGATCTTGTCCGCCTCCCGGCCGGAGCCGGAAACCCTGGGAGTCCGCTCCATCGCGTCCTGAAGGCCAGCCCGCAGGCTGTCAACGGACACGCCGATTTTGCCCAGCAGCTGCGGGATCAGGTTCCCCGCGTCCTCCGTCAGGGCGAAAGCCAGGTGCTCCTGGTCCGCCTGCATGTGCTGATACTCCAGCGCGATGGCCTGGGCGCGCTGAATGGCTTCGATGGATTTCTGCGTATAATTGTTCATGGCTGCCATATAGATCAGCCCCCTTTCACTGCTTGAATGCAAAGTCTGACTATCTTTGACCTTGCAGATTCATTGTACACCATTCCACGTTTTTGTCAAGTCTTTTTCGACGGATTCGGGAAATATTGCGCTTGCATTTTCCCGGAGATTCCGCTATAATGGCCCGGGCACTGAGAGGAGGGATCCCATGCGGACGCTTTTCACCGGCGGAATGGTCTACAGCCGCGACCGCGGCGCTTTTCTCCCCCAGGACCTGCTGACGGAAGACGGCATCGTCATTGACACCGCCACCCGTCCCGCCCCCTTCGCGGCGGATCGGATCTTCGATTTGACAGGACTTGCTGTTTTTCCCGGATTCGCAGATGTGCATGTGCATTTCCGTGAACCGGGTTTTTCTTATAAGGAGACCATCGCCAGCGGCAGCCGCGCCGCGGCCCGGGGCGGATATACCGCTGTCTGCGCCATGCCCAACCTGAACCCCGTCCCGGACAGCCCGGAGCACCTGGCGGAAGAGGAAGCAATCATCCGCCGGGACGCGGTGATCCGAGTCCTCCCCTACGCATCCATCACGGTGGGCCAGAAGGGCGAAGGCGCGCTGACGGACATGGCTGCCCTGGCCCCGCGGGTGGCGGGCTTCTCCGACGACGGCCGGGGGGTGCGGGAGGCGGCTGTCATGCGGGAGGCCATGCGGCGCTGCCGTGAGGCGGACAGCATCATCTCCGCGCATTGCGAGGACACGGACCTGATCCCGGAAGGCGCGAGCATCCACGCTGGCGAATACGCCGCCAGGCACGGTCTGCCGGGCATCCCCTCCGCCAGCGAGTACGAACCCATCCGGCGGGACATCGCCCTGTGCCGGGAGACCGGCTGCCGCTACCACGTCTGCCATGTCAGCGCGGCGGAGAGCGTGGAGGCCATCCGGCAGGCGAAAGCGGAGGGCGTGAACATCACCTGCGAGACCGCGCCGCACTATCTGCTCCTCTGCGACGAGGACCTGCCCGACGACCCCCATGCCCCGGACTCCGGCCGCTTCAAGATGAACCCGCCCCTCCGGAGCCGTCGGGACCGGGACGCCCTGCTGACTGGTCTGCTGGACGGCACCATCGACTGCATCGCCACGGACCACGCTCCCCACAGCGCAGAGGAGAAGCACCGCGGTCTCACCGGCTCCGCCATGGGCATCGTGGGCATCGAGACGGCTTTTCCGCTCCTGTACACTCATCTGGTGGAAACGGGAAAAGTCCCCCTCTCCCGGCTGGTGGCTTGTCTCTGCGACAACCCCAGGAAGCGCTTCCGGCTGGGCGGCGGCCTCGGGGTCGGGGAGCATCTGGAGCTCACCGCCTTCGACCTGCACGCCGACAGCCGCGTGGACCCGGAGGACTTCCTCTCCCTGGGGAGAGCAACCCCCTTTGCCGTCTGGCCGGTCCACGCGGTGTGCAGGCTCACGGTGTGCGGGGAGACCGTCGCGTACAATTCTTTGTCGGAGGACGAGCATGCGCTTTGAAATCAAAGAAAACAAGCCGCTGACGGAAGCGGTATGGGACTTGTGCCTGGCCGGAAAAACCAGTGCCATCAAGCGGCCAGGGCAGTTCGTCCAGGTGGCACTGCCGGGCTTCTATCTGCGGCGGCCCATCTCGGTCTGCGAGTGGGAGCCCGGCGCCCTGCGGCTTGTCTATAAGGTTCTGGGCCAGGGCACTGCGGCCATGACGGCCATGAAGCCCGGCGAAGGTCTGGACCTCCTGACGGGGCTGGGCAACGGCTTTGACACGGATGCCCTCGGGGAAAAGCCGCTGCTGATCGGTGGCGGCGTCGGGCTTCCCCCACTGCTGGGATTGGCCAAAGCCCTGCTGAAGTCCGGCAGGAAACCCTGCGTGCTGGCGGGCTTCAACCGCGCCGACGAGGTTTTTCTCCTCGAGGACTTCAAGGCATTGGATGTGCGTGTCGAGATCACCACCATGGACGGTTCCATGGGAATCAAAGGGCTGGTGACGGACGCCCTGCCCTTCCTGGACTTCGACAGCCTCGCCGCCTGCGGGCCGCTGCCCATGCTAAAGGCCGTCCACCGGGCGGCCGCGGACATTCCTGCGCAGTACAGCCTGGAGGAGCGGATGGGCTGCGGTTTCGGGGCCTGCATGGGCTGCACGATCCAGACGGCGTCGGGCCCGGCCCGGGTCTGCAAGGAAGGTCCGGTCTTCCCGGGAGAGGAGCTGATGTGGACATGAAGGACCTGTCTGTCACCCTGTCCGGTGTGACGCTGAAAAACCCGGTGATCCCCGCCAGCGGGACCTTCGGCTTCGGGCAGGAGTTTGCCGCCTTCTACGACCTGAACCTGCTGGGGGCCATCTCTTTCAAGGGAACAACAGCGGAAGCCCGCTTCGGCAACCCCACGCCCCGGATCGCGGAGTGCCCCGCGGGGATGCTCAACAGCGTCGGCCTGCAAAACCCCGGCGTGGCCCACGTCATCGCGGAGGAGCTGCCCGCAATGCGGAAGCGTTTCGCCGGGCCCATCATCGCCAACATCAGCGGCTTCTCCGTGGACGAGTACGTCCGCACCGCGGCGCTGCTCACGAAAGAGGAACAGGTGGAGATCCTGGAGATCAACATCTCCTGCCCCAACGTGCGGCATGGCGGCATGGCCTTTGGGACGGACCCCGCCGCCGCGGCGGAGGTCACCCGGGCCGTCAAGAGCGTGGCCACCAAGCCCGTGTACATGAAGCTCTCCCCCAACGTCACGGACATCACCGCCATCGCCCGGGCCTGCGAGGAGGCCGGCGCGGACGGGCTCTCCCTCATCAACACCCTGCTGGGCATGCGCATCGACCTGTGCCGCCGGAAGCCCGTCCTGGCCAACGTCATGGGCGGATACTCCGGGCCCGGGGTCTTCCCGGTGGCCCTGCGCATGGTGTACCAGGTCACCGGCGCCGTCTCCATCCCCGTCATCGGCATGGGCGGCGTCACCACGGCCCGGGACGTCATCGAGATGATGATGGCCGGTGCCAAGGCCGTGCAGGTGGGAGCCGCCAACCTGGTGGACCCCATGGCCTGCCCGAACATCATCCGCCAGCTTCCCGGGGAAATGGACCGCCTCGGGATTCAGTCCCTGCGTGAAATCGAAAGAGTGTAACAGGAGGTATGCGCATGCCCAAGGACGTCATCATTGCCCTGGACTTCGAGAACCGCGAGAAAACCCTGGCATTCCTGGATCGCTTCACCGGCCGCAAGCCCTATGTCAAGATCGGCATGGAGCTCTACTACGCCGAAGGGCCCGACATCGTCCGGGAGATCAAGCGCCGGGGGCATCGGATCTTCCTGGACCTGAAGCTTCACGACATCCCCAACCAGGTCCGCAAGGCCATGCGGGTCCTCTCCGGCCTGGACGTAGACATGACCAACGTCCACGCCGCCGGCACCATCGCCATGATGGAGGCCGCCAAAGAGGGCCTCACCAAGCCCGACGGCAGCTGCGCGGCCCTGCTGGCCGTGACCCAGCTGACCTCCACCGACGAAGAACGGATGCGGGAGGAGCTGCTCATCAACGCAAGCATGCCCGACACGGTGCGGCACTACGCCGGGAACGCGAAAAAGGCCGGTCTCACCGGCGTGGTGTGCTCCCCGCTGGAAGCCGCTCTGGTCAAGGAAGCCTGCGGGCCGGACTTCATCACCGTCACCCCTGGCATCCGCTTTGCCGACGCCATCGCGGATGACCAGCGCCGGGTCATGACCCCAGCCCGGGCCCGGGAGGCCGGCAGCGACTACATCGTGGTGGGCCGTCCCATCACCGCCGCGGAAGATCCCGTGGCGGCCTGGGAGCGCTGCGTCAACGAATTCCTGAAGGGAGAAGAATAAGATGCTCAAACAGCAAATCGCCCGGGATCTCCTGTCCATCGGGGCCGTGTTTCTCCGGCCAGATCAGCCCTTCACCTGGGCCAGCGGCATCAAGAGCCCCATCTACTGCGACAACCGCCTGACCCTCACCGCGCCGGAGGTCCGCACCCATGTGGAGGAGGGCCTGGCCAGCCTGATCCGGGAATCCTTTCCCGACGTCCAGACCCTGGAGGGCACCAGCACCGCCGGCATCGCCCACGCGGCCATCACCGCCCACATCCTGGGACTGCCCATGGGCTATGTGCGCTCCGGTCAGAAGGACCACGGCCGGGGCAACCAGATCGAGGGCCGCCTGGAGCCCGGCACCAAAGTCGTGGTGGTGGAGGACCTGATCTCCACCGGCGGATCGGTGCTGGAGGTGGTGGAGGTGCTGCGGGAGGCCGGCGCGGAAGTGCTGGGCATCGTGTCCATCTTCACCTACGGCATGCAGAAGGGCGTGGACCGTCTGGCCGCGGCGGGCGTGGTGAATCACAGTCTCTCCGATTTCGACACCCTCTGCGAGGTGGCCGCGCAGGAAGGCTACATTCGGGAAAAAGACATCGCCCGGCTGAAGGCCTTCCGGGCCAACCCGTCCGACGAGCGCTGGATCAGCCAGTAAGGAGGCCGCATGCGCAATCTGATCGAAATCACGGACCTCTCGGTGGAGGAGATCGACCGTCTGCTGGACCTGGCGGACGACATGAAGGCCCGGCCCGTGGACTACCGCGCCCAGCAGCAGGGCCGCATTCTGGGCACGCTGTTCTTTGAGCCCAGCACCCGCACCCGGCTGTCCTTCGAGTCCGCTATGCTCTCCCTGGGGGGCAGCGTGCTGGGCTTTGCCTCCGCGGACAGCTCCTCCGCCACCAAGGGCGAGTCCCTGCAGGACACCATCCGGACGGTCTCCTGCTACTGCGACATCATCGCCATGCGGCACCCCAAGGAGGGCGCCCCCACCGCCGCCGCGCTGAAGTCCTTCGTCCCCATCATCAACGCCGGGGACGGCGGCCACAACCATCCCACCCAGACGCTGACGGACCTGATGACCGTCCGGCAGGAGCACGGCCGGCTGGATCACCTCACCGTGGGCCTCTGCGGCGATCTGAAGTTTGGCCGCACCGTCCACTCCCTCATCAGCGCCATGAGCCGCTACCCCGGAGTCCGTTTCGTGCTGATCTCTCCGCCGGAGCTGCGTCTGCCATCGTACCTGATCGAGGACCTGAAGGAGAAGAACATCCCATTTGAGGAGCTGGAGCGCATGGAGGACGCCCTGCCCGGGCTGGACATCCTCTACATGACCCGGGTCCAGCGGGAGCGCTTCTTCAACGAGGCCGACTATGTCCGCCTGAAGGACACCTACATCCTCACTCCGGACAAGATGCAGCTGGCCGGGGAAGGCCTGCGGGTCATGCACCCCCTGCCCCGGGTGAACGAGATTTCCCCGAAGGTGGACGACGATCCCCGGGCCGTCTACTTCCGCCAGGTCCGCAACGGCCGCTACGTCCGCATGGCCCTCATCAACCGTCTGCTGGAGGTGAACGCATGAACATTGATTCCATTCAGCGCGGCATCGTGCTGGATCACATCCGGGCCGGCCGCAGCATGGAGATCTACCAGGCGCTGGGGCTGGACAGCCTCCCCTGCTCCGTGGCCATCATCCGCAACGTCAAAAGCGTCGCCATGGGCAAGAAGGACATCATCAAGGTGGATGACGACATCGACATCGACCTGGACGTTCTGGGCTACCTGGACCCGGGCATCACCGTCAACATCATCCAGGACGGCGTCATCACCGAGAAGAAGCACCTGGCCCTGCCGGAGCGCCTGGTGAACACCGTCCGGTGCCGCAATCCCCGCTGCATCACCACGGTGGAGGGGAGCCTCGACCAGGTCTTCGTGCTGGTGAACAGAGAAAAGCACCGCTATCGCTGCGCGTACTGCGACGCGGAACAGTGACGGCGGTGCCATCGCACGGGGCGTTTCACTGGCCGGAAGGACTGCGCCCCGGCGCCCCGATAAAGCGAAAAATCAGTCCAGGTGCTCGAACAGGTCGCCCAGGCCGGTGTCCGGGCCGACGGCAGAGTAGTAGAGGCCGAACAGGGTGCACCGCGTGGCGCCCTTGGTACTGACGTGGTACTTGCCCTTCTGCTGGGATACATGAAGCTTGAAGGCTTCCCGTGCGATCTCCAGGGAGGTCTTTCCGTCAAAGGCTTCCAGGGGTTGTTCCCAGTCAAAGGTCACCTGATTCTCCTTGTACAGATGGATATAGACTTTTTGCGGGGCAGCGATGCCCCATTTTTCAGTGCTTTCGGGATCGTAATCCGGATCACCGCACAGCTCCGTGATGGCCTTCACCGCAAGGCGGGAAGTGATCTTGTGATGGATGTGGCCGTACTCTCCGTTCAGATCCTGCAGGGCCACCACCCGGGGCTGATACTGCCGGATGAGCCGGGTCAGGTACAGGAGAACGGCCTCCTCGCCGCCCCAGTTCCGGTACGCGGCCTTGACACTGTAGACCCCCTTGTCGGGAAAGGCGCCGATGGAGGGATAATCCCGCACGCCGCAATACCACAGGGCGTCCAGCAGCTCGACCCGGCGGGTGCGGTTCGCCGCGGCCACCATGTAGGCCACCTGGACCTTCATCTTCCGTTCTCCGGCGTAGGTGGGGATCATGCCGCCAAACCACAGAAGATCGTCATCCGGGTGGGTAACGATCATCAGCAGATCCGCGCTGCCCTTCATCCGGTGCCAGTCCTGGACCCAGTCGGGCAGGTCTCCTTCCGTGAGGACGTACAGCCGCGAGATCACCAGGTCTCCCGCCTCAGCCCGGCTGATGGTAAAGCTGTGAGCCGGCTGGGAGAAGGGGATCCAGGCCGTGTAGTAGCCCTCGTTCCAGTCTGCCAGTACCGTGCCATCCTTGTCCGTCACCGTCAGGTGCGGCGGGTCGCAGAAGAATGTCACCATGACTCCCTGGGCCGTCCCGCTCCCCGGCAGGGTCACCGTGAGGGTGCCTTTCTCCCTGGCGTTCCATGCGCTGGCGATGGTCCCGTCGGTCATGCGCTTCACATGCTTGCTGTTGACGGACGTGGAAAAGCTGCACTGTTTCGCCACGTCCCTGGCTTCCTCTGCAAGGCAAAACACCGGCAGCAGCGCCAGCAGAGCCAGGATCACAACCAGGTCCAATCTTTTATACCATCCGGTGCGCATGGGCTCGCGACCTTTCTTGTTGGGTTTTCTCCTGCTTATCCTACCACATTTCCTGGTAAAAGGAAAGAACAGCCGGAAAACAGCCACCCGTTTCCACTGAAAAGGACCGGCCACGCGGCCGATCCTCGGCAAACCGGTATCGTATGGATCACTGCTCTTCCTGCGTGATGATCTCAACCTTCGTTACTGTTACGCCCGTGCCGGCGCCAACAATGTTGATCGTGGAGAAGCTGTGACTCGAATCCAGAGGAATGCCGGCGCCTGTCAGCAACTCATAGCTATATATCGCTTCCCCGTTGCTGCCGCCAATATTATAGTTCCAGGGATCAATCTGTCCCCAAACAGTCCAGGGATCCGTCTTGAGCATCAGGATCGGCTTGCTGTCGGACTCGTAATGCACAACGATGGATTGGCCAGGCTGAAGCGCCTGCAGATCAGAACTGCAGGAGGCCAATTCCACGGCGGCATTCCGATTCTCCCAGCCCTCATCCCAGCCATCAAAATCGCTGTAAACACCTCCCTCGAACAGGATGATACTTCCGTTCTCGTCCACAGGCGCGGGCGCCGGTGCCGGAACGCTGCGCGCAAACAGCACGGTCCGTGTGCCGTCGGGAGCGATCGCAAAGGCGGAATTGGGCTGGCCGTTCATGGAGAAACGTCCCTGAATGGAGGAACCGTTGCGATAGGCTTCCTTGATCGTTTCGACATAGGGCACGAGCCGGCCGGCGCTGTCTTCGCGGAACCGCACGAAAACCGTGGTGTTGACGGCGCGGCCGTTTCCAAAGTATTCCGTCCCCGCCGTCTGGATGGTCAGTTCACGGGGCTGGCCAAACTGGTCGAATTTCACGTCGGTGCCGTCAACCAGCACCACGTCATAGGCGTAGTCCATCTCGTAGAAGCCGGTGCCGGACCAAGTGCAGTTTCCGTCCGCATCGTAGTTGGAGCTGGCCCAGAAACCATAGCCGGGAGACATCTTGTGGGCAGACATGTCCACGGTCGCTTCCAGGTGATCCGCGCTGGCCCAGGTCACGTCGTTCCAGGTCCAGTCGTGACCATCGCAGTAAACGGCGGCCATCCAGTTCACCGGCTCGGAAAAGGTTATCGTCTGGGTGGTCCCATCATTCTTCGTTTTCATTTCGGGCAGCTGCGGGATCTCCGGGATCTCAAGATCCTTGACATTTCCCGGAATCGTCACGGCTGAAGCGACAGCTGCGACAGACAGCAGCGCGATGATCACCAAAACCAGAATAAGACCCTTTTTCATGCGTTTTCCTCCTTCAATTTGATCAACCATTATTTGGTGATGCTCAATCTTAACACGGTTTTTCGTGGATGTCAATCACTTTTCGTCCGTGGCTGCGTCTTCGTCACTGAAAAAGACAAAAAAGGGGGTTTCACTCCCCCTTGGCCTC
>JBGVCH010000093.1:0-30543 GCA_045226335.1 Christensenellales bacterium | reverse complement strand
CGATTGCGTGGTTTATCGTGGTGTTGGTCGCAGTGGCTGCGACCATTGCCTATGTGGTCAAGAACTACATGGACATCAAAAAGCTTCCGGAAGGCACGGACGAGTTGGTTGAGATGTCTGCCATCATCCGCTCCGGCGCCAACACCTTCATGCTGACGGAGTACCGCTACATCGGCCTTGTGGTGGCCGCCGTGGCGCTGATCCTCAGCCTGTTCATCGAGCAGGACGCGGGCCTCACCTTCCTGATCGGTGCCAGCATGTCCTCCGCGGTTTGCGTGCTGGGCATGAAGAGCGCCACCTACGCCAACGTCCGCACGGCCAACCGGGCCCGGGAGACCATGTCCATCGGCGAGACCGTGAAGGTCGCCCTGGGCGGCGGCTCCATCTCCGGCCTCAGCGTGCAGGCCTGCGGTCTGCTGGGCATGGTGCTGGTGCTGATCATCTTCGGTATGCCCAGGATGAATGAAACCGGCAGAGGCATCCTGGTTGCCATCCCCAATGTCAACGCCGGCATCATGCGGATCTCCTCCTACGCCCTGGGCTGCTCGCTGGTGGCCATGTTCAACCGCGTGGCCGGCGGCAACTACACCAAGGCCGCGGACATCTCCGCCGACATTCTGGGCAAGATCCGCAACGACCTGCCCGAGGACGACTCCCGCGTGCCCAACGTCATCGCGGACTTCATCGGCGACAACGTGAACGACATCGCCGGCAACTGCTCCGACCTGCTGGAGAGTTTTGTGGCCACCATTGCCGCCACCATCATGATCGCCATCGTGCTGTTCACGCGGATCAGTGACAACCTGAAACTGACGAAAGACCCGCTGGTGCTTAATGCCGGCGCGCAGGACAGCATGCTGATCCCCTCCATCATCTTCCCCGTGGCCCTGGCGGGCATGGGCCTCATCGGCTGCCTGGGCGGCCTGATCTACGCGGCCAAGAAGAAGATGAGCGACAACCCGTCCAGGGAGCTGAACCTGGCCACCTGGATCTCGGCCGGCGCCACCGTCGTGCTGGGCTTTTTCGCCGCGATGATCTGCTTCTCCGGTGTTGACGCGAGCATCTTTGCCGAAAAGGCCTTCAACTGGAAGGCCGGCTGGCTGTCCCCCTGGCTGTGCGCCATCCTGGGTATTGCCAGCGGCGTGGCCATCGGCTCCATCACCGAGTACTACACCTCAACCGATTTCAAGCCCACCCGCAAGCTGGCGGAGATGGCGCCCGAGGGTGAGGCCTTCGTGGTGACCAAGGGCGACGCCATCGGCTCCCGCTCCGTGCTGCTGCCCGTGGCCGTCATCGCCCTGGCGCTGTTCCTCTCCGGCGTGATCGCGGACCTGTACGGCATTGCGGTCGCCGCCCTGGGCATGCTGTCCTTCGTGGGCGCCACGGTTTCCATCGACGCCTTCGGCCCCATCGCCGACAACGCCGGCGGTCTGGCGGAGAGCTGCCACCTGGATCCCGATGTCCGGAAGATCACCGATAAACTGGACGCTGTGGGCAATACCACCGCCGCCATCGGCAAGGGCTTTGCCATCGGCTCCGCGGCCTTCGCCACCGTCTCCCTGATCGTCTCCTATATCGGCCACGGCGTGCTGGACATCTCCTCCTACGTGGTGGTGGCGGGCGCCCTGATCGGCGGCGCGCTGGTGGAATACTTCGCCGCCATGCTGACCGACAACACCATCGACTCCGCTAAGGACATGGCGGACGAGGGCGACAAGATGCTCTCCGTCCCCGGCGCCTTGGACGGCCAGGTGAAACCGGACTACAACAAGATGGTGCACATGGCCACCCGCGGCGCCATCCGCAAGATGGTCCTGCCCTCCGTGCTAGCCCTGCTGATCCCCGCGGTCTGCGGCATGATCTTCGGCGTGAGCTTCGTCGGCGGCATCCTGATCGGCGCCACCATCGTGGCCATCGGCCGGGCCATCTTCATGGGCAACTCCGGCGGTGCCTTCGACAATGCCAAGAAGTACATTGAGTCCGGCGCGCTGGAAGGCCACGGCAAGGGCACGGCGGCCCACAAGGCGGCCGTCACCGGCGACACCGTGGGCGACACCCGCAAGGACGTCGTGGGCGTGGCCCTCGACATCTTCATCAAGACCATGTCCACGGTGGCCAACACCCTGAAAGCCACATTCCGCGCGTGACCCACCGACAACCTTCAGCCTCCCCTTCGGGGGAGGTTTTCTGTTGAGGAAAAGCGCCCCCTCGTCGGAAGGCGCATGATGGGAACCTGCAGGAGAATCACAGCACGCAGAGGGCATTGGCCACTTCCGCGCCGACCGCCACATTGTTGTACACCAGCTGGATGTTGGCCTCCAGGCTGGCGCCGCCGGTGAGCTTCTGGATCTTGTCCAGCAGGAAGGGGGTGATCATCTTGCCCTTGATGCCCTTTTCCTGGCATTCTTTCAGGGCCGCGTCGATGTTGGCGTTGATGTAGTCCAGGTCCATGGCGTACTGCGGGGGGATGGGGTTGGCCAGGAGCATGCCGCCCTTCAGGCCGCAGTCCAGCTTGGCCTTGAAGACGGAGGCCACATCCTCGGGACTGTCCATGCGGTAGTCCACCTTGAAGCCGGAGTGGGTGGTGTAGAAGGCGGGCATTTCTTCCGTCTGGTAGCCCAGGACGGGCACGCCCTTGGTCTCCAGGTACTCCAGGGTCAGGCCGATGTCCAGGATAGACTTGCAGCCCGCGCAGACCACCAGAACCGGCGTCTGGGCCAGTTCCTCCAGGTCGGCGGAGATGTCCATGGTGGTCTCCGCGCCCCGGTGCACGCCGCCGATGCCCCCGGTGGCGAAGACCTTCACCCCGGCCAGGGCGGCCGCGATCATGGTGGTGGTGACGGTGGTGGCGCCGTCCTCACCCCGGGCCAGCAGCACGGGCAGATCCCGCCGGCTGGCCTTGGGCACGTCCAGGCCCCGCTTGCCCAGGTATTCGATCTCCTCCGCGGTGCAGCCCACGGTCATCCGGCCGCGGATGATGGCGATGGTGGCCGGCACGGCGCCGTGCTCCCGGATGATCCGCTCCACGTTCAGGGCGGTCTCCACGTTCTTGGGGTAGGGCATGCCGTGGGAGATGATGGTGGACTCCAGGGCCACCACGGGCTTGCCGCTGTCCAGGGCTTCCCGGACCTCCGGGGATACGTTCAGGTAGCGCTTCAGGTTTTCGGTGTCTTTCATCTCTCTCATCCTTCCGTGATGGTGTCATTCGGGTTACATGTATTGTGTCAGGCCGGCCTTCCCCAGGACGGAAGACCAGGTCATGGCAGGGTTGACGGCGCTCATGCTCTGGGCGCAGAGGGCGGAGGCGGCCTGCCCCAGCAGGGCCATGTCCGCGGTGCCGGCGCCCCGGAGCATGGCCAGCAGGGCAGCCGCGAAGAAGCTGTCGCCGCAGCCGTTGGTGCTGACGATGCGGTCCGTCAGGCAGGGCTGGTGCCCCGCGGCGCTGGCGCTGGCGTACCATACGCCCTCCGCGCCCATGGAGATCATGGCGCAGCCCACGCCGGCGCTCACCAGGCTGGCGGCGGCTTCCTCCGGGTCCCGCAGGCCGGTCAGGCTCTCCGCTTCCGCCCGGTTGGGCTTGATGAGGGCCAGGCGATCCAGCGCGGGGAGCAGCCGTGCGGATTTGCGGATGGAGACCGGGTCGGCCGCCAACGGCACCCGCACGTTTTCCGCCAGCCAGCGGATGCTCTCCTCCGGCAGGTTGGCGTCGACGACCACAGCGTCCGACTGGTTGATGATGCCCAGGCGCGGCGCCAGGTAGTCCGGGGTGACGGCATCGCACAGGCGCATGTCGGAGACCGCCAGGGCCAGATCGCCGCCCGCCTCGTTGATGCAGAGATAGGTGTTGGTGGGCAGGCCCGGGATCACGTCGGAGGCCTCCAGGTCGATGCCCAGGCCGCGGCAGCTGCAGCGGATCCGGTCGGTGTGGGCGTCGTCCCCCAGGGCGGTGATCATGGTCACCCGGGCGCCGAGGCGGGCCAGGTTTTCCGCGATGTTCCGGCCCACGCCGCCCAGGGTCAGGGTGACCAGGCCAGGGTTGGAATCCCCGGGGATCAGGGGCTTGTCCGATGTGCCGGTGATGTCCACGTTGATGCCGCCGATCACACAGACGGCAGGCGCAAAGCTCACGATACCTCACCTCCCGGTGCGTCCTCGTCCTCATAGACGGGCACGAAGCTGTCGAAGATCTGCAGGTTGTATCGGTCCCGCAGCGCGTTCATGGTTTCGGGATCCTGAACGGTCCAGGCCACGGTGTGAACCTTCATCCGCCGGATCAGCCGGAAAGCAAGGTGCCGGTCGTCGCGGATGTCCTGGGCGATGAAATCCGGGCGGCTCCAGACATTGCCCAGCAGGGTGGACATGGAGAGGTTCTTCAGGGTGAAGGGCACGTCCCTGCAGCCCCAGGGAGACCAGACCAGCTGGCCCCGGAGGATCTGGGGGCGGTTCTTCTTGAACCAGTGCATGGCTTTGGGGTCGAAACTCTCCACGCAGTACACTCCGGGGTAACGCCTCAGCAGGGCGTCCGTCTGCCGGCAGACCCGCTTCATGTTGGGACAGTGCTTGATCTCGACGATGAGGGGCACCCGGCCGTTGACTTCCCGGAGGACCTCGGCCAGGGTCGGGATGGTTTCATCGGTGTTCAGCAGCCGGGCGCTCTGCAGTTCGTAGATGGAGCAGGCGGCCACGTTGCGCCGGATGCCGCACATGCGTTCCAGATCGTCGTCGTGAAAGACCACCAACTCGCCGTCGGCGGAGGCCTGGACATCCAGCTCAATGCCGAAGCCCTGCTGCGCGGCTCTTCGGAAAGCGGCCAGGCTGTTCTCCGGCACGGTTTCGCTCCAGAGACCGCGATGGGCGTAGTCCCAGCCCTCCAGCGGGCCCAGCGGCCGCTGCGGGATGCGGGGCAGCAGGCAGTACAGGCCCAGCAGGACAATGCCCGCTATGACAGCCAGTGCAATCATAGAGATCCCTCCCGCGCCATTGTACCACAGCCGGGCCGGTCTGACCACCTCCCGGCGCAGGTTTTTTCGCGGGGACCCTGTACGGGCCGGAAGGATTATGGTATACTGTATCCTGCAATTACGCGGGAGGAGCGTGGCCTGAGATGAAAAAGATCGGTCTGATCGGCGCGGGGAGCATGGGCAGCGCCATTGCGAGAGGCTTACTGGAGGCGGAGTATATCCGGGCCGCGGAACTGGCGGTGTGTGATCCGAGGGTGGAGGCGCTGGAGGCGGTCACCCGGGACTGGCCCCAGGTGACGACGCTGACCTCGGCGGACGACCTGTGCGGGATCAGCGAGATGATCATTCTGGCGGTGAAGCCCAATCTGCTGGAGCAGGTGGTGAATTCCTGCGCGGACAGCCTGCAGGGAAAAGCGGTGGTGTCCATCGCCGCCGGCTGGACGGCGAAACGGCTGGCTGCGCTGCTGGAACCCCTGGGGGCGCGGTGGCTGCGGGTGATGCCCAACACGCCGGCACTGGTGGGGGAGGGCATGACCGCCCTCTGCGAGGAGACCACCCTGACCAAGCCGGAGCTGGAGTTCGCTCGGGGTGTGTTCGACGCGCTGGGCAAGACCGTCATCCTGCCGGAGCGGATGTTCGACGGGGTCATCGCGGTCAGCGGCTCCAGCCCCGCCTATGTGTACATGCTCATCGAGACCATGGCGGACGCCGCGGTGCGGGAGGGGATCCCGTGGGCCCAGGCCTGCCGGATGGCGGCGCAGTCTGTGCTGGGCAGCGCCCTGATGGTGCTGAACACCGGCACCCATCCCGCGGTGCTCAAGGACGCGGTGTGTTCCCCCGGCGGCACCACCATCGACGCGGTGGCGGCCCTGGAGGAGAGCGGATTCCGGGAGGCGATCTTCCGGGGCATGCGCGCCTGCGCGGACAAGTCCCGCGAGATGGGCAAGGCGTGAAGGGTGAAGAAACGTGGAAGAGACACAGAGAAAGAAAGTCGTGATCTACACCGACGGGGCATGCTCCGGGAATCCGGGGCCCGGCGGCTGGGGCGCGATCCTGGAGTACGGCCCGCACCGCAAGGAGATGAGCGGCTCCATGCCCTCCACCACCAACAACCGCATGGAGGTGTTCGCGGCAATCTCCGCCCTGGGAGCGCTGAAGGAGCCCTGCGATGTCACGCTGTACTCGGATTCCACCTATCTGGTCAAGGCCTTCAATGAGCACTGGCTGGAGAACTGGAAAAAGCGGGGCTGGAAGACGGCGGCCGGGCAGAAGGTGGAGAACCAGGAACTGTGGTTCCTGATGGACCAGCTGACCAAACGGCACCGGGTGCGTTTCGTCTGGGTGAAGGGTCACGCGTCCAACCCCGGCAACAACCGCTGCGACGAGCTGGCCCGTGCGGCCATCGACGAGTACCGCCGGATGAACGGGCTTCAGGGGTGACAGGCTTCCGGTCAGGCAATGGATAATGGGATGTGGACGGTTGAGAACGGGAACGCCGCGCTGAGGGACGTTCCCGTTTTTGCTGCACCATATGGCATTTCGGTATTGTAAAAGATGCCGGGCGCCGGTTGCAGCGGGATGGGATTAGGTGTATAATTCCGCCTGAGATATGCTTTGAACAAAGGCGAGAACCGTGCCGGAGACAAACAAAGAGAGAAACGCCCTGGACCGTTTCTTTTGTGTTTTACGGCAAATATACAAAAGAGGTGAACCAATAAGAAATGGCTCGCCGTAAAGAATCGGTTGACAGAATGACTTTGACGCGATTGCAATGCGAAAGGGGAAATGACCATGAAACGGCTGATGATGGTTGGCCTGATGATCCTGTGCCTGGTGCTATTGCTGCCGTTAATCACTGTGGCTGCATCAACAGGAGATTGCGGCCCCGAGCTTAACTGGACTCTGGATGACAATGGTTTGCTGACAATCAGCGGAACCGGAGAAATGTACGATTATGGTTTGATTGTTAGTTCATCTCCAATCTTGTCACCTTCTGATGAACCAACCGCGCCGTGGGGATTGAGTATTACAGGCGTTGTCATTGCGGATGGCGTAACTTCTATTGGTGAATTTGCGTTCTATGATTGTTCAAAGCTTACAATTGTCTCGCTTCCGGACAGCCTGGCCTGCATCGGGGATAGTGCCTTCAGCCATTGCGATTGTCTGATGGACATTAGAATCCCTGCCAATGTAATCGCCATTGGGAATTGTGCTTTCTATGGTTGTTCTGGCCTTCAGAGTGTCGAGTTATCAGATGGTTTAGCAAGCATCGGGAACTCTGCTTTTTCTTACTGCGGTCAGTTGGAAAGCATTACGATTCCGGATAGTGTAACCTGCATTGGGGTCAACCCATTCTTATCATGCAGAAAACTCAATACAATCACCGTTTCTCCAAACAATCCCGTATACAAGGTAATCGACGGTGCTCTGGTCAACAAGCAAGAACAGCAGATGGTTTTCTATCCGAGTGGCTCCCCGTCGGTCCTTTATGTAATCCCACAAGGCATTACAAGCATCGGCGAACACGCTTTCAACGACTGTGATAACTTGACGAACATCACAATCCCGGACAGTGTCAGCCGCATTGAAAAAAGCGCTTTCTCAAACTGTGATAATCTGGTTAGTATTTCAATTCCTGACGGTGTATCATACATTGGTGAGTCTGCTTTTAGTTATTGCAGCAGTCTGACAAGCATTCAAATCCCGAACAAAGTGACCAACCTGGGAAATTACCTGTTTAGCTTCTGCGAAAACTTATCAAGCATTACGATACCGGACAGTGTGACAAGCATTGGCGATGGTGTTTTCTATGCTTGCCACAGTCTGGCTGATGTTACGATTCCTGATGGTGTGACTGGCATCGGCAGAGACGCTTTCCAAGGGTGTACAAAGCTGACAAGCATCGTAATTCCGGAAGGTGTGGGCAGTATTCCTGACGGTGCTTTTTCAGGCTGCAGCAGCATAAGAAGCATTTTGTTCGAGGGGAATATATCCAGCATCGGCAGCGCTGCTTTCTCCAACTGCAGCAGCCTCACAAGCATTGTGATCCCGGACAGCGTAGTCAGTATCGCATATTTAGCCTTCTATCAATGCAGTGGTTTGACAAGTGTTACACTTTCGGGCAACTTGACAGAAATCGGTTCCAGAGCATTTGAAGAATGCAGTGCGCTGACAAGCATCATCATACCGGACACTGTGACCACGATTGTCAATAATCCATTCACTTCCTGTACAAATCTGAAATCGATTGCGGTCTCTTCGGGAAACCCTGTCTTCACAACAATCAACGGTGTTCTTTTCAGCAAACCGGATCAACGGCTCGTCTGTTATCCATGTGCTTTTATATCTGCAGAATATGAAATACCGCATGATGTCGCCAGTATTGGTGAGTTAGCATTTTGCAACTGTGACAACCTGTCGCGCATCATCATTCCTGACAGTGTGCATACCATTCTCAGTGGAGCTTTCTACAGCTGCGATGGCTTGACGAGCATTACGATTCCGGACAGTATTGCAACGATAGAGGGATGGGCCTTTTATGACTGCGACAACCTGGTGAATATTAGGCTATCCGACAGTATTTCATGTATTCCATGTTATGCTTTTGCTGACTGTGATCATTTGGCAAGCATTACGATCCCGGATCGTGTCACCATGATTGATACAGGAGCTTTTAAGCACTGCATCAGCCTGACAGATGTATCAATTCCGGATCATGTCACTCGCATCGAAAACGACGCTTTCCAATCCTGTAGCAGCTTGACAAGCCTTACAATCCCTGACAGTGTAACCAGAATTGGCCATGCTGCTTTTGGTGATTGTGGCAGTCTTGTTTTAGTCGTATCACCAAACAGTTATGCCATGCAATACTGTATCGATCACGGATTGACTTACAAGTATCCGGAAGCCTCGACAAACTGATTGCCGGATGAACAACGTGAATTGTTATAAGGCTGCATATAAACGTCAAGCCTCAAATGAAGGAGATTTGCAAACGAAGGAGATGATTGTGTTATGAAACGCCTGATGCTGGTTTGCCTGACAATCCTGTGCCTGGTGCCGCTCTGCGGTCTGGCAGACGAAACCGCGACCTATGATGTCTCGATGGCCATGGCCAATGTCAGCGGCGTCTATGACCATGTGGCGTTTGCCCTGCCGGGCGCGCCGACGGTGGTCGCTGACGCGGATGCCCCCAACATGTTTACGGGGAGCCGCCAGCTGGCGGGATACTGTGTTGAGGACGGGGTGGAGTTTCAGCTGCGCAGCGCGGACATTGCGCCGTGGATCGAGGACATCCGGGAGGATGTCATGGCGGAGATCCCCGACGCGACGGAGGACATTGTCCGTGTCAACGCGCTCTTTGCCTACGCCATGATGATGCCCGGCCAGATGGGCGCGGAGCTGCAGTCGGCGGCGCCGCACGGCTTTACGGACCGGGACTGGCTCTGGCTGGAGGGGACTTTTACTTATCCCGACACGCCCGGCGCCGTCTATCACCTCAAAGCCATGCTCACCGGCACCCATGCCACCACCCTGGTGATCGGGCCCTGCGACCACGCGCAGAAAGTGCTGGACGCGCTCCGGTTTGTGGACGACGAGGAACTGGCGGAGATCCGTGCGGAACTGGAAGCGGAGACCACCGTGGATTTCTTCGGCCTGTCCGTCACCTTCCCCCGGGAGCCGACGGTGGCGGAAACGGACAGCTTCACCATTGCCGGCGCCTTCACGGCGGATTGGGCGAAGGTCCAGGCGGAGTGGTTCCCCGTGACCCTTGCGATCGACGCGCCGGAGGAGGAGCAGCTTGAAACGATGCTGGCCGTCGGGCAGAAGGCGATCAAGCCATACGACACCGATCAGATCAACGATCCCGTGCTGTCCCATCCTGCGCCGGACATGCTCCAGCTGGATTTCTGGGCCACGGACGCCACGATCTTTGACGAGCTCGGCCCGAAAATTCTGGTGCGCGTGTATGCGGGCGCGCGCGGGGTCTGGTACGTGACGGCGGACGACGGGGACAGCGGCCGGCGCTTCCTGGAAGCCATGCATTTGACCGACCCGGAGTCTGTCGAAGCGGTTGCCGGGGAGCCGGCGGGTTCCGCCCTTCCCGCGGAGGCCGCCGTTGAGCCCGCGGCGACGCTGCCGGAACTCAAGGCCAACCTTGCCATCCTGGCGCCGGATCTGAACCTGGCCTGGTGTACGCCGACCTGCTCCGGCGGTGAATGGGTCACGGTGGGCTTCCCCGTGGACGCGTTGATCGGCGGCGTGCGGGTCAGCCTGGCTTCCTCCTCGGAGGAGGCCGCCATCCGGGAAGTCCGCGTGGTGGCGTATGACGGCCTGGACGCGGAGGGCCTGCGCCTGGCCTCCCTGTGTGCCCTGGCGATGAGCGGAGAACCGGTGTCCGTCGCCAAACCGACCGCCGAGGAGGTCGTCACGGAGGCCGGCACCCTGCGGATCGCGGCGCAGCATCTGTCGCCGGAGGGCTCAGCCCTGGTCTACGACCGGGTGGTCCTGACGCCGGAGACCGTGCCGCCGCTGCTGGAGGAGATCACCTTCCCGGAGGGCGAGTCCCTCTACGAGATGAAAAACGGCCCCACGATGGCCGAGATCGACGTACGCCTGGCGCGGCTGCGGGAAGCCTTCCTCCCGGACGATTACACACTGATGGATATCGGCAGTTACACGGCCAGCGATGATCCCCGCCACGCGTATGTCATCCATGACGCCATCCTGGTCATGCTTTACCTCGATGGGGAGGGCGAGGACGCGCGGGTCAACCTCATCGCGGTCATGGCGTTGGACGGCGACGCCCCCGGTGTGCTGGCCACCACCATGCTGTTCTACGCGGCTGTCTGCGACCTGAGTGATCTTGACTGTATGGCGCGCTCATACCTGCTCATTGAAACTCCCTTCTGGGACCAGCTGGCCGACCTCTGGCCGCTGATGGCCCAGGGCGACGCCTGCGCCTTCCTCATGGAAGACGGTGAATCGGAAGAGGACTGGATGCCCATGGGCTTTGTCGGCGGAACACCGGCAGCGGAGCGGTGACGGGAGGCGCGGCGTTGGCTGACGAAGGAGGAGGCACTGGTTCGCGAGAGGAGGAGTGACCGTGAAACGCCTGATGGTTTGGGTGATGACGCTGTGCCTGGCGATAAGCGGGACAGCGTCTGCGGCGACAGACCAATTCGCGGGAGTGAGAAAAGACGACCTGCGTCTTGTTGACCTGGGTGACTTTACAATTCAAGTCAACCGCAAGTGGTATTACAACACCCAGGAGAAAGCGCACAATACGAGTGTCTTTGAGTGCCTGCCGTACGGAATAGAATCCGCTGATACAGGGGTTGAGGAAATCATCATCAGATGGTCGGCGCAGTTCATTGGAACAGCGGCCATGAAGGACAGCAATGTGCCGTTCTGGGCCAACTGGGTCATGAACTACACCAGAGGAGGCTTCCTTCAGAACGGATGGGCCGCTGCCAGATATGAACTGGAGGAAGCAGGGTTAGTCTTCCTGGATGGCCGTCAGGCTTTGTCTGTCACTTATACGATGACACTCACTGACGAATTCGGTGGAGAGATGATCGCTTATTTCAAGGAAGTCTATGTGGACTACGGCCACGGTTGCTATATCATGGGCTGGAGCTCATGTATGGAGCTGTTTACGATGTGTTTTGATGGTATCTTGGAGTCACTTCGTTGGAAGGATAACGAGGCAGATGATTGAATGACAACGCACATTGAACACAGCGGGACTGCGCATGGGAGGAGGAATGACAATGAAACGCCTGATTGTGGTTGGTATGATGATGGCCATCCTGTTGATGACCTGCAGCTCTTGCTCGATGATCTCTGTCAGGGGCGCGGGCAAAGCCGGGGAAGCGGAAACCGGAAGCCGTCAATTCTGGGGCTCCTACACTGATGAAAAGACATACAGTTATGACCGCAAATACTATGCGCTTCAGACGGTGAAAGACAGAATGATCATCGTGACGGTTTATCTGACGGAGACTGGGAAGGAAGTCGCGCAATTCAGCCCCGCAAGGTCGATGGACTTTTGGGGCATCTGCTGGGAGCGGGATTCATACAACATTTGGATCCAATCGTCCGATATCGGGATCTGCTGCTATGAGTATCGTGACGGAGCCTGGGAGAGGAATGGCAGTCTGAAGGAGCCGGACTACATCATATCCCGTTACGATGAGGCGTATCGCAACAACCCGGCGCTTTGGGGTACCTTCTACGTCAGCCCGACAGACTGAAAAGGCGGGCATGAACCGGTGCACTTTGGTTTGCCGGAAAAAAACGGCTGACAGAATGACCTTGACGCGATCGCAATGCGGAAGGGGAAATGACCATGAAACAGCTGGTACTGGTTTGGGTGATGATGCTGTGCCTTGCATGCCCGCTCCTTTTCTCCGTGGCGCAAGCTGCCGAATGGGAACAGTATGCCGTTGATGATCGGTATTATGTGCTGGCACACTTTTCGCATGACGGTGATAACATCATCATTCAGAGAGAGTATATCAGCATTATCTGGAAGAGGAATGGAGAAGAGTTTGGTCAGTTGCTTTTCGGTGATTATCCCGCGCTGCGCGGAGGGTATGACATCACCGGCCTGCCGGATGGAACATGCGGGATCCTGATGTCGGATGCCGAACTCCCTATCGACAGGAAGTGGGACTATCTTGTGTATCAGGTATGGGATGGTAACAGCCTGAGAAAGATACGGGAATGGCATGGCGCCGGGGTTCGAGGTGCGTTCGGTGAATATGGCTTTATGATTGGCTTTGAGTCAGGCGAAGCAATGCTGTATGATTTTGCCGGTCAGGAGCTTTGGCACGGGAATCTGGGCGAAGATGCCTGCAATAACATTCAGTCCATCACCATGCGGAGCGAAACGGACTGGTCATGTGTGCTCTTCAGCCATGACCATATAAACGAAGCTTATGTCCGCGTGACAGACGGAGAAGTGATTCAGCGGATCCGAATCCCGCACGGGGGGCTGGTAACGCACGTGCCATTGGCCGAAGGGCTGACGGCGGTTGTTCGGTGCAGAAATGATGGGAATTACGGCCCTGTGGCCATATCGGTGATCAACGTGGATGGTGAGACCGTTTCGACGAAGAAACTGTCCGGCGACAGACTGATCATCAGATCCCGTCAACTTGTGGAACAGAACGACGGAACCCTGGTGGCATACGGCAGTGCGGTGGCAAACTCCCGTCAGATCTATTTTGTGTGGCGCTTGACTGTCGATTCGGAACTGAATCTGATCGGTCTTGACGTCCGGGACTGTTCCTATCATCATGACTACAGTCCGGGCATATCCGTTGATCAGGATGGCAGCTGCTGGGTGTACCTGTGTGATTACGGAACCGGTGGTGCACCGGATGTGCGCGTGCCCTTTACGGTGCTGCCGGTTGTGTCAAATCACGGCCTGAAGTGGGAGTGAATGCTGGTTCTGTTATGCCCTCGCAATGGACTGACATAATTGGGAAGAGAATATCAGAAGGAATTAAGCCATTAAAAGCGAAACAAAAGCAATATAATGACCAAGAAAAAAGGAGGTCATCCCATGAAAAAGCTGACAGCACTGACCCTGATCCTGTGTCTGCTGCTCACTGCCATGCCGATCCTGGCGGAGGAGGTGCAGATCGGGTACGTCAACGCCGAAACCAAGGTTTACATGAGTGCCTCTGAGAAGGGCGTGGTGGACGGAACGGTGGATCTGGGCACCCAGGTCCGCATCGAGGAAGAGCTCCTGTCCGAGGGGCAGGGATGGTACAGGGTGACCATCATCGCCACGGAGAAGAGCGGCTGGATCCTGGCGGATGACATTGACCTGGTCATCGCCAAGAAAGCCATCACAAGAACGTCGGCCGCCGACATCCCTGAGGGCACGGTCATCAAAGTGACAAACGAGGCTGCGTTTCCCGTCCTGACCGTCAGCGGGTTGGTAGACCCGGACACGCTGCCGGGCGCGCCGGATCCCTCCCAGTACCACCTGATCGAGCTCAACCAGGAAGACCCCATGGTCCCGAAGATCAAGGCCAGGCTCAATGCGCTGGGCTATGAGGGCGGCGGGAGCAGCAATAAGCTCAACAACCAGTTCACCGGCCTGATCAAGAACTTCCAGAAAAAGAACGACATGGCCCAAGACGGCATCTGTTCTGCCGAATTCCAGGCGCTCCTCTTCTCGTCGAAGGCCAGGAACATCCGGGGCGTCGTTCCGGAGAACCCGGATCCCATCGTCATCACCAAGGGCCAGGTCACAGCCAACAGCAAGAGCGGCGGCAGGATCAGCATCTCCCTGCAGAACAAAGCGGGCGAGAAGATCGACGCCTTCGACTTCAGCCTCCGTCTGTACAGCACCTACGGTGAGCGCTTCCTGCTGGGCAGCCTCAGCGACAAGATCACCGTCTCCGATGAGCTGACGGCCTTCACCTGGTCCGAGGAGCGCGACACCATTGGCAAGGACAACGTGCGGCAGATGACCATGGAGATGGGCGACTACTACTTCGCCGGCTGCATGGTGGCCATCACAGCCTATCACACCGAGAGCGGGCAGACCGTGCGGATTCCGGACGACGAGCTCCATTGGTTCGCCTTCGGAAAGGGCGTTCCGAAGGATTACCAGCCCCGGGCCGTCACGCCGCTCACCGAGCAGGAGCGGAAGCTGGCCGAGGCCTGGGATCCCGGCGTCAAGGGCGCTTATGTGGACCCGGAGATCGCGGCGTTCTACAACATGCGGGAAGGCCTGATGATCACCGGCATGACCGAAGGCTCCGCGGCGGATCTGGCAGGGCTCCAGGCCGGCGACGTGCTGCTGGCCATCGGGGACGTGCGAATCTTTGGCGCGACCTCCCTGGCCCGGGCTTCATACAATGTCGACGAAGGCGAGACGGTCACCGTGCTCTTCTATCGCAACGGCGCTGTCTGGCAGACCCAGATGACCCGGCCGTCTGACGCGATGAGCCTGTGAGGGCCATACTTCGGCGTGACCCGGTTTTGAAAAAGGGGAAATGACCATGAAACGCCTGATGCTGCTTTGGGTGATGATGCTGTGCCTGATACCGCTCAGCGGCTTGATGGAGACGGGGGAGGACGCGGTTTTCATTTTTGTCGTGGATACAACTGCAAAGCCCGAAGAACCACATGCAGCATTTCGGGCCTACACCGATACGGAAGTGGAAGCCGTGATCGCGGAATCACTCACCCATGATTGGGTGCCGGACAACACGGAGCCGGTCATTTCCAGAGCAGCGGGGACACAGACGGTCTGGACCGTAGAACTCAGAAACAAGGCCAGCGGTGTGACGGTTGCCATGATGCTGGTGGATTCGTCGCCACGGCTGCAGATCGTGTACAGCCTGGACCGGAACGTGTTTGGAGAGCTGCCCGATTTATACGCGGACACAAGAAAGCTGCGGTTGGAGTATATCGATCAGGATATTCCGACAGAGATTGAGTATGACACTTACAGAATCCTGATTGAGGAAGTCATCCGGAATCCGTCGCTGGATCCACTGGTCTGCACGGTTATCAGCGCGGATGGGTGCGATCCTGTGCGCTCGTTTGTGATTGACAAAGGTTCACGGCAGGGGATCGAACCTTACATGGCGGTTGTCTTCAACAGCGTGCTGATCGGATATATCGAGGATGTCGCACCGGACACCGCCGTCGTGCGCACAGTCCTTGACAGCAGGATCCCCATCGCCGTTTCGCTCGAATCAGACTATGAACCGGGGAAAGTGTCGGGAACTGTCCGAGGCGCGTACCGCGCGAACGGAACACGCACCTGCAGGATGTACGACCTGCCGGACGGGTTGACCATTGACGCCGGCGAAACGTTGGTCACATCCAAGGATAGCGTTTTCGGATGCTTTGGGATCCCGGTGGGGACGATCACAGAAACAAACCGATACCGGGATGAGATCGGAACATATGTCGTGTTAAGACCATTCGGTGATGGAGACCAGATTAGGTACACGTTGGTCATGCGGATTCCGGTCAATACGGATGCTCTGCAGGCTTCCTACGGGGAAGGCGAGCGCGAATAAACGTCGAATATTACACTGTGCGTGCGGTTGTCAGGCAAATAAACCCAACTTCGGCGAGGGCGAGACGGTTACCGTGCTCTTTTACCGCAACGGCGATGTCTGGCAGGCCCGGACGCCCCGGCCGTCTGACGCGATGAGCCTGTGAGGGCCATACTTTGGCGTGACCCGGTTTTGATGAAAGCGAGGGAAATGGCCATGAAACGGCTACTCATTGTTTGCCTGCTGCTCCTGTGCCTGATACCCGTGAGCGGCTGGGCGGAACAAACAGCCGAAGTGCCCCCTGAACCGCTTATCTGCGGTGATTACGATTATGTCCTGCTGGAGGACGGAACGGCGGAAATCGTGAAATACAACGGCAGTGACAAAGAGGCTGCAGTACCCGCTGAACTGGACGGCATTCCCGTGACCGCGATTGGCAGCGGGGCCTTCAGTCGTGTCGGACTGACCACTTTAACACTGCCGCATGGAATCCGATCCATCGGTGATCGGGCATTCTTTTACAATGACATCATGTCCGTCGTTTTGCCGGATGGTCTTGAAACCATCGGCGAGGATGCATTTTGGGGGTGCAAGATCACAGCCGTGACCCTGCCAGAGTCTCTGGTCTCCATCGGTGACGGCGCGTTCATGGGCAATAGCCTGAAAGAAATCGCGCTGCCCGGAAACCTGGCGGAGCTGGGTGGAGCGGACTGCTTTGGCAGGACCATCGGGAAAATCACGGTGTCGTCTGACAACCCCTGCTGGCAGGTCATCGATGGCATGCTTTTCCGCAGGGAAGACGCCTGCCTGTTCCTCTGCCCCGCAGAACTTGTGCTGACTGAGTGCGAGATACCGGAAGGGACTGCTATCATTGGCGAGGGCGCCTTCGCCGGGAATAGAACGCTGACGTCTGTTATCGTGCCGGAAGGCGTGACGGTCATCGGCGAGAGGGCTTTCGGCAGCTGCAGGAACTTGGAGCGGGTTTCTTTGCCTGTCAGTCTCCGGGAAATCGGGAGCAGTGCGTTTTATGCCTGCGGCAATCTCATGTCGCTGTCTCTGCCGGAGGGACTGACGCGGCTTGGCAACAGTGCTTTTTACGGCTGCTCAAGGATGACGGAAATCTCCATTCCCGCGAGCCTTACAGAGGTGGGCACAAATCCCTTCAGAGATTGCTCAAGACTTGACCTGATCACAATCGCGGAAGGTAATCCCGTTCTCCGGTTTGAGCACGGTATGCTGTTTGATTTGGATAAGGGCGTCCTGATCTGCTGCGTGCCCAAAGGTGTAGACTCTGACTGCATCATTCCGGATGGGATCTCGGTGATTGATGAATATGCGTTTTTTCAGGCTGGGATCGAGACACTGGTCTTGTCGGACGGCGTGACGGAAATCCGGGAAAGTGCCTTTGGCGAAAACTATGGTTTAATGGAAGTGCGTTGGTCCGAAAGCCTGCGCAGCATCGGTGAATTCAGCTTCGGTGCCTGCGGTCTATCCAGTCTTCGTCTGCCGGAAGGGCTGATTATCATCGGAACGTATGCCTTCTGGGGGAACGAGGACCTGAAAACGGTTTACCTGCCGTCAACGGTTCGGGAAATGGCCGGAACCTCATTCTACGGATGCGATTCGCTTACCCGGATCACGGTTTCACCGGACAACCCGCATCTTGAGGTCATCAACGGCGCAATCATTGATAAAACAGACAAGCGGCTGATTTGTGTCCCGGAGGCGTTTCGCGGCGGACGCTATGAAATCCCGACCGGTGTGGAGATCATTGGCTATGAAGCATTCATCGAAACAAATCCTCCATGTGAAATCATGGTTCCGGAAGGTGTGACAACCCTTGAAAAACGAAGCTTCGTTTACTGTACGGATGTGGACATCTTCCTGCCCGCCAGCCTGATCGAGATCGACCCGGGCGCTTTCTACGATCAGGGTGCTGGTGGGCCGAACCTGCATGTTGTGCCGGGAAGCGATGCGGAAGCCTTCTGCAAGGAAGCAGGGCTCAAATATACCCTTGATTCCCAATGATTTCGCGGGATCCGGTATAAGCCAACGCAAGGGCAGCCCTTTTAGCGTGTTCATTCTGATTTGTTCATGTCATTCAAGGACAATCACGCTGAATACGCTGCAAAGAAAACAACATCAACTGTTTTGCCGCCGTTGTACGGACGGAGGACGCTCCGATCAGCGGCCGAACGGGTGCGGCGCTTCGCGGGCGAGGATTGCGCAACGGCCTATGTAAATCGTGACAACACAAAAAGAGAGACCGGCCTTTGCGCGCGGGCTCTCTTTTCGCATGGGGCATTCAGCGGCTTCCGTCACTCTTCCACAAGCACACAGTTGTCATGCGCCGCGCAATAAGCCGCCGCCGGACTGTTCGCCGCGGAGATGATATAAACCGTCCCGCAATCGGCGAAGGCGTAGGAGCCGACAGCGCAGCCGGCCGGGATGCGGATCAGAACGAGACTGCTGTTTCGGAAGGCCTCCTCGCCGATGAGCGTGCAGCCGTCCGGGATCCAGACCGTAGCGGCATCTGTCCCCTCAAAAGCGCGATCCCCGATGGATTCCGTGTCCGCCGGGAGCACCATATCAGCGCCGGAGGCAGTGAGCTTATGCACCAGCACCGCTTCCCCCTCACCGGAGAGCAGAGCCGCGCAGTCGGAAGCGTCGCAGGCAAAACGGCTGAGGTCACCGTGGCCGGCAAGGCCGGAGGTGACCGTGGCCACATCGGCCGCCGCTGTCACACCGACAGGAACGCTCCCCGTCAGGGAACCCTTGACGGTCATCACGCTGCCCTCATCCAGAAAAACGTTGGCCTGCCTGGTGCCGATCACATTGCCCGAAATGACCGCGTCTCCGGAGATTTCAAAGGTGCAGCCGGGCATGACCCGGACGCCTGCGCTGACCGCTGCCCGCGGGTCCACCATGAAACCGCCCGTGTTATCGGTGATGCCGCCGCCGCTCATCCGGAGGGTTTTCACCGTGATCCCGTTATACATGCACTGGTTGCCGGTGATGGCGCCGCCTTCCATGACGAAGGTTCCCCCCGGCATATACACCGCGCCGTTTCCCACGATGTTTCCGGTGATGCTGCCGCTTCTCAGGATGAACACGCCGCTGGTTGAATAGCTGACGATGGCGCCGCTGCCAAAGGCGCCGGTGATCTGCCCGCCGCCCACGGTGTCCTCGATAATCAGCGTGCCGTTCACCTCAAACACCGCGTCCCGTTGAGCGGATGATGCGCCGCGACTTATCGTATGGCCGTTCAGGTCCAGATAGAAGGTATGATTGGCCGGAATCACGATGGCGCTCTCGCCGTAGGCGGCCGTCAGGTCCTCCTGCAGATAGTGATCGATATAGCCATAGGTGTTGGTCTGCCGCTGGAGTTCGCCCCAGAGGCTGTATCCCCAGACCGCTTTCACAACGGTGTCTTCCGTCACGATGATGCTGTCTCCGGGGGCCTTCAGGTTCTCCGCGTCGCTGCCGATCTGCCAGGCGCTGAATCGCTGGTATTCCGGCGGCCGGAAATAGCAGTCCGGCAGGGTAAACGCGGATCCCGCCGGAGTCTGCTGACTGGCCATGGAATAGCTTCCGCCGTTGACATCGAAAGACACGGTGACGGTGTCGCCATCGTCGGCCAGGGCAATACCAAGGCACAACAGAGCCAATCCCACAATGACGGCCACGCGGACCTTCCAGTTCAACATCACGATCTCTCCTTTGATCAATTTCAGCAAACCGGCCTGGCGCATCGGTATGTCCACTCTGCGCCTGTGATTATTCCGTCCGGTGACAATCCATGTATAAGCCTGAAAGGTCCGGCGCACAAGTGGTGAGTGAGAAGATGGTACAGGTCTTCTCAGGGTTTTCATGGTCAAGTTCATCACCAAAGAGAAAACCCGCAAACCTTTATGCAGTAAGGGCTTGCGGGCAGTGGCTCCGATTGGACTCGAACCAATGACACTCCGGGTATGAACCGAATGCTCTAGCCAACTGAGCTACGGAGCCAAATGGTTGCGGGGGTAGGACTCGAACCTACGACCTCCGGGTTATGAGCCCGACGAGCTGCCAAACTGCTCCACCCCGCGTCATGCACCGCTCTCAGGCGGCGAGGACCATCATACACGATTCGCGCCGTTTTGTCAAGCATTTTGTGCCAAGTTTCGGCGACTCGCCGCCCCTGCAAATGTAAATCTTGCGAAAAACCACGCGCGATGATTGACAGAGCAAACCGGTTTAGGGTAGAATATGGACGGCAGCTGCGGCTGCTTTTCGATGAATGACGACAAGAGGTGCTGACGTATGATCCGACGCCTGATGCTGTGTCTTGCGGTTTGCTGTGTGCTGGTGCCGGTGGCGCTGGGGGATGGGGCGAGCCTGCCCATCGACTTTACCCCGGGTGTTGTGCCGGTGGGCCGGAACTTTACCCAGTCGGGGTACCAGGACAGCACCATCACCGTGTCCGTGGAGAGCGGCCGCTCCAGGAACTGCGACTACTGGGTGGCAGACATCGTGATCCAGGACGCGTCCCAGCTTCGGACGGTTTCCGCCGGCGGGTTTGAGTCCAACCGGGTCATGGACGGTGTGCGGCTGGCCAATTATGTCAACGCGGTGGTGGCCATCAACGGCGACAACAGCAACGCCACTGGCAAGAACGGCTTCGGCTGCGTGATCCGCCAGGGCGTGACCTATCTGAACAACCTGGACACGGAAGGCCACTGGAAATCCACGGTGATGGATGTGCTCCTCATTGATGAGGACGGCGATTTCCACGTGCTGTACCGCCCCCAGACCGGCACGGTGACCGAGACGTTTGAGGGCAAGAAGATCGTCAACGCCTTCTCCTTCGGCCCGATCCTGGTGGACAACGGCGTGATGGTGGAGGACTTCAACGGTGCGGACCGATTCATCGACATGAGCACCGGCGACAAGCGGCAGCGCATGGCCATCTGTCAGGTGGGTCCGCTGCACTACAAGGCGGTCTGCTGTGCAGGCCCCGCCCGGGGCTCCAGGGGCATGACCCTGCGGGAGTTCGCGGAGCTGGTGGCGTCTTTGGATGTTCAGGTGGCCTATAATCTCGACGGCGGTGACTCCACCGTGCTGGCCTTCAACGGCAAAAAGGTCAACGATCCGGGCAACGCCAGCACCCGGAAGCTTGTGGATATCATCTATTTCGCGTCCATGGAAGGGATGAATTGAACCATGACCTTCAATGCTTCCTGGCTGGCCGTCATGTGCCTGGGCCTGGTCGCGATGGCCTGGCTGCACTGCCTGATCCTGTACATGGCGGAACAGAAGCGCAGGATGGCCCTGTTCACGGTGGTGCTGGGTCTGCCCTTGGCGGCGGTGCTTTCAAAGCTGCTCTATCTGGCCTTCCGCTTTGACCAGTTCAACATTTACGGCGCCGCGGCGCTGATCCAGCTGAACCCGGAAACCTTCTCTTTCGTGTGCGGTTGCCTGGGCTTTGTGCTGGGCGCGGTCTTCGCGGCCCTTATTTGCCGCGAGAAGGTGCTGTGCGCGCTGGATACCTTCGCGGTGCCGGCCTGTCTGATGGTGGCGGTGGCCCGGGCAGCGGAGGGCTTCCTGGGGGATCTGGGTGTCGGAGACTATGTGGACGCCGAGGCGCTGCAGTTCTTCCCGTTGGCAGTGCAGGATGACTGGGGCGGCTGGACGCTGGCGATTTTTATGCTGGCGGCCCTGGCGGCCGTGTTTTGCGGGCTGTGGACCAGCAGATGGCTGAAGTTCTCCCCTGTGTGCCCCGGTCTGTGCTTTGAGCGGGCGGTGATGGGCCTTTGCTGCGGACAGATCATGTTCGAGGTCCTTCGGGTGGTTTACATCCAGATCAGCTTTGTCCGCACGGAGCAGGTGCTGTGTGCCCTGGCGGCGGTGGTGATCATCCTCCGGCGCTGTATCCTGCTGAAAAAGCGCCATCAGCTGCGCGCATGGCTTCCGGCGGGCATCGTGATCGTGGTGCTGTTCGTGGCGTGGGAGATCTTCCTGCAGTTCGCCATGGACAAGACGGACTACCTGATCGATCCCTTGCCTCTGAGTGAGACGGCCATGGACTGGCTCAAGAGCAACCTGGCGGTTGTCTGCTACAGCCTGATGGCCCTGGGTGTCCTGAGCCTGCTGATCTTTGACGCGGTCACGGCACGCAGGTATCTTCCCTTTGAAACGGCCGATACGATCGCGCAGATGATGAGCGGCGCCGAGAAGAGAGGGAAAACGATGCGCGCGGCGCGAGCCGGTCAGAAACCCGAACCCCCGGCGGCCCCGACACCTTTGACGGCGAATCAAGCCTTTGAGGACAACCCCCGGACGGGAGAAGAGGAAAAAGCCCGGAAGGAAGATAAAAAGAGAGACAAGAAAAAAGGCAAGAAGAAAAAGGGAAAGAAGAAAAACTGAAAACCGTACCGGTACGAAAAAAGCGCGGCAGGAGGAGCGCTCAGGGCCTGACTGCCGCGCTTTTTTGATGGTTACTTGCTCAGCCGGATGACGTTCCAGCTGGCGGCGGGGAGGCAGACCTCCAGCTTGCCGCCGTCGAGGGCCGCGCCCGGGCCGGCCTGGGGGGCGACGGTCATGGGGGCTTCCTCCGTGTTGACGGCCTTCATGTCGTCGTGGTGGAGGACGATGTGCTCCGCCGGCTTCAGGTCCCCGAAAGCCCGGAGATCGCCGGTGAGCAGGGCGTCCTCCGTCAGGGAGCGGTTGATGGCAAAGACGGTGACGCTGCCGTCTTCCGCCATGGTGGCAGCGGCGTCCACATAGGGCACGCCCTGGAAATCCTTGCAGTCATAGACGGGGGAGGAAACCAGCGGCTTCAGCGCCGTGCCCCTGCCGTAGGCTGAGGCATGCATCAGGGGCCAGTAGATCGTCTGGGCCCAGGCGCCGCCGCCGTTGCGGGTCATGATGGGAGCGATGACGTTCACCAGCTGGGCCAGGCAGGCGATCTTCACCCGGTCCGCGTGCTTGAGGAAGGTGATGAGGATGGAGCCGCACAGCAGGGCGTCCTCGAAGTTGTACACGTCCTCCAGCAGCGGCAGGGCGCGGTTCCACTTGCCGCGCTTCCAGACTTCCCTGTCCTGCTCGGAGGAGTGATACCAGACGTTCCACTCGTCGAAGGACAGGTTCAGCTTCTTCTTCGCGTGCTTCTTGCCGCCCACGGCGTCGCAGATGGCCACCACCTCGGAGATGAAGTCGTCCAGATCCATGGCCCTGGCCAGGAAGCCCGGGGTGTCGCCGGTGGGGTTGCCGTAATAGCGGTGGAGGGAGACGTAATCCACGTTGTTGTAGCACTCGGACAGGACCTCGTACTCCCAGGAGCCGAAAGAGGGGATCTCGTGGGAGCAGCTGCCGCAGGCCACCAGCTCGATGGAGGGATCCACCCACTTCATCACCTTGGCGGCCTCGTTGGCGACCCGGCCGTACTCATAGGCGGTCTTCTGACCCATCTGCCAGGGGCCGTCCATCTCGTTGCCCAGGCACCAGAGTTTGATGTTGAAGGGGTCCTTCTCGCCGTTCTTCCGGCGGAGATCGCTCCAGTAGCTTCCGCCGGGATGGTTGGCGTATTCCACCACGTTCCGGGCGGCGTCCGGGCCGCGGGTGCCCAGGTTCACGGCGTACATGACCTCGGTGCCGGCCTTTTTCGCCCAGTGGGCGAACTCATGCAGGCCTACCTCGTTGGTCTCCGTGGTGAACCAGGCCAGGTCCAGCCGTTTCGGCCGGCTTTCCCGGGGGCCGACGCTGTCCTCCCAGTTGAATCCCGACACAAAATTGCCGCCGGGGTAGCGCACCACGGGCACCCCCAGCTTTTTCACCAGGTCGATGACATCCTGCCGGAAGCCGTCGCCGTCCGCCGTGGGATGGCCGGGCTCGTAGATGCCGCCGTACACCGCGCGGCCCAGGTGCTCGATAAAGGAACCGTAAATCCGCGGGTCCACCGCGCCGACAGTGAAATCCCGGTCCATGATCAGCTTGGCCTGAAGCATGGGATCGCCTCCGTTCTTTATTGCTGATGTGATTATAGCAAAACCGCGGACGGGTTTCAAGCCCCTTGCATAATCCGTCGTCTTCAACTATAATGGTGGCGGAACACAAGGGCTGGAAGGAGCGCGGGCGGATGACTGATCGGACTGCCGGAAAACCGAAACCGGGTCTCGGACGCATCTTTCGGCGCAGCGGCGGCCAGAAGCACGGCCAGCAGCATCTGACTCTGCGGGAGAAGTGGCGGGAGGCCCTGCGCAGCATCGCTCCCATCAGCCTGCTGGTGCTGGTGTTGTGCTTTTTGTTTATCCCGCTGCCCGTGGACGCGCTGGGCGGTTTTGTGCTGGCCTCGGTGATGCTGGTGATCGGCATGGGCCTGTTCAACCTGGGCACGGAAATGGCCATGACACCCATCGGTGAGGGCGTCGGCACGGCCATCACCCGGTCCAGGAGCGTGCGGGTGGTGCTGATCACCGGTTTTCTGGTGGGCGCATTTGTCACGGTGTCCGAGCCGGACCTGACGGTGCTGGCCACCCAGGTGGCGGCCATTCCCAACTGGACCATGATCCTCAGCGTGGCGCTGGGCGTGGGGGTTTTTCTGTCCATGGCCCTGCACCGCATCCTGCGGCAGGTACCTCTGTCCCTGCTGCTGCTGATCACCTACGGCGCGGTGTTTATCCTGAGCTTCTTTGTGCCGAAGAATTTCATGGCGGTGGCCTTTGACGCGGGCGGCGTCACCACCGGCCCCATGACGGTCCCCTTCATCATGGCCATGGGCGCCGGCGTGGCGGCCAGCCGTTCCGACAAAGGCGCCGAGGCGGACTCCTTCGGCCTGGTGGCGCTCTCCAGCGTCGGGCCCATCCTGGCGGTGATGGTGCTGAGCATCATCTACAGGGCGGAGGACTCGGCTTCCGATCCCATCGCGCTGACGGAGGCGGCCACCTCCATGGAACTGTTTGATTCCTTCAGCCACCGGGTGCCGGAGTACCTCCTGGAGGTGGGCAAGTCCCTGGCGCCGGTACTGCTGTTCTTCCTGTTCTTCCAGTTTTTCAGCCTGCACATCAAGGGCTCCGCCCTGCGGAGGATCACGGTGGGCCTGTTCTATACCTATTTCGGCCTGGTGATGTTCCTGCTGGGGGTCAACGTGGGCTTCATGCCCGTGGGCAACTACCTGGGCCGGGCCATCGGCGGCAGCGGCGTCCGGTGGATGCTGGTGCCCCTGGGGATGATCCTGGGCTGGTTCACGGTCAGCGCAGAGCCCGCGGTCCAGGTACTGAACACCCAGGTCTATGAGATGACCGCCGGCGCCATCCCCAAGAAAGCCCTGAGCCTTTCGCTCTCGGCGGGCGTTGCGGTGTCCATCGGGCTGAGCATGCTCCGGGTGCTGCTGGGCATCCCGATCCTGTACATCATCGTGCCGGGCTACTGTCTGGCCTTCCTGATGATGCTCCTGGCGCCCCCCATGTTCACGGCCATTGCCTTCGACTCCGGCGGCGTGGCCTCCGGGCCCATGACGGCGACCTTTATCCTGCCCCTGGCCATGGGCGCCTGTGAGGCCTCCGGCGGCAATGTGGCCACAGACGCCTTCGGCGTGGTGGCCCTGGTGGCCATGACCCCGCTGATCGCCATCCAGGTGCTGGGCATCCTGTTCCGGTACAGGCAGAAGCACGAGGCGGAGCAGGAAGCCGTCCCCGCGGAAGACATCATCGAGCTGTGATCCGGTTCCCGACACAGGAGGCTGTGATATGAACAAACTGACGCTGTTGACCCTGATCGTGCCCCGGGAGGACGGGGACAGGTGGCAGACCTTCCTGGAAGGGGAGGGGCTGCTGTCCGTACTCTCCTTTCCTTGTCTCGGCACGGCGGGAAAGAGCCTGCGGGAGCGGCTTGGCCTGGCCTCCAGCGAGAAGACCCTGCTGATGATGACGGTCCCTCACAAAAAAACCAGGCATGTCCTGAACCACGCGGTCAGCGACATGGGCCTGAACGTGCCCGGCAGCGGCATTGCCATGGCCATCCCCATGGAGTCCGCCGGCGGCCGGAGCAGCCTGAACATGCTCCTGGGCGGCCAGGAATTTGATCCGAACGAGGTGAACGAAATGGATTTCAACGTCTATCCCTATTCCCTGGTGGTGTGCATCTGCGAGAACGGCTGGTCGGATGCGGTGATGGACGCGGCCAGGAGCGCCGGGGCCGGCGGCGGAACGGTGATCCATGCCAAGGGCACGGCCGGTGAGCTGGCCCGGAAATTCATGGGCGTCTCCCTGGCGGCGGAAAAGGAAATGGTGCTGGTCCTCCTCAACCAGAAGACCCGCCGGGATGTCATGCGGGCCGTGATGGACAAGGCCGGAGTCGGAACGCCGGCCCACACCGTCCTCTTCAGCATCCCCGTGGAGGACATCGCGGGGCTGAAGAGCATCATGGAGGAGGAAAGCCCGGAACCCAAGACCGAATAACGCGCCAAGCGAAAAGCTGTCAGCCTTTACGACTGGCAGCTTTCCTTAAACTATTCAAGTAAGCCTTATAAACCAACAAACTGCACTCGACCGAAGGTCCAGGGCGATCGGAAAGCCCTGGTCGTGGTCCGCAGACCGCGAAATCCCTTTGTTTACCCGGTATTCTGAATTGAAATCAGCTTCACCCGAACATCCGTCCGCGCATGATGGCCCGCACCAGGGCGTCGCTCCGCACGAGACCGGCCAGGCTTGAACCGTCCAACAGACCGGTGAGCGCCGTGTACCCCGTGCCGCTGGTGATGGGCAGCATGGCCTCGGCCATGGGCACCAGGGTGAAGAGCACCAGCAGCAGCACGAAGCCGCGCAGCACGCCGAAGAGCCCGCCGACGGCAGAGTCCAGCTGCTTCAGCACGGGGAACTGGACGACATGCTCGATCAGGCTGATGATCAGGGAGACCGCGAGATACAGCAGGATGAAGGTCGCCACGAAGCAGAGGATGTTGATGCAGACCGTGACGATGACCTGGCTGACATACTCCTCCACCGTGGACAGTCCGGCAAAGGAACGGCTGGTCAGGGCGTTTTGCAGCAGGTCCCCCAGGGAACCCGGCAGGCCGGCCCGCTTCACCACCTCGGTGATCTCGCTGACGCTGAGGGTCGCGACGTTCTTGTTGCTCAGCACCGCGTCCCCGATCCGGCGGGAAGCGTCGGTGTAGTTCAGCAGGGTGGCCTGCAGCCCCTCGTTGCCCTCAAACCAGCCGGACAGCGCCGGGTACAGCCAGAAGGACGCGCCGAAGGACACCAGGCATCCGCCTGTGTTCAGCACCGTGGACACGAAGCCGCGGTACATGCCGAACAGCACGCTGACGCCGAGGACCGCCAGAATACCGATGTCAATGACGTTCATTGCTCACCAAATCCTTGCTTGGCCCGGGCCTCGGTGAGGATCGGGTTGTGGTCTCCTCCCGGGGCGTAAACCTCGTTGATGGCTTCCAGGTCGCCGCGGCGAAGGGGCGGATTGCACCAGGGGCAGCACGTCAGCTTGGCGAAGCCCTCTTCCTCCAGCTCCCCGTAGGTGAAGGGGGAGAAGGTCTTTCCTTTGGCGGAATTGCAGGTCTCGCAGGAGTGGTAATACTTGCCGCCCTTGGGGTTGTAGTAGATCACGGTGCTGTCGTCGGGAATCGGGATCTGGCGGCCCTGCCAGTCCTCCCAGACGACGATCTTGGTGTAGTTCTTTTTGTTTTTCCAGATCCAGCTGATGCTAACGCCCTTAGGGGTGGCGTGGCGCTGGACGCGGATGCAGCCGTGGCTGGCCTTGGTGCCCAGAAAGGGCTCATAGGTGCCGTAGTATTTGCTGCCGTCCTTGGCTTTGGTGTAAGGGACCTCGTGGAGCAGGTCGCCGCCGTTGAAGCGGATGGCCTTGTCCACATACATGCTGCCGTCCTGGAAGCCGCCCACGGCGGGGACCAGCATCAGGAACTCTCCGGAACGGGTTTCGTTGTAGGGCTGTTTGGCATTGACTTTGCCGGTGGAGACCAGCAGGGTATCATAGAGGGCGCCGTCCACGAAGATGTACAGCCGCTGGGTCAGCTTGTCCACCACCAGGCCCATGTGACTGTCGGGGGTCTTGGTCTTGAGGTACTTGGTGGGGACCCAGCCCTGCACCAGTGCGTTCCAGTTCTTGACCTTGCTGTCGTGGAAGGAGGAGGAATAGCACTCGATGAGGGTCCAGTCGCCCTGGGTTTCCAGCACGTGGACGCTCTGGGTGACGCAGGTCACGACGCCGACGCCGTCCGAGCTGTCGGTGGGCTCCTTGCGGATCACGATCTGGGAGCGCTCCGCGTTCTTCTTGCCGTTGTCCACCACGGTGATGGGCTTCATCAGCATCTCCCACACAGCCGCCTCGTCGGTGATGTCCATGGGAAGGGTCCAGTAGTTCAGCGTGGTGTCCTGACCGGCATAGGGGCTGCCGTAGGAGGGGGTGTACCGGGACTGGTCGTTGCCGGCCGCGGCAGCCCGGGGAGCGTCCGCAGCCCCGATGGTGCCGTCCTCAGCGGACTGGTCCTCACCGGGCACCGTGTCATCGGCGCCTTCCGGCAGAGCCTGCTCCTGGGTGAGCTCGCCGGCGGCCTCGGCCGGAGCGGCCCCGTCCGCCACGGAGAAGCGGATGACCACGTCGTCGGACAGGTCGCCGTCGGCGGCCACCAGCTGCAGCGTGAGGCGGTAATCGCCGTCCGGCAGCACCTCGCCCAGGGCATTGTCCGCCCGAAGGGTCAGGTCCAGGGCTTCCGCGGCGGTCTCGGTCTCCGCCAGGGTGAAGATCTCGCCGTCGGTGATCAGGTCCAGTGCCGCTCTTAGGATGCCCGGGGCGGAGAGCGCGCCGGTGATGCGCAGCTCGGGGCTGTCGGGATCGATTTTGTTCCCTGATGTGACCACGGCGGTGATGTAAGGCGCGGGCTTCCCAACGGTGACGCCGGCAGAGGCGGTCTGTCCGTTCCAGCGCAGCGTCAGTAAGGCCTCGCCGGCGGGAGCAAACAGCCCTTCGTAGGTACCGTTCCACCAGGTGTAATTGGTGCCCGCGGAGCACTCCGCCTCCGGGATGATGACGGAGAGGACCTCGCCTTCCGCGCTTTCCAGCGTGATGGAGACGGTGCCCGCTTCCGGAAGGGTGAAGGAGATCAGGGAGGAGCGGGCGGGCCGGATCTCATCCCCAGACAGGGAGATGGACAGCTCCGGGGCCCCCTCGCCCAGCACCGCCAGGGGGAGCAGCGTCAGGATCAGCAGCCATAAACAAAGTCGGCGCATTCGCTCAGCCTCCAATATCAGTCGTGTTCGGAAGTATCATAACAGAAAAGCGTCAGAAAATCCATAGGACGGGAAAGATTGTAACAGTTGGGTCAGAATCCGGCGGAGACGGTGAAATAGCAGTACGTGTCGCTGGAACTCAGGGACGCGTCCTCGAAGCCCGCCTCCCGCAGCAGCCGGAAAAAGGCGCTTCCGCCCTCCGGGCTGAGGGCCCGGTAGAGGGTGTCGGAACAGTAGACGGTGAAGCCCGGGCAGGCGGCCCAGCGGTATTCCTGCAGACAGTTCCGGACGTCCTCCTCGGTCTCGCAGTAGGCGAACCAGTCGTGGTACGTCAGCCCCGAGAGCGTTACCCGCACGTCGCCGGTGATCACGTAGGTGAACCCCTCGCTGACGCCGCAGCGGTACACGACATCGCTGACCGGCCGGATGTCCGCGGACAGTCTCAGGCTGCTGTCCGCCAGGAAGGTGAGCTGCCGGGGCCGGTCCGACAGGGCGCCCCGCAGGAAAGTTTGCAGTTCCCCGAAGGAGCGGACCTCCGCCAGCGGCGGGACGAAGGCGAGATCCCGGAGGATCACGGTCTGGCTGTCGTCGGAGTAGGAATAGACGTCGGGATGGGCCAGACGGGTCCGGGCCAGCAGACGCCGCAGGCCGCTGTGGCCGTCCGCGAACAGCTGCGCCCCCAGGGACTGCGTGAAGCCCAGCTTGATCTCGGCCGGGGGCTCGGCGCCGGCAAAGGAGTTGATGAAGGCGACGGCCTCCGCCTCCGTGGCGCAGCGCCGGTAGTTCGCGTGCTGCTGAAGCAGGATGATCTCCAGGTAGTTCCGGGCGAAGTGCCAGCGGTAGTCCTCGACGCCGGCGGCATAGATGATGGCGCTGAGGCGGTCGAGATTGGCGGTCACGTTCAGCCCCACGGAGACCTGCAGCTGGCAGTGGGTGCAGGAACAGGACAGGGCGTCCGCCAGCCTTTCCTCCACCTGGTCCCAGCTGTCCGCGGCGGCGGTGTACACGCCGGCCGGCTTCAGGCCTGTGTCCTCGGGACCGGCGACGGCGAAGGGCAGGGCGCGGCTCTCCCAGGTGTGGTTGACGGCCATCCGGTCGCCGCCCACGTTGAAATACATGTAGGAGACGCTGTCCTCCCCGTCGTCCCAGGTGACGTCCACCATCACCCACCGGTTGTCCAGGCGGACGGCGTTCCACATGTGGCTGCCGGTATAGCCCTCTTCGTCCGTGCCGGCGCCGTGGATGTGGCGGCACTCGATGCCGGAGAGCATGCACAGCAGATAGAAGGCGTCGGCATAGCCGTCA
>JBGVCH010000092.1:0-3374 GCA_045226335.1 Christensenellales bacterium | reverse complement strand
GCAGGTGGCGGCTTTCCAGTCGTGGTTCTGCCCTTTGCCCTCCGTCAGCCCGCACCGTTGGCAGGTCTTGGGTTCCGTACAGGTGGCGGCCTGCCAGTTGTGGCCCAGGGCTTTCCCTTCGGTCTGACCGCATCGGGTGCAGGTTTTCGGCTCCGTGCAGGTGGCGGCCTTCCAGTCGTGGCCCAGAGGACTTCCCTCCGTGGCCCCGCAGGCCGTGCAGGTCTTCGGGGTCATGCAGGTGGCGGCGACCCACTCGTGCCGATGCAGCGCCATGCTCTTCCCGTACATGGCCGCGCTGTCCTTCCAGTCGTTCAGCTCCTGAAACAGTTTCGCCGCGGCGATGTAATCCTCCGCCCCGAACAGCTCCATGGCCTTCTGGTAGATCATGTCGTTCTTGTTGATGGCGATGTCCATCCGGCGGTACAGGGCGTCCAGCGTGTTTTCAATGGTGCCGTAGGCCTCCATGGCCTCGTCGTATTTCCCGTCGATCTCGTAGCGGCGCGCCCTGATATACACCTGCAGGTCCGACACACCCGGCAGGTCATACGCCTCCAGCTCGGCCGCGAACTCAGGCACATCCAGCATCTCCAGGCGCATCCGGGCCAGGGTGAGGTTGTTGCCGTCCTCCTCCGCCGCGAAGATCTCCCCCAGCGCCTGGGCGTACAGCACAAAGCGCTTCGCCTGGCCATAGCTCCCGGCGCTCTCAAAATACGGGATGGACTTCTCGACCTCCTCCGCCGACAGGTAGCTGAGGTACGTGATGCCGGTCCTGTATCGCTCCTCCTTGGTGAGGGTGTCGTCCGCCGACGCCCAGACCACCGCCGCGCACAGCAGCAGCGCGGCGACCGCGATCGCCAGATGTTTCCTGTTCATCCGTGATGCTCCTTTCAGCGGGAGAGGGCGTCCAGATCCACCCAGATCGCCGGCCGGACACCTCCGCTGTCCTTTTCCATGTGGAAGTTGCTGACGACGCCCTTGGAGTTGACGCCGGACACATAGTCGTCCGACCGGTCCCTCGTCCTGGTCCACCACCAGCCGTACCCTGTGGACCCGTCCGTGTAGGCCCCTCTCGCCGAGGCGTAGGCGGTGACGTAAGCCTTGGCCTTGCCGCCGCTGACATACTGGCTGCACTCGTCCACGCTCAGCAGGAAGACCTGGTCTCCGTCGCGGCTGGAAAGGCAGCCGCGCTCCTTCGCGGTGAAGGCGTCATAGACGAAGGCGTTGTTCAGCCACTGGCGGACCGAGCTGTTCTGCCAGCGGTTGCTGCGGCTGCTGAAGGACCCGGCGTCCAGGATCTTGACGCTGAGCAGCAGCGCCCGCCGGCCCTGGACCTCCAGGACGTACCACTGAATGCCCTCCTGACCGTTGCGCTGGTTGTTGTCCTGCTCATACCGGCCGAAGGTGTAGGTCTGTCCCACGGACAGCGTGACCCGCTGGGCCGTTTTCGGCGTGGGGGTTGGAGTGTTGCCGGCCGGCTTGGGAGTCGGCGTCGTCTGCAGCGGACTTCCGATGGTCTTGCCGCAGCGCCTGCAGGTCTGAGGCTGCGTATAGGTCGCGGCCTGCCAGTCATGGTCCAGGGCTCTGCCATCTGTGGCACCGCACCGCGTACAGGTCTTCGGCTCGGTGCAGGTGGCCGCCTTCCAGTTGTGGCCCAGCGCGCTGCCCTCCGTGGCGCCGCACCGCGCGCAGGTTTTCGGTGCGGTACAGGTGGCCGCCTTCCAGTTGTGGCCCAGCGCGCTGCCCTCCGGCAGGCCGCACCGGGTGCAGATGTTCGGCTCGGTGCAGGCGGCCGCCTTCCAGTGATGGCCCAGCGGGCTGCCCTCCGTGACGCCGCACCACACGCAGGTCTTGGGCGTTTCGCAGGTCGCGGCGGTCCACTCATGCGCATGGTTCGCCATGCACTTTTCGTACATCTCCGCGCTGTCCTTCCAGTTGAGGCTGCGGAAGATCATGGCCGCGTCGATGTACTTGCCCTGGTTGAACAGCGCCAAGGCTTTCTGATACTCCTGTTCCTGTGCGCCAAGTTCCAGCGCCACCACGCGATCGAAGGCGTCCAGCACTTCCGTCTCCGCGTACTTCGCGATGGCGTCCTGATACTTCCCGGCCGACTCCAGCCTTCGGGCTTCCATGTAGGTCAGCAGGTCCTGCACGCTGGGCAGGAAGTTGTCCGCCAGTTCCTGTTCAAACTCCGGACTGTCGATCCGCTTCAGCCGCACCTGGGCCGAATCCAGCATCGTCTCGTCGGTCTCCGCGGTGAGGATTTCCTGCAAAGCCCGGGCATACATCGTGAAGCGCTTCGCCTGGCCATAGGTCCCGGCGCTCTCGAAATAGGTGATGGCGGTCTCCATGTCCTCGGCGTTCATGTAACTGAGGTACTGAATCCCCGCCTGATAGAGCTGCGCCTTCGTGAGCGCTTCCGCCAGACCCCCTGTGCCCAAACACGCGCAAAGCAGCAGCGCGGTCAGCGCCACTGCCAGATGCTTTGCCCTCATGGTGTCACCTCACTTGACCGTATACTGGATGCCGTTGTTCTTACAGTACTTCTCCACGTAAGAATCCGTTCTCAGGGCGACGCCGTCCGTCGAAATGGTCACTGTCAGTTTGCCGCATTCGGCGAAGACGTCCTTCCCGATCAGCGTGATGGTCTGATAGAGGGTGATGCGGGACAGCTTGTCACAGCTTTGGAACGCGTAGTCGCCGATCTTGCGTACGCTGTTCAGGCCATCGACATACTCCAGCCGGTCACAGTCGTAGAACGCGTTCTTGCCGATGGTCTTCACCGTGGCGGGCAGCGTGACGCCGGTGATGTGATCGTTGTCATAGAACGCCTTCTCCTCAATCCGGGTCACCGTATACCCGCCCAGTTTCTCCGGCACCGTGAACCAGGATTTCTCCCCCGTATACCCGGTGACGGCCGCTTCCCCGCTGCTGATGACATACCAGATCCCGTTCGCTTCCTGGCCGCGAGGGGTCGCGACACTGCTCGCATAGGTGTACTTAATGCCATTGTTCTTGCAGTAGGTTTCGGCGTAGCTTCCTTTGGTGACAGTGGCAGTCAGTTTGCCGCAGCCATAGAACGCATCTTCACCGATGCTAGTCACTTTTTCCGGAATGTTGATGGACGTCAGGTCATTGCACAGCCAAAATGCATTCGTACCAATACTGACGACAGTATCAGGGATTGAAACACTCTTGAGTTTCTCGCAGTAGATAAACGCATAGTCCGGAATACCGGTCACGCCGTTGGGGATCGTCACATTTGTCAGCTTGCTGCAGCCGCAAAAGGCGCCGAACTCGATCGTCCTGACGCTGTCGGGGATGATGATGCCCGTCAGTTCTCTGCAGTCATTAAATGCATCTTCCCCTATCACGAC
>JBGVCH010000091.1:0-59435 GCA_045226335.1 Christensenellales bacterium | reverse complement strand
CCTGGCCGCGCCCGCAGGCGCGGAACTCCTCTTATACTAATCTCGGTTAAGGATTACAAATCAAGCAACGGTATGTACCCGAAGGTCCAGGGCGACCGGAACGCCCTGGCCGCGCCCGCAGGCGCGGAACCCCTCTTATGTACTTCGTGTTCATATACGGGAAAACGATGGGAAAAACAATCCCCATGAAGAGAAAAAACGGAGGAAAACGGCATGAACGAAACGGCACTCCGGCAGCTGCTGTCGGACATGAGCCTCGAGGAGAAGATCGGCCAGCTGGTGCAGCTCCCCGGCGGCTTCCAGAACGACGGCGCGGTGACGGGCCCGGCGGGAGACATGGGCCTGACTGCGAAGGACCTGGGCCTGGCGGGCAGCTACCTGGGCATCATCGGCGCGGAGAAGACCCGGAAGCTGCAGGCGGACTACATGGCGCAGCATCCGCACCACATCCCGCTGCTGCTGATGGCGGACATCATCAACGGATACCGCACGGTGTTCCCGGTCCCCCTGGCCCAGGGCTGCACCTTTGACCCGGACCTGGCGGAGCGGGCCGCGACTGTTGCGGCCCGGGAAGCCGCCGCCTCCGGCATCCACGTGACCTTTTCCCCCATGGCGGACCTGGTGTGGGACGCGCGCTGGGGCCGGGTGATGGAGTCCACGGGGGAAGACCCGTACCTGAACGGGCTGATGGCTGCCGCCATGGTCCGCGGCTACCAGGGGGACGACCTCCGGGAGGAGGGAAGGATCGCCGCGTGCCTGAAGCACTTTGCGGGCTACGGCGCGCCGGAGGGCGGCCGGGACTACAACACCGTGGAGCTCTCGCCCCGCACCCTGCGGGAGGACTACCTGCCCGCCTACCGGGCCGCCGTGGACGCGGGCTGCGAGGTGGTCATGGCCTCCTTCAACACCCTGGACCGCGTCCCCTCCGCCGCCAACGAATGGCTGCTGAGGGAAGTGCTGCGGGGGGAGATGGGCTTCAGCGGCATGGTGATCTCCGACTGGAACGCCCTGGAGGAGCTGCTGGCCCACGGCGTCGCCGCGGATCAGGGGGAGGCGGCCTTCATCGCCCTGCGGGCCGGCACGGACATGGACATGTCCAGCCCCGTCTACATCAAAAACCTCAAACGGCTGGTGGAAGAGGGAAAGGTGCCGGAGGCCTGGATCGACGAGAGCGTCCGGCGGGTGCTGACCCTGAAAAACAAGCTGGGCCTCTTTGAGCGCCCCTTCAAAGGCGCGGATCCGGCGGCGGAGAAAGCGCTCCTGCTCTCCGACGAGCACCGGCGGCTGGCCCGGGAATGCGCCGAGCGCTCCCTGGTGCTGCTGAAGAACGAGGACGCCCTGCTGCCCCTGCGGGGGGACGAGGCGGTCTTCATCGGCCCCTACGTGGATCAGCGGCTGCTGAACGGCTCCTGGTCCATCTTCGCCGACGACGCGGACACCGTGTCCCTGAGGGACGCCCTGGCGCGGCATCCGCGGACAGGGAACGCCGCCACGGCCTCCGGCTGTCCCATCCACGACCCGGAGTTCCCGGTGATGGGCTTCCAGAAGGCCGTCGCGCCGGAGGAGCTGGACAGCGAAAAAGCCCTGGCGGAGGCGGTGGCCCTGGCCCGGACGGCGGAGAAGGTGGTGCTTTGCCTGGGCGAACACCGGGAGTGCACCGGCGAGGCGGCCAGCCGGGGAGACATCACTTTGCCGAAGGGTCAGCTGCGCCTGCTGGACGCCGTGGCCGCGGTCAATGAGAACGTCATTGTGGCGCTGTTCGGCGGGCGGCCCCTGGACATCCGGCCCCTGCGGGAGAAGGCGAAGGCCATCCTCATGTGCTGGCTGCCGGGCACGGAGGGCGGGAACGCCGTCCTGCGCACGCTGCTGGGGGAGAGCGATCCCTCGGGCCGGCTGAGCATGTGCTTCCCCTGCTGTGTGGGGCAGCTCCCCATCCACTACAGCCACCTGAACACGGGCCGGCCCTGGCGCGGGGACTTCCGGGCCAGCCGCTTCGGCTCCAAGTACCAGGACATTCCCAACGAGCCGCTGTATCCCTTCGGCTTCGGCCTGAGTTATACCGCCTTTGCCTACTCCCCGGTGAGCCTCAGCGCGGACCGCATGAAAAAAGCGGAAGCCCTGACGGCGTCCGTTGTGGTCACCAACACGGGAGACCGAGCCGGAACGGAAACGGTGCAGCTGTATCTGCGGGATCTGGCGGGCAGCGTGGCCCGGCCCGTGCGGGAGCTGAAGGGCTTCCGGCGGGTGACCCTGGCCCCCGGCGAGACGCGGGAGGTGGCCTTCACCGTCACCGAGGAGATGCTGCGCTTCTGGGGGCTGGACATGCGCTATGACAGCGAGCCCGGCGAGTTCGACGTGTTCATCGGGCCGGACAGCCAAACGGAGAACAAAGCCCGCTTCACCCTGGAAGCATGACGCGTCAGCGCCGCCAGGCCCGGGTGAGGATCAGTTCGTCGTCGATCTCCGCCACAAAATCGCCGTTGAGGACCTTGATCTGCGCAAACAGTTCCTGATCCGTGGCCGGCAGCTCCGCGCCCTCGATGTAGCCCAGGAAGGCGGACAGGATGGCGTATGAGCCCTCCCGGAAGCCGTCGTATACATTCCACATCACCAGCCGGTACGTTCCTTCCAGCACCAGGTCGGCGTTCTCCATGGCCCGGGAAATGATCTCCCGGGCTTTTTCGTGCCAGTCTTTCAGGCAGGCCGCCACGGCGGGATGGCCCTCCGGGAGCTCGCAGGGTTCCGCCTCCGCCAGGGCCGCCACGGCGAAGGGCGTGTCGGTGAAGCCGTCCGTGTCCATCGTCGTGTACCGCCGCAGGCCGGCCAGGAAGGCGGCGCCGGTCAGGTAGGTGACGGCGCGCGCCGGGAAGTACCGGGCGGGTTCCGCCACCTGCGCCAGGGCCTCATCCCAGCGCTTTTCCGCCTTCTCCGGACTCAGCTGCGCCAGGGCGGCCAGCTCCACAAAGTTCGCGGTGCCCTCGATCTGCTCGATCCGCGCCTCGTAATCGTACGCGAAGGGGAAGCGGGCCGACCGCGCCTTTCGGAGGGACAGCAGCCGGGCGAAGGCCTCCGGCGCGTCCGCGTTGAGGCATTGCTTCATGCAGGCCGCCTCCTCCAGGCGGGCGGCGACGTTCGCTTCGTCACAGCGGTACTTCACCAGGGCCGCGCGCTCGTCCGCCCAGCGGGCCTCCCCGGAGGCGTTCTGGAAGGCGTGGAGCATCTCGTGCACCAGCTTGGCGGTGAGCACATCCAGATCGCCGGGCTCCTCCGGCAGGCTCCAGATGGCGGTGTGCGCCCCGTTGTACTGCACCGACGTGTTGCCCAGAAAGCCGGCGGGTTTTTCGATGTACGCCCCGTCGATGTACGCCTGTTCGGCGTTGTACAGCGCGAAGGGGAAGCGGTGAAACCCGCGGAAGAGGGCGGCAAAGTCCAGCGCCTCCAGCCTCGATTCGATCTCCCGGTATGCCTCAGCCAGTGTCATGCGTCATCCGCCTCCTTACCGCTCGCCGGTCCGGATGAACCGGATCAGCGCTTCCAGGTCGTCAAAGTCGTCATAGTCGCCCATGATGCCCGTCCGGTGGTACACGATACCGGCCCGCTCATTGGCCTCCAGGCGGTCCAGCAGGGCTTCCGTGCCGTAGCGGCGGGCGTACTCCGTGAAGGCCAGGGCCTTGATCTTTGTGGCGAACAGGCCCTTCCTGCAGCCGGTCTCCCCGCAGGCCCAGCAGCCGTCCATGCCCTTGGCCAGGCAGCACTTCCGGTTCTCGCACCACTCCGCGTCCTTGCACCAGGACAGGTCCAGGAAGCCGTCCTGCTTGCAGCCCCGGCACTTCACGTTTTCGGAGCACAGGCAGCAGGCCAGGCCGCACCGGGCAATGCCCAGTTCCCGTTTCATCGCGATTCCTCCCTCTCGGTTCCGGCGCTTCCGCGCATGTTCTTTTCTTTTTCGTAGAAGGCCCTGCAGAGCATCCGGAATTCCTCCGGCGACGCGCAGGCCGCCTCGCACTGCCGCTTTTTCTCCTCGGAGCGCGCATAGACGTCCGCGACTTTTTCGCACTCAAAGGCCGAACAGTCGCGGCATGCTTCCACGCCGTGCTCCCGGGTGCAGGGCAGCAGCATGAAGGTGCAGGAGGCCCGGGAGCCGCAGCCGGCGCACCGGATCTCCTCATTGCTCACCACCCGGTCCCGCCACCCGGCCTTGTGCCAGAAGACCGCCGTTTCCCGCAGCTCCTCCTCCGTCCGGGCCAGATAGCGCGGACACACGGCGCAGTCGTCCCCGCAGACGGAGAGGATGGGTTCCGCCCGCTCCAGGGCTTCGAGGCGGTCGATGTACCATTTCACGGTTCGTCACTCCTCTCCGGCGGGCGCTGCCATGGCCGCGATGAGGTTCTTGTAGAAATCCACCGCGCCGGGCAGGCAGTTGTATTCGATGTTCTCGTTGAGGCCGTGCATGCCCTTCATCTGTTCCGGGCCGTAGATCACCGGGGCGAAGCGCACCACGCTGTCGCAGATCTCCTCGTAAAAGCGGGCGTCGGTGGCGCCGGTCATGACGTAGGGGCTGCCGGCGCAGCCCGGGAAGGTCTCGCCGATGACCTGCTGCACCGTGCGGAAGGGAGCGCCGTGGATGTCGGTGGTGTGGCTGTAGTCGCAGGCGGAGAGCACTTCGGTCTCAAGCCGGTACTTGTGCGCGATCCTGGTGATCAGGGCCAGGCTTTCGGCCATGCCCTGATGGGGGATGAACCGCATGTTGGCGCTGACGGTGGCCTTCTGGGGCAGGACATTGTAGGCATCGGAGCCCGTCTGCATGGTGAAGGCGATGGTGGTGCGGATCATGGCGCCGGCCTGGGCGCTGATGGCCGGGAGCACCCGCAGCAGGACCGGCCGGAACAGCCAGAGGTTGGTGAAGACCAGCTTGAGGGGGAAGGAGGCGTAGGGCGCCAGCGCCCGGAACATGGCGGCCACCTCCTGGGGCAGCTTCCGGCGGAAGACATTGCCGGTCTCCACATGGTTCACGAACGCCGCCAGTCGGGCGATGGGGGAGTGGGCCGGAGGCGCGCTGGCGTGGCCGCCGGCGGAGGACGCCGAGAACCGCACGTCCGCCTTGCCCTTCTCGAATACCCCCACCATGGCGAAGTTCCCGCGCACCCCGCCCATGGGATCGGTGATGATGCCGCCGCCCTCATCGCAGACCAGCCAGGGTTTCACGCCGCGGCGCTTCAGCTCCGCCACCAGCTTCGGGCAGCCGTCTCCGCTCCATTCCTCGGTGCAGGAGGAGGAGAGCCAGACGTCGCAGGGCGGGGTGTACCCGGCGGCCAGCAACTCCTCTACTGCCTGAAAGAAGGCGAAGACGGAGCACTTGGTGTCGGACGCGCCCCGGCCCCAGACCTTTCCCTCCGCGATGTCCCCGGAGAAAGGCGTGTGTAGCCATTCGCCCTCGGCCGGAACCACGTCCTGGTGGCTCATCAGCACCAGCGGGCGCTCGCCGCTCCGCCCCTTCCAGTAAAAGAGGAGGCTGCCGTCGATCTCGGTCTTCTCCAGATGCCGATGCACCAGGGGGAACAGTTCCTCCAGGACCCTGTGAAAGCCGAGGAAGGTTTCCCGCTGGTCGGCGTGGGGGACGGAGACGGTGTTCACCCGGACCATGCGGGAGAGCTTTTCGGCGCAGGCCAGGGCTCGGTCGGGATCGGGGGCGGGCACATAGGTGGACCGTTTGTTCGGCACGGTCAGGGCGTGGACCAGGGCGATCAGGAGGAGCAGCAGGACGATGCCCGCCGCGCCCAGAAGGATCCACAGGAGGATCACCGGCCATCCGCTCCCTTCTTCTCCCGGCGGTAGAACAGGTAGCTCAGGGCGATGGCCAGGGCGCCGCTGGGGATGATCATCATGCTGGTGGAGCCGGTGAGGGACGGCACCAGGGTGAACAGGACGGTCATCACGGAGAGGGGAACCAGCGCCAGCAGCGGCGACTTCCGGTAGTACTTGTAGGCCATGGCGCCGAACAGGGCGGGCACCACGTTGTCAAAAGCCGGAGTCAGGGCCGGGTTGTTCAGCACGGGTTGAAGGGGGATCAGCAGCGCCACCCCCAGGGCCAGCACCAGGATCGTCACCAGGGAGGAGGTGGCGATGGACAGGGTGGAGATGACCTCGTTCTCCGCCGTGCCGGACTTTGCGTCCACCAGCTCTTTGGCGTTGACGGCGCAGGGGATCTTCATGTTGATCAGGTTGCCGGTGATGAAGGCCAGATAGCTGCCGCCGGAGCCCAGCATGGGGGTGTAGACCAGGAACTCCACCACACTGGAGATCGTCCAGACCAGGCCAACGGAGACAAAGCCCCGGGCCACGGCGTCCAGATCCGGCATGGCGCCCAGCAGGAGACCGATGGCAAAGGGCGCCCCCACCAGCAGCGCCAGGGTGATGACCGAGACCAAGCGGCCCAGGCGATGGGTCGTCTTCAGGTATTCCTCATATTGCTGTTCGTTCATGGCGTCATCCCTCCTGTCAATGCCCGATGAGGACCGCGGCGGTCATGCCCACCAGCATGCTGCCGGCGATGGAGAAGTTGTCCAGCCACTCCATCTGCTTTTTCTCGGAGAAGTAGGTGAACACGGCCATGGCCAGGGCGGCCGCCAGGGCGACCGCCAGGGGCGTCCAGCTGCCGGCGAAGTTGAACCGGCCCTCGTGCGAGATATAATTCCCCAGGTAGCTGCCCAGATAGGCGCTGACCATGCCGATGAACATGGCGGCCATGGCCCGGTCGCCGAACCCGCCGCCGGCCCCGGCGCTTTTCCCGCCGCTGCGCTGCAGTTTGGCGGTATACTTTTTGTTGAACAGCGCGGAGAGGATCATGCCCCACATGATGCAGACGCTCATCAGCAGCGCGATGGTGGTGAAGGCCTGAACGGTCATGGCTTCGCGGCTCAGCTCGATGTGCACCTGCTCCGCCGCCGCGTCCGCCACCTGGGTCTCGTAGTGCAGGGCGCCGATGACCGACAGCCGCAGCCAGGGCCAGGGCACGCCCAGGCTGCCGCTGAGGGCGATGACCCCCAGCAGGATGCTCACGCTGGGAAGGATCGAGAAGGTGGCGCTGGCCGTGATGGCCCGCTTCATTTTGGCGGTGTCCATCCCCAGGGCCTTGCCGGCCCGCCAGGCCCGCACCAGAAACACCACGCACACCGCCGCGATGAAGGCGATGATGCCGCCGCAGATCAGAAACAGCCCGCTGCCGTTCAGCAGCTGCAGAACGTCCATGGGAAAGCCCCCTTGTTGAAGACTGGCGGAGAGCAAGCTCCGCAACTGGCATTTTAGCACACCGAAGGCGAAAAGAAAAGCGCCCCGCCATCCTTTGGATGAGAGGGGCGCGGGAGCCGGGGATCATTCCGCCGGCACAAAGTCCATGTCGCTCAGGAACTGGATCACCACGGCGATCTGCTCGTCGGTGATGGGGGCGCCTTCCATGGCGTCGGTCTCCAGCAGGACCAGCTCGATGGTGTACCCCATGTAGACGGTGTAGAAATCCACGTAGTCGATGCCGCCGAAGTCTTCCTTGACCACCATCAGCTTGGTGCCGTAGTTGGTCTCCATGTAGGTGATCTCCACCTGGTCTTCTTCGCGGAAGGTGGCCTCGATCTCGGCCAGCTCCTCGGCGCTTAGGTCGTTGATGCGGGCGATGTCAGCGTACTGCTCGTCATAGGCCACCCGCAGCGCCATCATGGGCCGGGCGGGGTTGTCCTCGCCGGGGATGAGCGCGGCGGTCATGAAACCGGGGTTCTCGTCCGAGTAGACCTCCACGTCGTAGCCTTCCGGCGCCACCCACTTGATGGTGAAGCGCTCGTCGATGGTGAGGGAGCCGGTGTACGCCTTCTCGCCGGTTTCGGCCAGGACGGCGGCGCAGCTCAGCAGCAGCGCGAGGCTCAGGATGGTCGCGATGATTTTCTTCATAGCCGTTTTCCTCCTCAATGTTCAGACGCTGTCTCAGTAGATGGTCAGCTTCTCGACGTACTTGCTCATGATGAAGCCGATCATGCCGGTGGCGGGATCCTGCACCTGGTACCAGTCCTTCATCTCGGCTAGGACCACCAGCTGCTTGCCCTGGGTACAGGTGGTGATGCACTCGGCTTCCGTGGAGGGCGCCCAGCGGAGGTTCACCCAGCCGGAGGCGCGGGACGGACGGGCCACCACGTAGTACGGAGCGGCCACCTGCCTGGCGGTGCGGAAGATGGTGTTGATGGACGACAGGCCCGTGCTGCCGGAGGAGCTGTCGTCGGGGCTGTACTTGCCGGGGTTGGTCCGGGTGAGGTAGCGGGTGGAGACCCAGGCGGCGTACTCGCCGTAGCCGTAGCCGGGCTTGTTGTAGCCGTAGGTGATCAGCGCCCAGTCGGGGGTGGTGAAGGTGTCGACGTAGATGCGGGTGCCGTACTTCAGGGAGCCGACGACATTGCCGTTGATGCCGTCACGGACGTTCAGGCCCTTGCCGTTGCCGGTCTTCACGTAGTAGTAGCCGGAGTGGGGGTCGGGGGTGTTGTCTTCCGCCAGGGCGGCGGGCAGGCTGACAGCCAGCAGCGTCATGATGATGAGCGCCACGGAGATGATTTTTCTGGTCACGGGGATACCTCCTTCATGTTGATGGTCCGGAGAAATTTCGGGAACTCCCGCTGGGCGCGGCCGGCAGACGGTTCCGCCGGCCTCCGGGAGGCCCTGTTCCTCATCGCCTGAGGGCTACGTCTCATTATACGGCAAAAAGCGGCGGATGTCAGCGTTTTGCGGCAAACATCTATGTAAATTTGTTTGAACGCCGGTCCGTGGAAGGAATCAACGGTCCGCACGGCGAAACGGACAGCATCACCCGGCGGAGAGGAGCGCGCCCCATGGAAATCACGGAGTACACGGAATACCGCGAGGAAGAGATCCGGCACCTGTATACGGAGGCGGGCTGGACGGCGTACACGGCGGACATGGCGTCCCTGCGGCAGGGATTCGCCCATTCGCTGCTGGTGCTGGCGGCCCGCGAGGAGGGGGAGCTCCTGGGCCTCATCCGGCTGGTGGGGGACGGGTTCACCGTGGTCTTCGTGCAGGACCTGCTGGTGGTCCCCGCCCGGCAGCGGCAGGGGATCGGCACGGCCCTGGTGAAGGCGGCGCTGGCCCGGTACCCGCGTGTCCGCCAGATCCAGCTGACCGCGGACAGGACCCCGGAGGCCGTCGCCTTCTACCGCTCCCTGGGGTTCGTTGAGTTCTCCGAGATCGGGTGCTGCGGGTTTATGAAGGGCTGATAAAACCTGGGGTATGACTGCTTGGTTCACCTGTTGGGAGCCGGTGTCGTGGCGACTGAGAGGGCTCTTTGTGGACTGGCCATATTTGCTTTGCTTCGATCCAGGTCACTCCTGCCGCCGGGTGAGCCCTCTCCGCCGCCGGGGGCGGCACCTCTCCCAGAGGGAGAGGCAGGGCAGGCCGCCGCATCACGTATTCCCACGGAACATTGCCTGCCCTGCCACACCAACCCCTCGCTCCCCCTCTGGGGGAGCTGGCGCCGCAGCGCCTGAGAGGGCAACCCGGGCCGGATCATCGCCCCGGACCTTCGGGTGCATGCTGTTTGTTGACGTGTAAAGCTTACTTGAATCCTACACGATCAGGATGAGATCAACATGACGCGATGGCCATGAAACAGACAGTCATGTCCATCCCGGCCCCCGGAACGCCTACGGGCGTTTTTTCGCTTTCCCTGTTTTTCGCTAAGTGCCATACCGTCGATTCATCGTGGCACAGTGAAAATTTATCGTAAATCAATAAAAAGTGATTGACATGCAACAAAAATGGTGGTACGATGAGGGCGAGAGGGAGGGATTCACCATGAATCAACGCAAACTGTCTTCCTGCCTGAAGGCCATCATCATCGGGACCGGGGTCTGCGGGCTGATTGTCTACTTCGGGGTGCTCCCCACCTGCGGAGAATCTCTGCACGAAAGCTACCCGGAATTCGCCTCGTGGCACTGGCCGTGGATGGTCTTCCTGTGGATCACGGCCATCCCCTGTTACGCCGCGCTGGTGCTGGGGTGGCGGATCGCGGCCCGCATTGGGGAGGACCGGTCCTTCTGCGTGGAAAACGCCCGGCTGCTGCAAATCATCGCCTGGCTGGCGGCGGGGGATACAGCCTACTTCTTCACGGGGAATGTCGTTCTCCTGTTCCTGAACATGAATCACGCGGGCATTCTCCTGATCTCCCTGCTGATCTGCTTCGCCGGCGTGGCGGTGACGGTGGCCGCGGCCTGCCTGTCCCACCTGGTGTGCAAGGCGGCGGACCTGCAGGAGCAGAGCGACCTGACGGTGTGAGGAGGGAGCGGCATGGAGGGCGAGATCATCTTCAACATCGACGTGATGCTGGCGAAACGCAAGATGAGCCTGACCGAGCTCAGCCAGCGGGTTGGCATCACCATGGCCAACATGTCCATCCTCAAGACCGGCAAGGCCAAAGCAGTCCGCATCAGCACCCTGGCGGCGCTGTGCGAGGCCCTGGACTGCCAGCCGGGGGATCTGCTGGAGTATCGGAAGAAAGAATACGGTGAAACATAAGTACGGCTTTCCAGGGTGGAGAGATTTGAAGCGCTTAGGCGGAACTGCTTACAACAGGGGACTTGTTCTGCAATCAAAGATCTCCCTGAATGCGAGGTCAGACCAGCTGTCCACATGAGCGGCAAGTGAGCGCTGATTGGGTGCTGCATGAACAATCCCCGGCGCATTACACGGAAAGATGGTGAAAACATGAAACGGCTGGCACTGCTGTTGGGCCTTGTCCTGCTGATGCTTTTGCTGATTGGCTGTAGGGGGAAGTCTGATTTCGATGTGGAAACAGAAGGCATTTTGGATGTGATTGTCATATCGCGTCCGTCCCATTTGAGCGCACGGGAGGAGACCGAAACCCGCTATTATTCTCTTGCCAATCATCGGCGCATTCGCTCAACGGAAGCATTTGAATCCGATCAGATGACCATTCTTACAGTTCCAAACACGTGCTTTGAATCCTACATAGACCGCACGAACAGAGTATTCGGCAGAACAACTGCTGTCCGCAACCGACTCGACCATATGGCATTGGAAGATGAGGATCGGAATCCTGTTGCGGTGAGTGCCGAACAGGCAAAGATCTTTCAGCATATTGCCGAGCTGGAGCACGACTTGTTTCATATACGTTTCATCGAAACGGGCGGTGAGACGTTTGTCTACCTGGAGTTGAACGTAAATCTATGGACACCCTGCTGCCTTTATTGGTACGATCGTGAAACGGACGCATTGATCTTGCTGCACGAATGGGATGATGAAGAAGTGGTCGGCCTGCGTTTGCGCAATATCACTTTGGCAAGATAGAGTAAGAGATTCAATGGCGAATCATCTTAAGGAACGGCCAACCGAAGACGATGAAGGAGGAAAACAGAGATGAAGATCCCCGGGCTTTCCGCAATCCTGTTTGTGGTGATCATGCTGGTGGCGTCTTGCGGGGACGGCCTGACCAGCCGGGACAGCGTTGTCGACATGTACCGGCGGAACGAAGAAACCTTCCTGCAAGCGGCCCGGGAGGGCGATTTCGACCGGCTGACACAGGTCCGAGGCGTCCAGCGCGTCAGCGAATACAGGGGATGCACGGAGATCTTTTGCGGAGGAACCGGGTTTGGACCCGAGACAAACTACTACGGGGTTTTCTATTCAGAGAAGGACGATCTGGTTGCCGTTCAGATTTCCTGCGGCACGACCGAACGGCTGAAGCCCGACGGGGCGGGATATCGGTACAGGGAGCCCGGCGGGGACGACGAGTATTATGTCGAGCCCCTGGGCAATCACTATTACTATTATGAGGCGCACTATTGAGTGGGCTTTTCCCAATCATGAAAGCCGGGAAACCGACCCCAAATCCGCGGGACAGCAAATCCCGCGCTTTTCAAATTTGACGATTCATCACGCAAAAACCTTCAAGGCAATGGACAAACGCCGGCAGCTGTGTTATACTTGTAACAAAGAAAACACCCGGCAATATCACGACCGATACCGTCAAGGAGGAATGTGGCATGAAGCGGGCCATCAGGATCCTGATCGCGCTGGCGCTTTGCTTCTGCATGAGCATCGCGCTGGCCGATACCTACTACGTCAAGTCCGGCGGCTCCCTGAGCCTGCGGGACGAGAACACCAACGAAGTGCTGACCCTCATCCCGGCCGGGACCGCGCTGGAGCCCGTGGCGGACAAGTGCACCGACCTGTGCGCCTACGTCACTTACGGCGGGTATTCCGGCCTGGTGCTGTGGAACTACCTGACCCGCACCCCGCCCGGAGGAACAGCCGCGCAGACCCCGGCGGCTGTGCAGCCCGCGCCCGTGGCCGCGCCGACCCAGGCCCCCACCGAGGGCCCCATGACCCTGCGCACCGTCAACGCCGTGATCCAGCGCGCCAACAGCAAGAACAAGGCCGAGGGCGCGGAGACGACCGAGATGACTGTCACGGCGTCGGACAATGTCATCATCACGGCCAAGGTCCCCAGGGGCAAGAAGATCGAGTACTGGGTGATCAACGGCGTGCGCTATGACTTCCTGCGCACCGTGTCGTCCTTCCGGCTGACCGCCTTTGACCGCTCCTGGACCTTTGAGGTGGTGTTCAAGAAGACGGATGCCACCACGCTGCACTCGGAGGCGGCGATCCAGGCGGCCCGCACCGGCCAGGCCCTGCTGTGCAAGACGGTGAACGGCGAGTTCTGCCACATCAAGGAAGGCACCAAGGGCGGCGGCGGCTGGATCAAGGAGTTCGACTTCACCAACGACTACAACAACCGCGCCACCGGCGTCCTGGAGCGGGGCGGCCAGATCACCGTCAAGGTCCGCGCCACGATCCCGAAGGGCCGGAACGTCATCGGCTGGAAGTTCGACGAGACGGAGATCTACCCCGTGGGCACGGCCATCAAGCAGTTTGTGGTGAACCGTCTGGACACCTCCATGACCTATGAGCCGATCTTCGGCAAAGCAGCCGTCACCAACCCGCCGGTGACGAACCCACCGAACCCGGTGACCAGGTATGTCACCGTGAGATGCATCAAGTGCCGTTTCTCGGGCGGCGGCTACTCCAATGCCACCTCCGGCAGCGTCCCGGTGGGCACCACCATCACCATCACCGCCAATGAGAACAGCAGCGAGGTTTACTGGTATATCAACAACACAAACATCGGCATGAAGGGCAGGACCATCAAACGGACCATCAATGTGGACACGACCATCGAAGCCTTCCCGGTGATCAACTGATCCGGTTTCGCGCCCGGTTCACGGATGCCGGGTGAAACGAGAGGGGGATTCCGCGGCCCGCGGGCTGTGGAGTCCCCATCTCTCCGCGCCGCGGGAAAACAGCGCCGGACGGCGATTGAATCCCGGCCGGTTTTGTGGTATCTTTGTGTCACGGAAAGCCCAATGAACGATGCGGGGAGAATGGCGTATGGAGTATCTGATCAGGGAATCCCTGACCCCCTGCGGGCCGGAGGAGATCCGCGGGGCCGACGCGCAGTATGTGGCGGTGCTGACCGCGGAGGAATGGCAGCGGCGGCGGGATGACTTTGACATGCTGATCGACATGGACATGGAGACGGAAGCACCTCAGGAGACCAAGGCCGTGGTGAACCTGGACTCGCTGACGGGGACGTTTTCGATCCCGGACCGGGCGGACATCGGGGGGCTGCGGCACAATTTTGCCTTCGCCCTGGATGAGAAGGGCGTGGTGCTGGTGGACGACAGCGGCTACGCGGAGGAACTGGTCCGGACCATCGGCCGCACCAAGAAGTGGCGCCTGCCGGGGCTGGAGCGCTTCCTGTACGACCTGCTGGAGACGGTCATTGCCCCGGACCTGTCACTGCTGGAGAAGTCGGAGCGCCGCCTGAACCTCATCGAGGAAGCCATCCTGCGGGGAGAGGTGGACACCTACCCGAAGGAGATGAACGACATCCGCGGCGATCTGTTGGACCTTCGGGTGCACTACGAGCAGCTGATGGACCTGAGCCAGGAGCTGGAGGAGAACGAGAACGGCTTCTTCCGGGAGGAGAACCTGCGCTACTTCCACATGTTCACTGAGCGGGTCATGCGCCTGCTGGACATGGTCAACGGGCAGCGGGAGTACGTGATGCAGCTCCGGGACCTGCTGCAATCCCAGCTGGATGTGCGCCAGAACCGCATCATGACCGTGCTGACCGTTATCACCTCCATCTTTCTGCCCCTGACCCTCATCGCGGGCTGGTACGGCATGAACTTCACCTACATGCCGGAACTGAAATGGCGGCTGGGCTATCCCGTCGTGATCGCGGTCTCCGTGGTCATCGTGGTCCTGTGCCTGTTCTGGTTCAAAAAGAAAAAGTGGATGTGAGGCCGTCCACAGAGGGGAGAGAAATATGGCAATCCTTGCGGCGTATATGGTTCCCCACCCGCCCATGATCGTGCCGGAGGTGGGCCGGGGCAGTGAAAAACAGGTGGAGGCCACCCGGGCGGCCTATGTCCGCGCGGCGGAGGACATCGCGGCGCTGAAGCCGGAGACCGTTATCATCTCCAGCCCGCACGCCACGATGTACGGGGACTACTTTCACATCTCCTCGGGCCGGGAGGCGCGGGGGAGCTTCGCGCAGTTCCGGGCTCCGGAGGTGCGCTTCCGGGAGGAATACGACACGGAGCTGGTGAGCGCCGTGGCGAGGCTGGCGGAGAGCGAGGGCTTTCCGGCGGGGACCCTGGGGGAGCGGGAGCCCGCCCTGGACCACGGCGTCATGGTGCCCCTGTACTGGATCCGGCAGGCGTATGCCGACTTCCGCCTGGTGCGGGTGGGCTTGTCCGGCCTGCCCCTGGAGGACCACTACCGGCTGGGGCAGCTGATCCGGCAGGCGGTGGAGGAGACCGGGCGCCGGGCGGTCTTTGTGGCCAGCGGCGACCTCTCCCACAAACTGCAGACCTACGGGCCCTATGGCTTCGCGCCCGAGGGACCGGAGTACGACGCGCGGATCATGGACGTGTGCGGCCGCGGGGCTTTCGGCGAGCTGTTCGACTTCGACGAGGCCTTCTGCGACCGGGCGGCGGAGTGCGGCCACCGGTCCTTTGTCATCATGGCCGGCGCCCTGGACGGCCGGGCGGTGGAAGCGCAGCGGCTCTCCCACGAGGACGTGACCGGGGTGGGCTGCGGGGTCTGCATCTTCCGCCCCGGCGCGGAGGACGGCTCCCGGCGTTTCCTGGAGACCCGACTGGCGCTGCAGGAGGAAGAAGCCATGGCGCGCCGAGACGCCTGCGATCCGTACGTTCGCCTGGCCTGGCAGTCGGTGGAGAGCTATGTGCTGCACCGCCGGGTCCTGGCCGTGCCGGAGGGGTTGCCGGCGGAGCTCACCGGTCACCGGGCAGGGGCCTTCGTGTCCATCCACAAGCAGGGACAGCTCCGGGGCTGCATCGGCACCATCGCCGCCACCCGGGACAGCCTGGCGGAGGAGATCGTGCAGAACGCCGTCAGCGCGGCGGCCCGGGATCCCCGCTTCAGCCCCATCCGCCCCGACGAGCTGCCGCTGCTGGAGATCAGCGTGGACGTGCTGGGGGAGGCGGAGGACATCGACTCGGAGAAGGACCTGGACGTGAAGCGCTACGGCGTCATTGTCACCCGGGGCCGGAAGCGGGGTCTGCTGCTGCCGGACCTGGAGGGCGTGGACACCGTGGCGCAGCAGATCGCCATCGCGAAGCGCAAGGCCGGCATCGGCGAGAAGGAGAAGGCGGACCTGCAGCGCTTTGAAGTGGTGCGGCACACCTGACGGAGGACGATGGGGATGGCGCGATGCGAAGTCTGTTTCCGGCACTGTGAGATCCCGGAGGGCGGCCGGGGCTTTTGCGGCGCCCGGGTGTGCCGGGACGGAGCCGTCCGCCCGGACAATTACGGGAAGATCACCTCCCTGGCCCTGGATCCCATCGAAAAAAAGCCCCTGGCGCGGTTTCACCCCGGCAGCTTCATCCTCTCCGCCGGGAGCTACGGCTGCAACCTGCGCTGCCCCTTCTGCCAGAACCATGAGATCTCCTGGTCCGCGGAGGCCCTGACCTGGGCGGACCGGGCGGAGACCGTCACCCCGGAGGACCTGGTGCGGACGGCCCTTCGGCTCCGGGCGCGGGGAAACATCGGCCTGGCCTTCACCTACAACGAGCCGCTGACGGGCTGGGAGTTTGTCCGGGACACGGCGCGGCTGGCCCGTGAGCAGAACCTGGTGAACGTGCTGGTGACCAACGGCATGGCGGAACTGCCGGTGCTGGAAGCCCTCCTACCCTTCATCGACGCCATGAACATCGACCTGAAGGGCTTCACGGACCGGTATTACGAGCGGGTGCTGGGGGGCAGCCTGGCGGCGGTGAAGGCCTTCATCGCCCGGGCCGCGCGGGACTGCCATGTGGAGCTCACCACCCTGATCGTCCCCGGGGAGAACGATTCGGAGGAGGAGATGCGGGCCCTGAGCGGCTGGGTGGCCGGGCTGACGAACGGGCCGGACATCCCCCTGCACGTGACCCGCTTCTTCCCGCGCTTCCACATGAAAAACCGCCCGGCGACGGACGTGCGGTCCGTGTTCCGCCTGGCGGAGGTCGCCCGGGAGCGGCTGCGGTTTGTGTACACGGGGAACTGCTGAGGCCGGCGCGGCGTCGGCCTCTTGCCTTTTTTGACTTTCCGTTGTATCATGACGGCAGAGCAGTTCCACCTACCCGGTTATCTGTACCTGCGGCGGCGGCCGACAAACCATGGAGAAAGGATTATTTTATGGAGAAACTGCTGAGTGTGGTGGTGCCATGCTATAACTCGGCCGCTTATATGGCCGCGGCCGTCGACAGCCTGCTGCCCGGCGGGGACGCGCTGGACGTGCTGATCGTGGACGACGGGTCGACGGACGAGACCGGGGCCATCGCCGACCGGTACGCGGCGGCGCATCCGGAGATGATCCGGGTGATCCACCAGGAAAACGGCGGCCACGGGGCCGGCATCAACCGCTGCATTGAGACGGCCCGGGGCATTTACATGAAAGTGCTGGACTCGGACGACCGGCTGGAGGCGGACAGCCTGAAGGCGCTGCTGGCGGTCCTGGGCGAGCACACGGAACCGGATCAGCGGGCGGACCTGCTGGTGCACGACTATGTCTACGACAAGGGGGAGCAGCACGCGGTGTTCCGGGTATCCTACAACCGGGTCATGCCGGAGGGCAGGATGTTCGGCTGGGAGGACTGCGGGCGGTTTCCCTCGACCAAGCAGTTCATGATCCACAGCCTGGTTTACCGGACCGAGTTGCTGCGGGAGCACGGGTTTGTCCTTCCGGAGCATAGCTTCTATGAGGACAACCTGTACATCTACAAGCCCCTTCCCTGGGCCCGCAGGCTCCTCTACCTGCACGAGGCGGTTTACGGCTACAACATCGGACGGGAAGGGCAGTCCATCAACGAAAAAAACATGATCCGGCGGCTGGATCAGCTCAACGCCATGATCACGAAAATGGCCTGCAGCTGGACCATGGAGGACCTGAACCGGCTGCCTCGCCCCCTGCGGGATTATATGATCAAGAACGTGGCCGGGCAGATCCTGAACCTGGCGTGCCTCCAGACCATGGCCGGCACCCCGGAGAGCGCGAAGCAGAGGCGGCAGATCTGGCAGGACATCCGGGCCTTCGACGAGGACCTGTACAAGGCGCTGAAGAAGAGCCCCGCAGGCCGGGTCATGCACATTCCGGGAAAGCTGGGCGACGCGGCCCTGATGACGGGGTACCGGGTGGTCCGGTGGTACGCGCATTTCTGACCCGGCGCGGGGAGGCGGACGGCACGGATCCGTCAGACGCCGAAAGCGCGCTCCGGCTCCGGACGCGGGGCTTTCAACGAACAGGCGGCAACGGTGAGATCAACGGTCACGGCTGCCGCCGGTTTTTTGCACAGGTCCTCCAGGGCGGCACTGTCGAGGTCCTGGTTCAGCGGCGTCATGCGGACGAAATCGGCCCAGACCTCCGGGCTCACGGGGACGGTTCGGCGGACCTGCCGCGTCTCCAGGACCCGGGCGTGCTCCCGTAGCCAGTCCGCCACCGTGCCGGCCTCGTAGAGCGGCAGTCCCCGGGCTTCCCGAAGCTCCCGCAGGTAGTCCCCGCCGGGGAAGACCTTGATGAGCCGGCCCCCGGGCGCCAGGACCCGCCGGAACTCCGCGTAATCCGCTGGGGTCAGCACGTCCAGCACCGCGGTGAAGCAGCCGTCCCGGAAGGGCAGCCGCTTCAGGTCCGCCACGCACCACACCGCCTCACAGGGCCAGCCGGCGGCCATGCGGATGGCTTCGCGGCTGATGTCCACCCCCGCGCCGCACCAGCCCGGGTGGCGGGAGAGCAGGCGATTCAGGTACCAGCCCTCACCGCAGCCGGCGTCCAGCAGGCGCTGGGGCCCCTCCGGCAGCAGGGCTTCGACGGCGTTGGCCACCGCCTCATAGCAGCCCGCGGCAAACACCCGGCGCCGGGCGGCAAAGAGCGCGCCGTCATAGGCGTCCGTTCGGGCGGCCGACAGCACGTTCAGCGTGCCCCGGCGGCTCACGTTGACACAGTGGTTTTTCCCGCAGCGCAGGCCGTCCGCGGCGGGCAGCAGCGCGGCTCCGCAGACGGGACAGCGCAGCCCGCCCAGCCGAAGGACCGCCGCCATCAGCTTTTCTTTCCTGTCCGGCATGTCATCACCCCGGGAACATGCTACCCCAATTCACCGGCTTTTGCAAGACCGGAACCGCAGACGGAGGGTGTGATCGTATGGATTATTTCGCCAGTGACTACCAGGAGGGCTGCCATCCGAAGATCCTGGAGGCCCTGACCGCCACCAACCTGGAGCAGACCGCCGGCTACGGCGAGGACCCCCACTGCCGGGCGGCGGCGGACCGGATCCGGGCGGCATTCCGGGTGCCGGAGGCCGCCGTGCACTTCTTGGTGGGGGGCACCCAGGCCAACCTGACGGTGATCGCGTCGCTGCTCCGGCCCTATGAGGGCGTGCTCTGCGCGGACACCGGCCACATCGGCGTCCACGAGACCGGCGCCATCGAGGCCACCGGCCACAAGGTGCTGCCCCTCCCCGGGAAGGACGGGAAGATCACCGGCGCCCAGGTCCGGGAGGCGGTGCGGCTTCAGGCGGACTTCGAGCACACGGTGCGGCCGGGCATGGTCTACGTCTCCATGTCCACGGAGCTGGGCACGGTGTACACCCGGGAGGAACTGGCGGAACTGAGCCGCGCCTGCCGGGACAACGGCCTGCCCCTGTACGTGGACGGCGCCCGGCTGGCCTGCGGCCTGGCCTCCCCGGCCACCGACCTGACCCCGGAGACCTTCGCCGCCCTGTGCGACGTCTTTACCGTGGGGGGCACCAAGGGCGGCGCCCTCTTCGGGGAGGCCGTGGTCTTCACCGATCCGGCGCTTCAGGTCCGCTTCCGCTACATGATGAAGCGGCAGGGCGGCCTGCTGGCCAAGGGCCGCCTCCTGGGCATCCAGTTTGAGGTGCTGATGGCGGACGGCCTGTACTTTGAGCTGGGCCGGAAAGCGGTGGGTCAGGCCCTGGCGGTGCGCAAAGTCCTGGAAGAGAAAGGGATCCCCCTGGCCATCGATTCCGCCACCAACCAGCAGTTCGCCGTGTTCACTGACGCGCAGCGGGAGACCCTGAGCCGGGATTTCGTGCTGGAGTTCTGGGAGGCGGCGGGCCCGGGCCGCAGTGTCATGCGGATCTGCACCTCCTGGGCCACGTCGGACGAGGCTCTGGCGAGGCTCTGCGCGGCCATCCGGGCCCTCTGAGACGGAGGATACGATGCAGCGAGCGTTTTCCTGGCGGGATTTCCTGCGGCGGCTGGCGGTCATCGCCGTGCCTGTGGCCCTTCAAAACCTGCTGACCACCACCGGCTCCATGGTGGATACCATGATGATCGCGCCTCTTGGGGAGGAAACCGTGGGCGCGGTGGGTCTGTGCGCCCAGTATTCCTCCCTGATGTTTGCGTGCTTCTGGGGCTTTGTGGGCGGCGGCATGCTGTTCTTTGCCCAGTACTGGGGCGCGGGGGACAGCGACGGCATCGACCGGGCCTTCGGGGTGACGGTGGCCTGTATGCTGACGGTGGCCGTGGTTTTCAGCGGCATGGCCCTGTTCGCGCCGGGCGTCATCATGGGGCTGTACACAGACAAGGCGGTCTTTCAGTCCATCGGGATCCGGTACCTGCAGATGGTGGGCTTTGCCTACCCCTTCACGGTCCTGTCCACCGCCATGGCGGCGCTGCTGCGCTCCACCGAACGGGTCCGGATCCCCTTCTACGGCGCCATCGCCAGCGTTTCCGCCAACGTGCTGCTGAACTGGCTGCTGATCGAGGGACACTGGGGCTTCCCGGCCCTGGGAGTGACCGGCGCGGCGTACGCCACGGTGGCGGCGGGCGCGGTCAACTTCTGCGTGATCCTCTGGCTCGGCCGGGATCACCCCAACCTCACCGCCTTCCGGAACCATTTCCGCTGGCGCATGTCCTTCATCCGGGAATACTTCCGCAAGTGCTACCCGATCCTGCTGAACGAGATCCTCATCGGCGTGGGCAACATGGTCATCAACGTCGTGCTGGGCCGGCAGTCGGAGGAGGCCATCGAGGCCACGGCGGTGTTCCGGGTGCTGGAGGGCCTGGTGATCGGCTTCTTTGCCGGCTTCTCCAACGCCGCGTCGGTGCTGGTGGGCAAGGAGGTGGGCGCCGGGAACCATGAGGTGGCCTGGCAGCGGGCCATCCGGCTGATCTACCTGTGCATGGCTTTCATCGGGTTCACCGGGCTGATCATGATCGCCCTGCACACGCCCATCCTCACAGCCATGAGCCTAAAGGGCGAGAGCCTGCGCATCGGCTTCGGCATGGTGTGCGTCTACGCCGTGGCGTCGGTGATCCGCATGGGCAACTGGGTCCAGAACGACACCTACCGCTCCGCCGGGGACGCCGCCTTCGGCACCCTGCTGGAGATCACCTTTATGTTTGTCCTGGTGATCCCGGTGGTGTGGCTGGGCGGCATGGTGCTGCACTGGCCTTTCCTGCTGGTGTTTGCCTGCTGCTACATCGACGAGCCCATCCGCTTTGTCATGATGCAGGTCCACCTGTACAGCGGCAAGTGGATCAAGCCGGTGACCCCGGAGGGCCGCCGGACCCTCCCGGCCTTCCGGGCGGCCCACGGACGGAAGAGCCGAGAACAGCAATGAAAAACCGCTCCCGGAGGAGCGGTTCGGACGGCGCCGAAGATCAGTTGAGCTGCTCGGCGTCGTTTTCCACTGCGATTTCTTCCACGGAGCGGATGGCCCAGCGGGCCAGCACCATGGGGGTGTCCTGGTTGCCCACGGCCAGGGTCACGGTGTCGTCCTTCAGGGCGGTGATGGTGCCATAGATGCCGCCGATGGTGCAGATCCGGTCGCCGGTCTTCAGGTTGGCCAGCATGTCCTTGACCTGCTTGTCCTTTTTCTTCTGGGGACGGATCAGCATAAAGTAGAAGCCGCCGAAGAGCAGGACCATCATGAGGACCGTTCCGATCAGGCTGCCGTACCCGGCGCCACTGCCGTCGCCGCCCTCGGCCATGGCGGTGCTGATCCCGAGAAGCATATCCAGAATGTTCATGTCGAAAAACTCCTTTCAAAGTGACATCCTCTGGGATTATAACAGAGAATCCCCGCGAACACAAGAGTTCGGGGAAAAGTTCTTTGTATCTTCAATGTGCCCTTTCCCACCGGAAGCAAAAAGGCCGGCGGCGCCGGCCCGGGGATCGGGAGGATCACTCATCCCAGAAGATGAGCTCAAAGCAGGGATAGTACTGGTCGCCGTTGACGCTGTCCTGCACCAGGTAGGTGCCCCGGAGGGTGCCGTACATCCGGTGGATGGAGCCGGGCTCGAAGCCGGGATCCTCCGACGCGGTCACCACCACCAGGTCGGAGTAGCCGCCGGCGGTGAGGCGCTGGGCCATGAAGATCAGCCAGGCGTCCCCGGTGGAGACGGTCTCCGTGACGTACATCTGGTAGGTCATGATCCGGCCCACATAGGCGCTGACCTTCTTGCTCAGCAGGGTGTAGGCGGGCTTGATGGCCTCGTTCAGGGCTTTCTCCCGGATGTCCACGGTGCTGGTGGCGCGGGTGGCCGTGCAGGTGAAGCGGCGGGTGTCATAGCTCTTCTTGCTGAAGGTCAGGGAGATGCTGTACACGCCGTCGGCGGTGGTGTCGATCTTGAAGGAGAACTTGCCGCTGTTGTTGGTGCGGATCTGCTTGTTGTAGCGGCCGTCCACCAGGCACTGCACGGTGGTCTGCTTCATGGTGACGCCGGAGATCACCAGACTGTCGCCGGTGAGCTCCATCTCGGCCGGCAGCGGGTTGGTGAAGCTGACGGTCAGCAGGGTGTGCTGATAGGTTGTGCTGTTGAGGACGTATTCCTCGACGATCTGGCCGTTCTGGACCGCGTTCATGGTCATGAGCCAGATGCCCTCCTGGGGCAGCTGCACGCTGAGCTTGAACCGGCCCCGGCGGTCCGCGTCCGTCTCGAAGATCACCGGATCCCCGCCGCCGTAGCTCATGCAGACGCCGGCCAGGTGGGTGTTGGGATCACAGGAGCCCTCCACGGTGAACTTGCCGGTGTTGGTCTCGTCCGGGGGAACCGCGGTGAAGGACAGATGGGCGGTGGTGGCGGGGGCAGGGGCGGCTTCCGTGCTGCCGTCGCCCTGCAGGTCCCCCGTGGAGATGCCGCCGGTGACGGAGCCCGCCACGCCGGTGCCCGCGGGGGCGCTCACCTGGTCCCGGGTGATGTGCTGGGTGAACTTCCAGCTGTTCCAGACCTTGTTCAGGGAGTTGTTGTCCTTGTTGGCCAGGCCTCGGCCGAAGACCTTGTAGTCCAGGGTGATGGTGTAGCCGTTCTTGATGGTCTTGCGGGCATAGCCGCGCCAGGTGGTGCCTTCCCAGGTCCGCTTGTATTTCAGCATCAGGAAGCGGCCCTCGGCGGTCTTCTTCCACTCCGCGGACTGGATGTTATAGCCGATGCTCTTGTATTTGCTGCCGCTGAGGTGATCCCGGCGGTAGGTGGCGCGCAGGTTGGGGGTCTGGTCGTCGATGTCGTGCCAGGCGACGGCGCCCTCGTCCCGCACCGCGGTGATCTCAAGGCAGGCGTCCCCGTCCTGGGTCCAGGCCTGCAGCAACACGCCCCGGGCCTCCCAGTCCGCCAGCATCTCCTCCTCGGACGTGTTGTGCCGGGACAGCCATTCGGGATGCCGGGACAGATTGTCCGCCCGCAGGAGGATGTAGGTGTCCGGGATCTCGCAGGTGGCATAGATGGCGCCCAGGGTGACGGTGTCCGCGCAGGCGGCGCCGACGCACAGCAGCAGGGCCAGGGTCAGGAGGGCAAACAGGGTCTTTTTCATGGGGTCACACCGACCTTTCGTCAGGGATATGCGGAAAAATTCATCTTATTGTAACACAAAAGCCCAACATATGCAAGACATGATTTACATATCCGAAAAAGCGCGAAACAGATAAACGCGAAAAACTTTTCAAAAAGAGGTTTACAAAGGGCGCGCTTTCTGATACAATGCCATGTGGGTTTGCAGAACCGCTGCCCCGGGCTGCCGATCACTCCGACGGCGCGCTGAGGCTGCGGCGATTGACCAGAATTCTGAAACGGAGGAAGATCCCATGACCAAGGCCGAAATCATCCAGACCTATGCCCTGCACGAGGGCGACACCGGTTCCCCCGAGGTGCAGATCGCGCTGCTGACGGAGCGCATCAACCACCTCAACGAGCATCTGAAGCAGAACAAGAACGACCACCACTCCAACCGTGGTCTGCTGCTGATGGTCGGCCGCCGCCGCGGCATGCTCGACTACCTCAAGAAGACCGACATTGAACGCTATCGGTCCCTGATCGCCCGGCTGAACCTGCGCAAATAAGCGCGGGCGCACGCGGCAAGCGTTCACGAACCGACCGGCCGCCCTGAGCGGAAGCGAATCCGCTCAAGGCGGCTGTTTTTCGGGAGGTTCACGCAGGACGCCCGACAGATGCTGTCTGCCTGAAATCGGACCGGTTTCCGGAAGACAGCACCTGAGGGCAGAAAGAACCGGAGCGCGGGAGCCTCCGGCGAGAGAGAAAGAGAAGGAGAGACGAACAGCATGGAAAGCAAATCCTACAGCATGGAACTGGGCGGCAAGAAACTGACGCTGGAGTTCGGCAAGTACTGCGAGCAGGCCAACGGCTCCGTCTGGGTGCACCTGGGCGACACCGTGGTGATGGTCAACGCCACCATGGCCCCCACCCCCCGGGAGGGCGTGGACTTCTTCCCCCTGGCCGTGGACGTGGAAGAGAAGCAGTACTCCGTGGGCAAGATCCCCGGCGGCTTCATCAAGCGGGAAGGACGGCCCACCGACAAGGCGACCCTGACCTGCCGCCTGATCGACCGTCCCCTGCGGCCCCTGTTCAACAAGGGCATGCGCAACGACGTGCAGGTGGTGGTGACGATCCTGAGCGTGGAACAGGACGTTCCGCCGGAAATCCCGGCCATGATCGGTTCCTCCATCGCCCTGGCGGTGTCCGACATCCCGTGGGGCGGCCCCACCGGCGCCGTGTGCGTGGGCCGGGTCAACGGCCAGTATGTGCTGAACCCCGATGAGGAGCAGCGCAAGGAATCCGACATGAGCCTGTATGTGGCCGGCACCAAGGAAGCCATCATGATGGTGGAAGCCGGCGCCAACGAGCTCAGCGAGGACGTGATGCTGGACGGCATCATGTTCGCCCACGAGGCCATCAAGAAGTTGGTGGAATTCCAGGACATGATCGTGGCGGAGATCGGCAAGGAAAAGGTCGAAGTGCCGCTGATCAAAACCGGCGACGACGTGAAGGCCGCCGTGCGGGAATACGCCTACGACAAGGCCAAGTGGACCTTCGACACCTTTGACCGCCACGAGCGCCAGCAGCGTGAGGCCCAGGTGAAGCAGGAGACCCTGGCCGCCCTGTCCGGGCAGTTCGAGGGCCGGGAGAGCGAGATCGCCGACGCCCTGTACTACCTCAACAAGGAAGTCATGCGCCGCCGCATCCTGGACGAGGGCATCCGCGCCGACGGCCGGAAGCTCACCGAGATCCGTCCCATCTGGTGCGAAGTGGGCGTGCTGCCCCGGGTCCACGGCTCCGCGGTGTTCACCCGCGGCCAGACCCAGGCCCTGACCGTCACCACCCTGGGCCCCGTCAGCGAGGGCCAGGTGCTGGACGGCCTGTCCACCAGCGAGACCTTCAAGCGCTACATCCACCAGTACAACATGCCCCCGTACGCCACCGGCGAAGCGGGCCGCATGAAGAGCCCCGGCCGCCGCGAGGTGGGCCACGGCGCCCTGGCGGAGCGCGCGCTGCTCCCCGTGATCCCCACGGAAGAGGAGTTCCCCTACGCCCTGCGGCTGGTGAGCGAGATCCTGTCCTCCAACGGCTCCTCCTCCATGGCCTCCGTGTGCGGCTCCACCCTGTCCCTGATGGACGCGGGCGTGCCGATCCACGCGCCGGTGGCCGGCGTGGCCATGGGCCTGATCAAGGACACCGAGAGCGACAAGCTGGCGGTCCTCACCGACATCCAGGGCCTGGAAGACTTCCTGGGCGACATGGACTTCAAGGTGGCGGGCTCCATGAACGGCATCACCGCCATCCAGATGGACATCAAGATCGGCGGCATCAGCCGTGAGATCCTCAAGACCGCGCTGAACCAGGCGCTGCAGGGCCGGCTCTTCATCCTGGACAAGATGCTGTCCTGCCTGGGCGAGCCCCGCGCCGAGCTGAACCAGTACGCGCCCAAGATCATCCGCTTCACCATCAACCCCGAGAAGATCCGCGAGGTCATCGGGCCCAGCGGCAAGATGATCAACAAGATCATCGCCGAGACCGGCGTGAAGATCGACATCGAGGACGACGGCCGCGTGTTCATCTCCACCCCCCTCATCGAGGCCGCCGAGAAGGCCCGGAAGATCATCGAGGGCATCGCCCGGGACTTCCAGGTGGGCGACGTCTTCACCGGCAAGGTGGTCCGCATCATGAACTTCGGCGCCTTTGTGGAACTGGCTCCCGGCAAGGACGGCATGATCCACATCTCCAAGCTGGCCAATCACCGGGTGGAGAAGGTGGAGGACGCGGTCAAGATCGGCGACGAGCTGGAAGTCCGCATCAGCGAGATCGGCGCCAAGGGCATCGACCTGGTGCGCAATGACATCACCTATGACAACGCGCCCCGCCGCACGGACGGCAACGGCGGCAACCGCCGTCCGCCCCGCCGCGAGAGCAACACCTGATTTTCCCCTCCCTCCGGGCAGCCTGTCCGGAGGGATCGAAAAGCCCGGATGAATCATTCGCAAAAGTTCGCTTGCAACGGGCTTTTGCGAATTTTCATCCGGCGGAGGACAGCATGACAGAACAGTGGACATACCCCAACGGGCTGCGGGTGGTGGCCGAGCCCCTGCCGTATCTGCGCTCGGTTTCCCTGGGCGTCTGGTGTCACGTGGGCTCCATGGCGGAGACCGCGGAGGAGAACGGCCTGAGTCACTTTCTTGAGCACATGGTTTTCAAGGGGACCCGGACCCGCTCCGCCCGGCAGATCGCGGAGGAGACGGACGCCATGGGCGGCCAGCTCAACGCCTTTACCGCCCGGGACTGCACCTGCTTCTACGCCCGGGTCATCGACGAGGACCTGCCCGGGGCGGTGGACCTGCTCTCGGACATGGTGCTGCATCCCGCCATGGACGCGGCGGAGATGGACAAGGAGCGGGGTGTGGTGCTGGAGGAGATCGCCATGGACGAGGACGACCCGGAGGACATGGCCGGGGAGCTGCTGGTCCGGGCCCAGTACGGCGACAGCCCCGCGGGGCGGCCCATCGTCGGCACCGCGGAGCGGGTTTCTGCCTACACCCGGGAGGACCTGCTGGCCTTTCGGGAGCGCCACTACACCCCGGCTTCCACGGTGGTGGCCCTGAGCGGCCGGTATGACCGGGACCGGGTGGAGGAGCTGCTGGCGGCCCACATGGGCGGCTGGGCAAGCGCGGAGACCCCGGCGCCCATTATGCCTCAGGCGGCACGGTCCGGTATCCGCGAACTGCGGGAGAAGGACACGGAGCAGCTGCACCTGTGCTTGGGCTACCCGGGCTATGTCTACGGGGACCGGCGCTCCACGGCGCTGACGATCCTCAGCACGGTCTACGGCGGCGCGGTGTCCTCCCGGCTGTTTCAGCGGATCCGGGAGGAGCTGGGCATGGCCTACAGCGTGTACTCCTATCCCAGCGCTCAGGAGGGCGTGGGCAGCTTCACGGTCTACGCCGGCGTCTCCCCGAAGAACGGGAAACGCGTGCTGGAGGAGATCGGCAAGGAGCGGCGGAAACTGCTGCGGGACGGGCTGACGGACAAAGAGTTCCGGGAGGCGAAGAACCAGCTGCGGGTGGGCTTCCTCATGGGGCTGGAGAGCTCCGGCTCCCGGATGAACGCCCTGGGCCGGCGGCTGCTGATCCTGGGCAAAACGAAGTCCCCGGAGGAGATCCTCCAGGAGATCGACCGCACCACCCGGGACGACGTGATGGCGGCCGCGGCGGAGGTGCTGGGAGCGGAACCCTGCCTCTCGGCTGTGGGCCGGGGCGCGGCGAAATACGCGGAGGTGGCCCTGTGAACGAACGGATCGTCTGCCTGGACATCGGGGACGTGCGCATCGGCGTGGCGGTCAGCGACCCCACCCGCACCATCGCGTCTCCCGTGGAGGTCATCACCCGGATCGGCTGGGGACCGGACACCCTGAAAATCAAGGCGATCTGCGCGCGTTACGAAACGGAATACGTCCTCAGCGGCCTGCCCCGGAACATGGACGGCAGCGAGGGCTTTCAGGCGGAGAAGGTCCGGGCGCTGTGCGGGCAGCTGGAGAAGGCCGGGCTGGCGGTGCGCTATCAGGACGAGCGCCTCACCACCGTGGTGGCGGAGGACGCCCTGATCGAAGGCGGCATGCGGCGGGAGGACCGGAAGCGCCACGTGGACAAGGTGGCCGCGGCGGTGATCCTGCAGTCCTGGCTGGACAGCCACCCGGACGGCGGCCGGCGGATCTGGGAAGCGGAGGAAGAACCATGCGAATGATGCGGAACCCGGAGCGGACGGACCCCTGCGCCCTGGTGCTGGGAATGTTCGACGGCGTGCACCGGGGACACCAGGCGCTCTTTCTCCGCGGGGCCGAACTGGGGAAAGAGCTGGGCGTGCCCGTGGCGGTGTGCACCTTTGAGCCGCACCCGCTGGCGGTGCTGCGGCCGGATCTCCGGCTGGAACGGCTGACCACGCCCCTGGAGCGGGCGCAGTGGATGGCCCTGTGCGGTGTCGACCTGCTCTGCGTCCATGATTTCACCCGAGCCCTGGCGGACCTTGAGCCGGAGGCGTTCCTGGACCGGCTTCAGGCGGTCTACCGGCCGGCGGCGCTGATCTGCGGTTACAACTACACCTTCGGCCGGGGCGGCGCCGGGGACGGCGATCTGCTGAAGCGCTACGCACAGCGGCACGGCGTGCGGGCGGAGGTGATCCCGGCGGTGGAGATCGGCGGCGAGCCCGTGAGCTCCACCCGGGTCCGGAACGTCCTGCTGACCGGGGACGTCAGCGAGGCGGCCCGGCTGATGGGACATGCCTACACCCTGTCCGGGCCGGTGGTCCACGGCAAGCACATGGGCCACGTCTTGGGCTTTCCCACGGCCAACGTGGCCTGGCCGGAGGGCAAGGTCATGCCCGCCTACGGCGTTTACGCCTGCGGGCTGACGGTGGAGGAGAAAACCATGCGGGCCGTGGTGAACGTGGGCCGGCACCCGACGCTGCCGGAGGGCGGCGTTACGGTGGAAGCCTACGTCCTGGGAGAGAGCCCGGACCTGTACGGGAAAAGGGCCCGGGTGACCTTCCTGCGCCGCCTGCGGCCGGAGCGGGCCTTCCCGGACACGGAGGCCCTGAAGGAACAGATCGCCCGGGACCGGGAGCAGGCGGAGGCCTTTTTCCGGGACGCGGAGCGGTAAAGAGCGAGCCGAAACCGGACATGGGACCGACAAAAGCGTAAAGGAAAAGAACTGCGGCAGAGATCCCGCCAAAGGGCGCTCTGCCGCGGTTCTTTTAATGGACCTTTCCGGAGGACCGGGCCTCTTCGGCTTCCTTTTCCAGCCGTTCGGCCTGGGCGTTTTCCTCCATGGCGGCCTCCTGCAGGTTGGCCACCTGCTTGAGGCTCTGGCCGGATTTCAGGCCCACGGTGGTGACCACCACCAGGCCGACGATCAGGGTGAAGTAGTAGGTGAAGAACCGCCAGATCAGCATGGCGATGCCCACGGATTCTCCGAAGATCCACTCGAAGTAGTTGTTGAAAAACACTTCCATGGTGCCGGAAGCGCCGGGCAGCGGGTAGAAGTTGGCGGTGGTGTAGTGCATCAGGTCCACGGCGACCAGCTGACCGTAGTCGTTCACGCGCTCCGACGGCCCCGTGAGGCCGGTGTACACAAACCAGATGATGCTCATCAGCGCCATGATCTTGAGGCCCGCGATGACCATCTGCAGCATCAGGTCGAAGGGATGCTTCAGCATCTCACGCATGCTGTTGTGGAAATTCTCCACGGACTTCAGCCAGCGCTCCCGGGTCTCTTCGGGCTGCTTGATCAGGCGGAACCGGGCGCCGATGTTGACGATCTTGGCCGTGATCCACTGAATGGCCGGCCGGAAGAAGGACATGGTGGCGATCAGGACGCAGGAGAAGATGTTGTAGCAGTAGCCGAAGATCATGAAGGCGTTGTAGCCCGTGCTCTTCCGGATGATGTCCGGGTAGGCGATCCAGAAGACGGTGCCCAGCACGAACAGCATGAACTGGAAACAGAAGAAGTGCACGATCAGCGCGGAGGTGGCGACGCCGGTGGGGACACCCCGCTTGTGGATGTAGTAGACCTGCATGGGCTGGCCGCCGGTGGCGCCGGGGGTGATGCCGCAGTAGTACTGGCAGCAGACGGAGGTGAAGTACACGTAGGGCAGGGAGAGCTTGTAGCCCTGCCGCCGGAGGCAGTACCAGATGCTCACCGCGTCCCCCAGCACGTACAGCGCCCAGCAGAGCAGCAGCATCAGGATATGGCGCAGGTCAAGATTCTTCAGGTTGCGCATGGCCTCGGGCAGATCCTCGTCGCTGAGCACGATGATCAGCACGATGGTAAAGGTGCCCAGGATGATGGCCAGGTTGATCAGCCGTTTGATACGGGGTTTCATACAACAGTTTTCCTCATCTCGTCACAGCGTTGGGGATATGGCTTCGCGGGTCAGCTCTCGGTCTCCCCGGGGGCTTCGGCCGCCTCGTCGACCTCTTCCCGGTCGGCCCGCGCGACGCCGATCACCCTGGCGCCCTCGTTCAGGCGCATGAGCTTCACGCCCTGGGAATAACGGCCGCAGAGGCGGATGGTGTCCACGGCGCTGCGGATGATGGTGCCCTCGTCGGTGATGAGCAACAGGTCCTCGTCCGGATGCACCAGCAGGAGGGCCGCCATGTCGCCGGTCTTCTCCGTCAGGTTCATGGCCCGGATGCCGTAGCCGTTGCGGCCCTGCTCCCGGTACTCGTCCGGGCTGGTGCGCTTGCCGTAGCCCAGGGACGTGATGGCCAGCACGTCGGTGTCGGGCTCGATCATGGCCATGTCGATGATCTCGTCGCCCGCCCGCAGCCGCATGGCGCGCACGCCGGTGGCGCCGCGGCCCATGGCGCGGATGTGCTTCTCGGAGAAGCGGATGGCCATGCCCTTGCGGCTGCCCATCAGCAGCTCGTCCTCGCCGGAGGAGAGGCGCACGCCGATGAGCTCGTCCCCCTCCCGGAGGTTGATGGCAATGAGGCCGCGCTTGCTGAGGTTCACATAGTCCTGCAGCGGCGTCTTTTTCACCATGGCCATCCGGGTGCCGAAGACCAGGTTGTACTTCGCCGTCTCGCTCTCCCGGGGCATGGGCAGCATGGTGGAGACTTTCTCCTCCCCGGCGATCTGCAGCAGGTTCACGATGGCGGTGCCACGGGCCGCGCGGCCGGCCTCCGGGATCTGGTAGCACTTCAGCGAATAGCACCGGCCGAAGTTGGTGAAGAACATGATCTCGGCGTGGGTGCTGACCACGCACATCTGGACGGCGTAGTCCTCCTCCTTGGTGGTCATGCCGGAAACGCCCCGGCCGCCGCGGCGCTGCTGGCGGTACGTGGAGGCGGAGACGCGCTTCACGTAGCCCTGACGGGTCAGGGTCACCACCATGTCCTCCTCGGCGATGAGGTCCTCCACGTCGATCTCGCCCTCGATCACGGAGAGCTCGGAGCGGCGCTCGTCGCTGTACTTGTCCCGGATCTCGGTGATCTCGCCCTTGATGACCTCCACCAGCAGGTGCTCGTCCGCCAGGATGGCCGTGAGCCGTGCGATGGTGCGCTCCAACTCCTCGTACTCGGCCTGCAGGCGGTCCCGCTCCAGGCCGGTGAGGCGGGCCAGGCGCATGTCCAGGATGGCCTGGGCCTGGCGGTCGGAGAAGTCAAACCGCTCCATCAGGGAGAGCTTGGCGGTGGGGGTGTCCGGGGAGTTCTTGATGAGCTCCACGATCTCGTCGATGTGATCCAGGGCCTTGATGAGGCCTTCCAGAATGTGGGCCCGGGCCTGGGCCTTGTCCAGCTCGAAGCGGGTCCGCCGGGTGACGACCTCTTTCTGGTGCTGGACGTAGTAATAGATCATGTCCCGGAGGCCCAGCACCCGGGGCTTGCCGTCCACCAGAGCCAGCATATTGGCGTTGAAGTTCTCCTGCATGGAGGTGTGCTTGAACAGGTAGTTCAGCACCACCTGCGGATAGGCGTCCCGCTTGAGCTCGATGACGATGCGCATGCCCTCGCGGTCGTTGGATTCGTCCCGGATGTCGGAGATGCCCTCCAGCAGCTTGTCGTGCACCAGGTCGGCGATCTTCTTCACCAGCATGGCCTTGTTGACCTGGTAGGGGATCTCGGTGACGATGATCCGGCTGCGGCCGTTGCCCATGTCCTCGATGTTGGTGCGGGCCCGGACGGGGATCCTGCCGTGGCCGGTGTAGTAGGTCTCCCGGATGCCGGCCCGCCCCAGGATGATGCCGCCGCCGGGGAAATCGGGGCCCTTGACGTGCTGCATCAGATCCTCGACGGTGCAGTCGGGGTTGTCCAGCATGCAGATGACGCCGTTGATGACCTCCCGCAGGTTGTGGGGCGGGATGTTGGTGGCCATGCCCACGGCGATGCCGTTGGAGCCGTTCACCAGCAGGTTGGGGAAGCGCGCGGGCAAAACGGCCGGCTGCATCAGGGTCTCGTCGAAGTTCGGATAGAAATCGACGGTGTCCTTGTCGATGCCGTCCAGCAGGTGCATGGTGAGCTTCATCATGCGGGCTTCGGTGTACCGCATGGCGGCCGCGCCGTCGCCGTCCACGGAGCCGTAGTTGCCCTGGCCCTCCACCAGCGGATAGCGGATGTTGAAGGGCTGCGCCAGGCGCACCATGGCGTCGTATACGGAGGAATCCCCGTGGGGGTGGTATTTGCCCAGCACGTCGCCCACCACGCGCGCGGACTTGCGGTAGGGCTTGTCCGGCGTCATGCCGAGCTCGTTCATGTCATACAGGATGCGCCGGTGCACGGGCTTGAGACCGTCGCGCACGTCCGGCAGCGCCCGGTCGATGATGACCGCCATGGCGTAGGAGATAAAGGACTTCTTCATCTCCTGCTCCAGGTTTACGGGGATCAGTCTGTCTTTGATGTCACTCATGAAATGGGCTCCTTGTCGGTTTCTCTTATCGGTTCTCGTTCTGCGCTTCGTTCAGTCCGCCGGCTTCCCGGGCTGTTCGCAGGAACTCGTCAAAGCAGCGAAAACAGTTGTCGAACGCCTTGTCGTCGGAATTGCCGGACACATACAGCAGGTGGTTCCACCAGGCGGCATATCCGTTCCGATCATTCACATATCGTTCGGTATACCATGGCACAAAGCCGTTCCACCAAATCGGGAACAGCGTCTTCTTTGGCAGTCCGGTGTCCGCAAGGGCCGCATCCGCGCCAAGTTCCATGGCGCTGAGCAGGTCCCGCAGGCCGAGCAGGCTCTTTTTCCCGAAGTACATGCCCGGTTTCGCCCGGACCTCCCGCAGGAAGGCCAGTTCGTCAAAGGTCATGCGGCTGTCCTCCCCGGGATCTCACTCCGTCCAGACGAAGCCGTCCAGGAAGGCCTGCCCGGCCTCGGATTCCGTGGACCAGACGTAGTAGACGTACTCCCGGCCGATACAGAGAGCGCAGCGATAGTTGGTGACCCCGAAGTAGGGATCCGGGCAGGTGATGGTCAACACCGCGACGCCGGGGGCGGGGCGCGTCAGCTCCGATTCGGTGATGCGCGAATTGCCGATGGTGGGCAGGATCACGCGCTCCGCGGCCTTCAGCAGGTCGGCCTTGGCCTGGGCGTCATCGTCGGATACCTCGATGGTCATGCCGGGGAAGACCTGGACGGCGAGATAATCGAAGCCGTCGGTCAGGCACCCCACAAGCTGCGAGAACTCGTTGTCCACGGTGATGGGCCGCACGGGGAAGGTGACCGTGACCTCGCCCAGGTCCAGTTCCTCCGGGGCCCGGGTTTCGGCGAAGGCGGTGGCCTCCTCCTCGCTGACGAACCGCAGGGCGGCGATGGCGGCGCTGTTGGTCTCGCCGCACTCGCCGTAGACGGTCACCGCGCGGCCGGTCTCCACGTTCAGGATGGCGGCGCCCTCGTAGTCGACGCCGGGGGTATCCGGATAGGTAAACCGGAAGGAGGCGCTGACGTACTCGCCGCCGTCGTGGGCGCGCATATCCGTGGGTTCGCCGTCATAGCTGGAGATGATCATGACCGCGAACTGAATCAGGGTGTTGGCCCGGACGTGATAGGGGTCCTCGTCCGGATAGTGCTCCAGCATCCCGGCCACCCAGCCGCCGATTTTGGCCGTCCGCAGGGTGAACTCTCCGTCGTCGGAGTGGCCGTAGATCTGCCGGGCGTCCTCGAACATGCCCGGATACTCGCCCTCGAGGATCGTGCAGCCGCTTCCCGGGAGTTCGAAGGCAATGCGGTCCAGCATCCCGGTGAAGATGTCGGTGTGGGTGCCCTGCTCCGCCGAGGCGGACGCGATGACGCCCAGGCCAAGGCAGAGGGCCAGGAACAGGCTGATCAGCCGTGGGAACTGTTTCATGGGGGTGCCTCCTTACACATCCAGATCCTTCACCAGGTCCGAATTCTCCTGGATGAACTGCTTCCGGGGCTCCACGGCCTCGCCCATCAGCAGGGTGAAGAGCTCGTCGGCCTCCATGGCGTCCTGGGGGGTGATCTGCATCATCATCCGGGTCTCGGGATTCATGGTGGTGTCCCAGAGCTGCTGGCTGCTCATCTCGCCCAGGCCTTTGTAGCGCTGGATCTCGGGCTTGGGTTCCCGGCCGATCTTGTCCAGGACCCGCTGCAGCTCGTCGTCGTCGTAGACGTACTGCTCGAACTTGCCCTTGGTGACCTTGTACAGGGGCGGCATGGCGGCGTAGACGTAGCCCTTCTCCACCAGGGGCCGCATGTAGCGGTAGAAGAAGGTCAGCAGCAGGATGCGGATGTGGGCGCCGTCCACGTCGGCGTCCGTCATGCAGACGATGCGGTGGTAGCGCAGCTTGCTCTCGTCGAACTCCTCGCCGATGCCGCAGCCGAAGGCCGTGATCATGGCCCGGATCTCCGCGTTGCTCAGGGCGCGGTCCAGCCGGACTTTTTCCACGTTCAGGATCTTGCCCCGCAGGGGAAGGATGGCCTGGAACCGGGAATCCCGGCCGCCCTTGGCGCTGCCGCCGGCGCTGTCGCCCTCCACCATGAAGATCTCGCACTTGGCGGGATCCCGCTCGGAGCAGTCCGCCAGCTTGCCCGGCAGGGACGCGCTCTCCAGCACGGTCTTTCTTCGGGTAGCCTCCCGCGCTTTCCGGGCCGCCTCTCTCGCCCTGGCGGCGGAGACGCAGCGCTCCAGGATGGCCCTGGCCACCGGCGGGTGCTCCTCCAGGTAGGTGGAGAGCTCCTCGCTCACCAGGCTGTCCACCACGCCCCGAACCTGGCCGGAGCCCAGCTTCGACTTGGTCTGGCTCTCGAACTGCGGGTCCTCCATCTTGATGGACACGATGGCGGTGAGGCTCTCGGTGACGTCCTCCCGCTTCAGGTTGGCGTCGGCGTCCTTGAGGATCTTGTACTTGCGGCCGTACTCGTTGATGGCCCGGGTGACGGCGGTGTTGAAGCCCTGCAGGTGGGTGCCGCCGTCAGGGGTGGCGATGTTGTTGGCAAAGGTGTAGATCGCGTCCTGATAGGAGTCGTTGTACTGCATGGCCACTTCCACCAGGATGCCGTCCTTCAGGCCCTCGGTGTAGATGGGCTCGTCGAACAGGACCTCCCGGTGGCGGTTCAGCCACTTGACGTACTCCTTCAGGCCGCCCTCGTAGCAGTAGTTGTGCTCCTTGACCTCCTCGCCCCGCTCGTCCCGGAAGGTGATGCGGATGCCCTTGTTCAGGAAGGCCATCTCCCGCAGCCGGTTGCGCAGGGTGTCGTGGTCGAAGGTGATGCCCTCCTCAAACACGCCCTCGGGGTTCTCCTCCGAGCGGATGTCCGGCAGGAAGGCGATGGTGGTGCCGGTGCGGTCCGTCTCGCCCACCACTTTCAGGTCGTAGAGGTACTTGCCCAGGGAATACTCCTGCTGCCAGATCTTGCCGTCCTGGTACACCGTGACGGTGAGGTGCTTCGACAGGGCGTTCACCACGGAGGCGCCCACGCCGTGCAGGCCGCCGGACACCTTGTACCCGCCGCCGCCGAACTTGCCGCCGGCGTGCAGCACCGTCAGGCAGACCTCCACCGCCGGGCGGCCCGTCTTGGGGTGGATGCCCACGGGGAAGCCGCGGCCGTTGTCCCGGACCTCCACGGAGCCGTCCTTCAGCAGGGTGACGTTGATCTCCGTGCAGAAGCCGGCCAGGGCCTCGTCGATGGAGTTGTCCACGATCTCATAAACCAGGTGGTGCAGTCCCCGGACGTCGGTGGAGCCGATGTACATGCCCGGGCGCTTCCGGACGGCCTCAAGGCCCTCCAGCACCTGGATCTGCTCCTCGCCGTAGTCTTCCGTCACCTGGATCGCTTTCTCGATTTCATTGGCCAGATCCCTGGCCGGCGTGTTTTCAGACATGTGAGCCTCCGTATCTGTATGGCTTGGCCGGCATCCCCGACATGGATGTCTAACCTTATATATTATATCACAAAACAGCCGCGAATGAAAGCTTTTTCTACAATAAATGTCCTCAAAATCGGTTTCTTCTCGGCCATAAGAAAACAAGCCCGCCGAAAACCGGCGCAGGGCGTCGCGATTTGTCCGGCGCACTTGCATGATTATGCACAATGTGGTATAATCCACACGATTTCATGCGCTGGAGGGCAGAGGTATGCGGAAGATCGGACTGATGGCGCCGCCCGGCGCGCCCCGGGCCGCGGCGGCGGCGGAGGAAGCGGCGCGCTGGCTGCGGTCGAAAGGCGTCGCGGTGTACGGGCCCGAAGGCGGGGAGTGGCCGGAGCGCCTGGACGCCCTGGTGGCGCTGGGCGGGGACGGCACCATGCTCCGGGCGGCCGGGGAGGCCGCGGTGCGGGATGTGCCCGTGCTGGGGGTCAACCTGGGGACCCTGGGCTTCCTGTCCGAGGTGGAGCCCGAGGGCCTGGAAAAGGCGCTGTCCCGCCTGCTGGAGGGGGACTATCGCGAAGAGCGGCGCGCCATGCTGTCCGTGGCGGTGGGGGAGACCCGCTGCCTGGCGCTGAACGACGCGGTGGTGAGCCGGGGCGGCTATGCCCGGCTGATCCACGTGTCGGCCCTAGTGGACGGCAGCCGGGCGGGGGATTACCGGGCGGACGGCCTGCTGGTCTCCACGCCCACGGGATCTACGGGGTACTCCCTGTCCGCCGGCGGACCCATCGTGGCGCCGGGGGTGGACTGCATGGTCATCACCCCCATCTGCCCCCACAGCCTGCAGCACAGGCCGCAGGTGGTGCCCGGCCATGTGGAGGTGCGGCTGGTGCTGTCGGCCTCGGAGCCCGTGGAGGCTTCCCTGCAGGTGGACGGCCGGGCCTGTGCGCTGCTCCGCGCGGGGGACACCGTGGTGATCCGGAAGGCGGAGGAGTCGGTCCGACTGATCCGTCTGCGGGAGACGGGCTTCTTCGACGTGGTGCACCGGAAACTGATCGAGTGGTCCCGATGAGGACATCTGGAGGGAATGTGAACATGAAAGCATTGCGGCAGCAGGCGATCCTGGAACTGATCCAGCGCCGGGCCATCGACACCCAGGACGAGCTGGCCAGGGCGCTGGCGGACATGGGCCTGCAGGTGACCCAGGCCACCGTGTCCCGGGACATCCGGGAGATGCAGCTGCAGAAGGTTCAGACGCCGGAGGGCGGGTACCGCTACGCGCTGCCCACCGCCGTGGACCGGAGCATCGGCGAGCGCCTTCACCGGATGCTGCGGGAGTCGCTGCTGTCGGTGGCGGCCTCCGAGAACATTCTGGTGATCAAGACCCTCTCCGGCTCGGCCAACGTGGCGGCGGAGGCGCTGGACGGCCTCAACTGGCCGGAGGTGCTGGGGACCCTGGCGGGGGACAACACCGTGCTGCTGGTGGCCCGCAGCGCGGCGGACGCCCCGGCGGTGGAGCAGCGCCTGCTGGAACTGATGCGCTGAGGCCGGAGGACGGAACATGCTGCTGACACTCACCATCCGGAACATCGCCCTGATCGAGGGGCTGAGCATTGAATTCGGCCGGGGCCTGCACACCCTGACCGGCGAGACCGGCGCGGGCAAATCCATCGTCGTGGACGCCGTAAACCTGGTGCTGGGGGGACGGGCGGACCGGGAGCTGATCCGCACGGGCACGGAGCGCGCCTCGGTGGAGGCGGTGTTTGACGTGCCGGAGGATTCGCCGGTGAACGGCTGGCTGAAGGCGCAGGAGATCGACCGGGAGGACGGCCCGGTGATCCTGTACCGGGAGATCACCACCGCCGGGCGCAGCATCTCCCGGGTCTGCGGGGTGGCGCTGCCCCTGGGCCAGCTTCGGGAGCTGGCGGGGCTGCTGATGGACGTGCATGGCCAGCACGAGAACACTTTCCTGCTGGACGCGAAATACCACCTGCAGCTGCTGGACCGGGCAGGGGACGAAGCGCACCGGCAGCTGCTGGCGGAGACCGGGGAAGCCTGCGAGGCCTTCCTGGCCTGCCACCACCGGTACGCGAAGCTGGTGCGGGAGAACGACCAGCGACAGCGCCGCCTGGAGGAGCTGAAAAAGGGCCTGGAAGAGCTGGAGAAGGCGAAGCTGAAACCCGGCGAAGAGGAAAAGCTCAGGGAAGAGAGGGAGAAGAGCCGCCACGCGGGCCGGATCACCGGGGCCCTCCGGGAGGCGTACAGCCGGCTGGCGGACGGAGACCTGGAGCCCGCCCTGACGAAGATCAAACCCGCGGCGGACGCCCTCGACACCCTGGCGGAGTTTGGCGAGCCCTACCGCGGCCTGGCCGCCCGGGTCCGGTCCAGCTATTACGAGCTGGAGGAGGCGGGCTATGAGATTGTGGCGCTGCTGAACACGGACGCCTTCGACCCCCGGCGGGCGGAGGCGGTGGAGAACCGGCTGGAGCTGATTGCGCGGCTGGAGCGCAGGTACGGTCCGGACATCACGGCGGTGCTGGCGGCGCAGGAGAAGATGCGGGAGGAGTTTGACGACCTGACGGCGGCAGACGGGCAGATCGAGGCCCTGGCGGCGGAGGACCGGCAGCTGCTGCAGCGGTACCGGGCCTGCGCGAAACGCCTCAGCGAGTCGAGGAAACAGCTGGCGGCGGCCTTTGAGGACGGCATGACCCGGCAGCTGAAAGACCTGGGCATGGGCAGCACCGTGTTCCGGGCCTCTTTCGCGGAGCGCACGGGAAAGGCGCCCATGCCACGGCCCACCGGGGACGACGAGATGGAGTTCCTGATCTCCCCCAACCCCGGCGAGCCCCTGAAGCCCCTGAGCCGCATCGCCTCCGGCGGCGAGCTGTCCCGGCTGATGCTGGCGCTGAAAAACATGGAGGCGGCCCGGGACGGGGTGGACTGCATGGTGTTCGACGAGATCGACACGGGCATCTCCGGCCGGGTGGCCCAGGCGGTGGCGGAAAAGATGGCGGCCATCTCCCGGGAGCGGCAGGTATTGTGCGTCACCCATCTGCCCCAGCTGGCGGCCATGGCAGACATCCAGCTGCTGGTGGAGAAGCGCGTGGCGGACGGCCGAACCGGCACCCATGTGCGGCGGCTGACGGAGGAGGAACGGGTGGCGGAGGTGGCCCGGATGCTGGGCGGCGCCACCGGCAGCGGTGACAGCGCCATGGCCCATGCCGCCCGGCTCCTGCAGGCCGCCAGGGAGAGCAAACGGCAGGCGGTGGGCTGAGAGGGCGCTCTGCCGGACCGGTATTCTTCCAAAGCCAGTCAAGATGAAAACAAGTTGCTTTTAGTCGGGGATTTCCCCGATTTTTTGTTGAATACAGCTTGACATGAATTACAGATTGCCTTATAATAAAATCGAAATCCAGATCAAATGGAAATCAGGAAAACAAGCGGAACGGAAATACACCAGTAGAGGAAGGAGAAAAAGCCATGAGCGTTGCGGTGAAGCGGGCGATCAAGCTCCCGCACTATACCCTGGGGGAGGAGATCTTCAACGCCGTGTCCCACGGCCTCGGCGGGGCCCTCAGCGTGGCGGCCCTGGTGCTGATGATCCTGCGGGCCAAGACGCCCCTGGCCGTTGTCACCGTCTCCGTTTTCGGCGGCAGCATGGTGATCCTCTACGTCATGTCCTGCCTGTACCACGCCCTGTCGGCGAACCTGACCCGGGGGAAGAAGGTCCTGCGGGTGCTGGATCACTGCAACGTGTTCCTGCTGGTGTGGGGGACCTACGTCCCTGCGTCCCTGCTGGGGGTTGGGGGTGCGCTGGGCTGGGTGCTGTTCGGGGTGGTCTGCACCTTCTGCACCCTGGGCATCGTCTTCTCGGCCATCAACGTGGACCGCTACGTGGTGGTGTCGGTGATCTGCCATCTGATCAGCGGCTGGTCCATTCTCGCCGGCCTGCCGCAGCTGCTGGCCAACGCGGGCTCTGCGGGAGTGTTCAACCTGATCGCCGGGGGCGTGATGTACACTGTGGGCTCCGTGCTGTACGGCATCGGACACCAAAAGCGCTACATACACTGCCTGTTTCACGTCTTCTGCCTGGCGGGCACCTTCTTCCACTTCTGGGGGATTTTCCGTTTTCTCCTTTGAGCGTTACGGCAAGCCCGAAGACAAGCAAAAACCTGCCGCGGCCGCATAACCGCGACAGGTTTTTTGCCGGAATCAGGTCACTTCGCCGTCTCCCGGCTGTAGTTCAACAGGCCGCCCGCCAGCAGCATGCCCCGCTGCCGGTCCGTGAGGGGCAGGCAGGCTTCGATGGTGCGCCCGGTGGTCTCATCCAGGACGGCGATCTTTTCCGCGCCGGCCTCGATGGCGGCCCGGATGCCCGGCAGGGAGAGGCTGTCCCCCTGGGCGATGGCGTCGTAGTCCGTCTCATCGGCGAAGGTCAGGGGCAGGATGCCGTTGTTGATCAGGTTGTCCCGGTGGATCCGGGCGAAGGACTTGGCCAGCACGGCGCGGATGCCCAGGTACAGAGGCACCAGGGCCGCGTGCTCCCGGCTGGAGCCCTGGCCGTAATTGGCGCCCGCCACCAGGATGCCGCCGCCGGCCGCCTTGGCCCGGGCGGGGAAGGTCTCGTCCACGGGGGCGAGGCAGTAGTCGCTCAGGTGCGGGATGTTGGAGCGGTAGGGCAGCAGCTTGGCGTTGGAGGGCATGATGTGGTCGGTGGTGATGTTGTCCTCCATCTTCAGCAGCACGTCGCCGCGCACGTCCGCCGCCAGGGGCTTGCCGATGGGGAAGGGCTTGATGTTGGGGCCCCGGACCACCTCCACTGTGTCCTCCAGCCCGGGCTCCACCGGCGGGATCACCAGGTTGTCGTTGATGAAGAACTCCTCGGGCTGTTCCACGGTCAGGTCCGTGTCCAGTGTTCGGGGGTCTGTCAGCACGCCGGCCAGGGCCGTGGCGGCCGCGGTTTCGCAGGACACCAGGAAAATGCCGGCGGAGGCGGTCCCGGAGCGGGCATAGAAGTTGCGGTTGTTGGTGCGGACGCTGACGGCGCCGGTGCAGGGGCTCTGGCCCATGCCGATGCAGGGCCCGCAGGCGGTTTCCAGGATCCGGGCGCCCGCGTCGATCATGTCCGCCAGCGCGCCGTTGCGGGCCAGCATGGACAGCACCTGCCGGCTGCCGGGGCCGATGACCAGGCTCACGTCGGGGTGGACCCGCTTGCCCTTCAGGATGGCGGCAGCCCGCATCATATCCTGGTAGGAAGAGTTGGTGCAGGAGCCGATGAAGACCTGGTCCACCTTCAGGGGACCGGCCTCCGCCACGGTCTTCACGTTGTCCGGCATGTGGGGCAGGGCCACCATGGGCACCAGGGTGTTCAGGTCCACGGTGAGCTCTTCGTCGTACACGGCGCCGGGGTCCGCGGCCAGGGGCGTGAAGTCCGCCTCCCGGCGCTGGGCCTTCAGGAAGGTCCGGGTGGCCTCGTCCGACGGGAAGACGGAGGTGGTGGCCCCCAGCTCCGCGCCCATATTGGCGATGGTGGCGCGCTCCGGCACCGTCAGGCTGGCCACGCCGTCCCCCACGTATTCCATCACTTTGCCCACGCCGCCCTTGACGCTGAGCCGGCGGAGGATTTCCAGGATGATGTCCTTGGCGGCCACGCCCTTTTGCAGCCGGCCGGTGAGCCGCACGGCCACCACCTTGGGGCAGATCATGTGGTAGGCGCCGCTGCCCATGGCCACGGCCACGTCCAGGCCGCCGGCGCCGATGGCGATCATGCCGATGCCGCCGCCGGTGGGGGTGTGGCTGTCGGAGCCCAGCAGGGTCCAGCCGGGCACGCCGTAGCGCTCCACCTGCACCTGGTGGCAGATGCCGTTGCCGGGCTTGGAGCACCAGATGCCGTGCTTCTTCGTCACGGTCTGGATGTACTTGTGGTCGTCGGCATTCTCAAAGCCCGTTTGCAGGGTGTTGTGGTCGATGTAAGCCATGGACCGCTTCGTCTTCACCCGGTCCACGCCCATGGCCTCGAACTGCAGGTAAGCCATGGTGCCGGTGGAGTCCTGGGTCAGGGTCTGGTCGATGCGGATCGCGATCTCCTCCCCGGGAACCAGCCGGCCGGAGAGCAGGTGCGCGGAAAGGATCTTCTGGGTGAGATTCATCGCCATGGATGCAGCCTCCTCGGTGTTGTTGCTTCACCGCCATGATAGCGGCGAACCCGGGCTCCGTCAACGGACCCGGCGCAAAAAGAACACGAAAGATACGAGAGCGGGCGGGTGAATTTGTCTTCAGGACATATTTTTGTAACAAATTTGCAAATTTCCCGAAAAATCCGTCCCCGGCCTCTTGTGAGGCGTCGGTTTTTGCTGTACAATTAATCGGAAATCCATGCGCCCGGCGATCGGGCGGGGAGGAGTGCTGGATGAACATGAAACGGATGAGAAGAATCGGGGCGCTGCTTGGCTGCGCGCTGCTGGCGGCGCTGTGGATCCTGCCGGCCGGGGCGGCGGACACGGGGGCGGATCCCCTGAGCCTGGCGGAACTGAAGGAATGGGCGGCCGCGCTGGAGCAGGCCGCGGCGGAGTCGACCCTGTACAACGACCCGGCGGACCCGGCTTATCACACGGACGTGGGCTACGAGTATATCTACGACTTCGGCACCCTGATCTACAGCGGGCCGGAGCGCTCCAAGGGCGCGGTGCTGCTGGAGGCGGTGGTCTACGACGATGAGACCCCCGGCCCCAGGGGCATCAACACCCTGATGACGGTGGAGGAGCTGCTGGACTGCTTCTATTGCGAGAACGCGTCCCTGGCGGGCAGCTACAACGACGCGGTGGTGTACTACGGGGAGGATCTGCCGGAAGGGCTGCACTGGGCCATGGTCCAGCGGGACGGCCAGTGGGTGGGTTCCGTTCAGTACGCGGTGCACGAAGAAATCACGGACGGCCTGTACACCGACTGCGGCCTGATCTGCACCGTTCAGCAGAACACCGTGGTGGCCATCCGGGCCTACGGCCTGGAGCAGACCATCACGGCGGAGGAGCTTCGGGAGGAGAGCGCCGTGCTGCTGGAGGCCCTGGGCCACACGGAATACAGCATGGTGCCCACCTCCACCGAAGGCGCGGATCTGCTGCCCTTCTCCGCCGATGACCTGTCCTTCCTGGGCATCGACTTCCTGACCTGCACGCCGGAGGACGCCATCGCCGTGCTGGGCACGCCGGACGCCGACGACCTGTCCGGCAGCGAGGACCAGGTGATGCGGACCATGAGCTTCCGGGGCTGTGAATTCGTCTTCCTCACCGACGAGACCGGCCGGCCGGTGCTGAACCTGGTCTCCATTGAGGACGACACCGTGGAAGGCCCCAGGAGCCTGCGGGTGGGGGACAGCGTGGCCATGGTCACCCAGCGCTTCCGCTTCGGCGAGGGCGAGTATGACGCCGCCGCCGGCACCCAGGTGCTGTACGGCAGCGAGGAGAGCGGCCGGTGGGGCATTGCGGAATACGGCGACGACGCCTCCGTGGTGATCCGCTACGGCCTGACGCTGGCTGACGGCCGGAAGGTCGTGCTGATGGCTTCCTTCGAGATGCTGGAGCTGAGCAACATTATGGTGTATATCCCCCGCTGATCCGTCTTCGGGAGCGTGAAACGGCATGAGAATCGATCTGCAATGCCCGGTGGAGGTCTGGCGCTGCATCCTGCCGGATGAGCCCAAGGAACCCTGCGAGCTGATCCTGTTCAACCTGGATGAAAAGGTGATCGTCTCCGTGGAGATCACCATGATTCTGGTGGATGAAAACGGGTCGGAGATCTCGCGGGTGGTGGAGCGCGCCCATGACATGAACGGCCTCCCCGGGGAGAACTTCAGCATGCTGATGGAACTCCCGGAAAACATGGTGAAGGCCGGGGTTTCCCGGCTGGAAGTCACGGTGGAGAAGGCCTGGTTCGAGGACGGCATCGTCTGGCGGAAGGCCCGGGGCAGCCTGATCGAGTACACCACCAACGCCCTGCCTATGGGGCGGAACCTCAGCAAACTGCGCTACATCGCCGGCCCGGACGCCATCGGCTACCCGGAACGGCAGGGTTCCCTGTGGCTGTGCGTCTGCGGCCGGCCCAACCACGCCAACCAGGCGAAATGCGTCCGCTGCGGCCGCGGCCAGGAGGAAGTCTTCCGCACCTGCAGCCGGGAGGCGGTGAACGCGGCCATGACCGGCCAGGAGACCCGCCTGACGGAGACGACCCGCAGCGCCACCCGCCTGGGCTCCGGCGACACCCGGGACTTCATCGCCCGGAAGGAGCACGGAGGCGGGCGCAGGGCGGCGCTGATCCTGCTGCTGCTGGCGCTGGCGGCGGGGGGCGTTTTCGGCTACCTCCGTCTGCTGAAGCCGTATCTGGACTACCGCCAGGCGGTGCGCTGGATGGAGAGCGGCGACTACGGGCAGGCGGAGACGGCCTTCGCCGGCATGCCGGGCTACCGGGACAGCGACGCGCTGCTGACGGAGACGAGATACCTGGCCGCCCTGAAACTGAAGGAGGACGGCGACTACGCGGAGGCCCACGCGGCCTTCCTCGCGCCGGAACTGAAGAACTACAAGGACAACGCCGGCCAGGCTTTGGCGTGCCGCTATCTGCAGGCGGACAGTCTGCTGGAGGAGGGCCGGATCGCGGAGGCCCGGGCTTTGTTTGTGGAGCTGGACACGTATCAGGACAGCCCGGACCGCGTGACGGAATGTGATTACGAGAAGGCCGAGGAGCTGTACCGGGCCGGGAACCGCTGGCAGGAAGCCGCGGCGGCGTATGAAGCCCTGGGGGACTACCGGAACAGCGCGGTGCAGGCTAAGTACTGCCGCTACATGCTGGCGGGGCAGCTGCTGGAAAACGGGGAGTGGGAGGCGGCCTATGCCGCCTACGACGAACTGGGCGGTTTCGCGGACAGCAGGACCCGGAAGCTGGACGCCCTCTATCAGCCCGGTGTACAGGCCCTGGCCGCGACACCCCCGGATTACGAGACGGCCCTGACCTGGCTGACCCGGGAAGAGCTGAACACCTACAAGGACGCGGCCGGCTGGCGCGAACAGGCGTGGTACCTGAAGGGCCAGGCCCTGCTGCAGGCCGGCGATTCGGATGAGGCCGGGAGCGCCTTCCGGAAGGCGGGCAGTTACCTGGACGCGGAGGAGCTGGTGGTGGAGTGCCTGTACCGGCCGGCGGAGGAGGCCATGGAGGCCGGGGAATGGCTGCTGGCGGCGGAGCGCTTCGAGCGGCTGAAGGGCTACAAGGACGCGGACAGCAACTGGATGGAGTGCTATTACCAGGCCGCCGTGGGCAAGATGGCGGAGGCCGGCAGCCGGATGGAGGAGAAGGCCTGGGCGGAGGCGGAGACCGCGTGGGAGGAAGCGGCGGCGTACTTCGGGAAGGTCGCCGGATACGCGGACGCGGACAGTCTGGTGCCCGTCTGCGTCTACAACAACGCCAGAGCATGTGTGGAGAACGGCGAGTATGTCCAGGCGCTGCAGCTGATCGCGGCGCTGCCCGAGGGCTTTGAGGGCGCCGACACCCTGGAGAAGGAATGTCACTATCAGAACGCCCTGTCGGCCTATGAACGCGGCGAGTACGCCGCGGCGGCGGAAGCCTTCGAGAACCTGGAGGATTACCGGGACAGCGCCGGGCAGGCGTGGAAGTCCCACTACGCCGAGGCGGGCGTTTGCTATGAGGACGGCGACTATGAGACCGCCTGGGAGCTGTACACCGCCCTGGGAGACTACGAGGACAGCGCGTCCCAGGCCAGCGCGGCCCGCTACGCCCAGGCTCAGGCCCTCGAAACGGACGGGGCCTATACCGAGGCCGCGGCGATCTACAAGGAACTGGGCACCTATGCCGACTGCGGCGAGCGGTACGAGGTCGTGATGCTGGCCCGGGGCGACGAGCTGCTGGCGGAGGGCCTGTATACGGCGGCCCGGGAAGCCTTTGCGGCCCTGGAGGACAGCGCGGAGGCCAGAGCCCGGATCCGGGCCTGCGATTACGCCACGGCGGAGGCCATGGCGGCGGAGGGCAACGAGGAGGCCGCCGCGGAGCTCTTTGCCTCCCTGGCGGACTACGGGGACGCGGCGGAGCGCGCCAACCGGCTCTGGTATGAACTGGCCGGGGAGGCGCAGGAGGCCGGGAACCTGACCCAGGCCGAAGCCCTGTACGGCAAGATCCCCGGCTACCTGGACAGCGACGAAAAGCTGGCGGACATCCGGGACGAGGTCTATGAGAACGAAGTTTACGGGATCCCCGCGAAGCAGGCGCAGGAGGCCATGGAGGAGGGCGACGCGGCCGCGGCCGCAGCTGTGCTGGACAGCCTGAACCTCTCCGCGCTGCCGGATCGTTTTGCCTATGCCCGCGACCTCTACGTCCGGGCCTGCTATACCGAGGGCAAGCGGCTGTACGACGCGGGAGACAAGCAGGCGGCCTACCCCTACCTGCAGCGCTGCGCCGGCTATGAGGACACGGACAGCCTGATGGCCGGGGAGATGGCGTGGCGGATCCTGGGCACCTGGCGGGACGAGACGCGCATCCTGGTGCTGCGCAGGGACGGCAGTTTCTCCCTGGCCAACGAGGAGGGCACCTACAGGCTGGTGGAGGACAGCATCGTCATCAAAGGCGAGGCCTGGTTCACCCTGGCGGATCTCACCGGCGAGACCCTGACGCTGGTGGACAACCGGGGCGAGGAGGCCGTCACGCTGGTGCTGACCCGCACGGCGCCGGACACCCTGGCCGCGCTCACAAAGCCCGTCTCCGTGGCGGAGACGGACGTGCAGGAGATCCCGGCGAAGGAAGAAGGCTCCGTGGAGGCGGGATCCCTGGAGGCGGAACCCGGAGAGCCCGAGCCGGAGGAACCGGAAGAAAAATCGGACGGGGAGGAGGCCCGGTATCAGGCCGGGCTGGCTGCCATGGCGGACGGCCGCTGGGCGGAGGCGGCGGAGCTGTTCCGGCAGATCCCCGGCTGGGGGAACGCGGACAGCCTGCTGCGGCAGTGCGTCTTCAACCGGGCGAAGGAATGCGTGGACACCGGGGACTGCGCCCAGGCGCTGCTGCTGATGGCGGAGCTCCCGGAGGATTACGAGGGGCTCGCGGAGCTGAGGCTGGCCTGCGGATACGAGCAGGCCGCGGACGCCTTCGCGCGCGGGGATTATGCCGCGGCGGCGGAGGGCTTTGAGGCGCTGGCAGATTACAGCGACAGCGCGGCCCAGGCGCGGAAGGCCCGCTATGCCCAGGCCCGGGCCCTGGAGGAGGAAGGCCGGTACGAGGAAGCCGCCGGGCTCTACCGGAATCTGGGTGACGAGGAAGACAGCGGCGAGCGCCTCCGGAGCGTGACGCTGGCTAGGGCGTGGCAGCTGCTGGAGGCCGGGCAATACGAGGAGGCCCGGGCGCTCTTCGCGCAGACGCCGGACAGCCCGGAGGCCGCGGAAGGCGTGCGGGCCTGCGATTACGCCATGGCGGAGGCCCTGGCCGCGGCGGGACAGAAGGAACAGGCCGCGGAGCGCTTTGAGGCCATGGGGGATTACGGCGACGCCGCGGAGCGGGCGCTGCGGCTCTGGTATGAGCTGGCCGGGGAGGCCCGGGAGGCCGGCGATCCGGCCCTGGCCGAGGCGCGCTATCTCCGGGCGTCCGGCTATGCCGACAGTGGCGAGAAGCTGGCCGCCCTCCGGGAGGAGATGTACGGGACGCCCATCCGGGAGGCCGGGGAAGCGCTGGACGCGGGTCGCACGAGGGAAGCGGCGGCTATCCTGGATCCCCTGACCCGGGGTGAGATCCCGGAAGCGTACGCCGACGAGGTGCGGGACCTGTACGTCCGGGCGTGCTACGCCGAGGGCAGGCGGCTGTACGACGCCGGTGAGCGGGAGGCGGCTTACCCGTTGCTCCAGCGCAGCGCCGGCTATCTGGACACGGACAGCATGCTGAACGGGGAGACCGCCTGGATCATCCGCGGCACCTGGCAGGACGGCGAGCACACCATCGTGTTCCGCTGGGATGGGACGATGATCGCCGACGGCGAGGAGAGCGCGTACCGCCTGTCCGGCTACAACATCCAGGCGGGGGAGACCATGGAGAACTGGTTCAAGCTGGTCAACGCCCCCAAGCCCACGTTCATGTACCTGCGGGATGTCCGGGACGGGTCCAGCAAGGTGCTCCAGCTGGCCAAGACGGCGCCCGACGCCCTGGCCGATCTCCCGTGGGCGGCGGAGACCGGGGCGGACAATACCTCCGCGGAGGCGAAAGGAGACGAGTGACCCGCCCACGGGAAAGACCGGGCGGGACGGCTGACTTTCGGATGTGACAATCGAAGATGATCCTTTCTCAGTGAAGACTTACAAGTCAAGTGAGGACATGCACCCGAAGGTCCAGGGCGAAGGTCAAGCCCTGGTCGAGGCCCGCAGGCCTCGAAATGCCTTCTTGTACACTTAGTGGTTTAATAAGTAAAGTATCAACGGCCGAGGGTGGCGCGGCAAGCGGCGGCCTGAGGCCTGGGAGGCAGCCATGGGCAAGCAGAGACGGCAGGCGCTGGGTCGGACCCAGAAGCTCATGGACCGGGAACAGTACCGGTCCTGGTATGAGCAGGATTATGAGCAGCGCAGGCGCCGCAGGAATAAAAAGCGGAACCTGACCCCCCTATGGGTGATCATTTCGGCGGTCAGCGTGCTGGGCATCGGCTTCAGCGCGGTGATGGTGCTGCCCCAGCTGACGGGCAACCCGCTGCCGGGGGTGGGGGAGGTCGCCTTTGTGGACCGCGCGCTGGTGGTCCGGGACGCGGCGGCGGTGGACGCGTTCACGGCGCAGAAAGCGGTGGCCAGCCGATACGAGGGAGAGCCCGCGGCGGCGGCTTCCGCCACGTCGCAGACGGCAGCCGCCACGGAAGTGCCCTCCGCGGAGAGCAGCATCCTGGTGGCGTACAGAGGGAAGTTCGGCCCCGGCTGGTTCATCGACGGCGTGGATGTCGCCGGCATGACCAAGGCGGAGGCCCGCGCAGCGGTAGAGGCGGTTCCCGCGGACGGCGGCGGCGAGTTCGAGATCGTCGTCAGCGTGGACGGGGCCCGGCGGACCATCTCCTCGGACCAGGTGCCCCTGACCCGGAACGTGGACGAGGTGCTGGACGCCGCGTGGCACGAGGCCATGATGGAGCGGACGGCGGAGGTGAATGTCCGGGAGGGGGAGACCCCCTTCGAGGCCCGGCTCCGCACCAACCAGGAGCTGGAGGCGGCCTTCCTGGCCCGGGCGGATTCCCCCGTATACTTCCAGACGGAATACAGCTTCGACCGGGCGTCTATCCGCAAGTTGACGGATGCCATCGCGGCGGAGTTCACCATCGCGCCGGAGAACGCGTCCATCGCGGACTTTGACGTCACGACGAAGACCTTCAAGGTGGCCACCGACCGGGACGGCACCCTGCTGGACGCGGACGCCCTCTACGACGCCGTGGTGGGCGAACTGGACCGGGGCAACATGTACTGCACGGTGCCGGTGTCCACGGAGCGGGTCTTCGCGGAGATGTCCGCCAACGAGCTGGCGGCGCGGCTGGGCAGGATCTCCACCTATACCACCAAGACCACCAGCAACAAGAACCGCAACACCAACGTCCGCCTCAGCGCGGAGGCCATCAACGGCTTCCGGGTGGAGCCCGGCGCCGTCTTCTCCTTCAACCAGGTGGTGGGGCAGCGGACGGAGCGGAAGGGCTACAAGGAGGCCACGGCCATCTCCGGCGGGCAGACCAAGGACGAGATCGGCGGCGGCGTCTGCCAGACCTCATCCACCCTGTTCAATGCGGTGGCCAGGGGCAATTTCGAGATCAAGACCCGGTACTGCCACGCCTGGCCCTCCAGCTATGTGGAGAAGGGCTTCGACGCCACGGTGAACTGGCCGGACAAGGACTTCTGCTGGAAGAACAACACGAACTATCCGGTGTACATCGTGGCCTGGTATCAGGACCGGACCGTGACGGTGGAGCTCTACGGCGTGACCCTGGGGGACGGCATCCGCATCGACCTGGAGAGCAAGGTGGTCAAGACCTACGAGAAGCCCACTTCCATCAAGGAGGTCAACAATCCCAACCTCCCCGCGGGCACCCGGGTGAAGACCGTGGACGCCCGGAAGGGCTACGAAGTGGAGACCTGGCAGGTCTGGTACCTGGACGGCGAGGAGATCAGCCGCGCCCTCCTGTGCACCTCCACTTACAAGATCTACTACGAGACCTGGGAGTATAACTGACATCGGGGCACAGACCCGCGGGAATGTGGGCCTGTGCCTTTTCTTTCGTCTGGTTTTGTGGTACACTGTTCCCAGTACAACAGAAAAAGAGGTGGCTGGACATGCGGAAATGGGTTGCTTTCATGCTGGCGGCGCTGCTGGCGCTGTCTGTGACGAACGGGGTGGCGGAAGATACTGACGAAGCCTTAAGGTGGATCGAGGCGGCGAAGGAGGCGTCTCTCCTGGACGACTACGAAACGGCGGTGGAATGTTACCGGAAGGCGGCGGACCTGGGGAGCGCCTTAGGGCAGTACAGTCTGGGCACAATGTATTTCGGCGGCGTGGGCGTGGAGCAGTCCTATACAAAGGCGGCTGAATACTGGCAAATGGCGGCGGATCAGGGGGACACCGACGCCGCGTGCAGGCTGGGCATGATGTATGAAGATGGGATGGGCGTGACGCAGTCCTATGCGGAGGCGGTGAAATACTACCGAATCGCTGCGGAACTCGGAAATCCGGACGCTCAAACCAATCTAGGCGCACTGTATTTTGCCGGGGCAGGCGTGGAGCGTTCCCTCGAGAAAGCACTGGAGTACTTTTTGCTGGCAGCGGATCAGGGTCATGCTGCGGCACAATACAATCTGGCCGCGATGTATTATCACGGCGTGGGCGTGGAGCAATCCTACGAGAAGGCCGCGGAATACGACCGCCTGGCGGCCGATCAGGGGGACGCTGAGGCGCAATACACCCTGGGGACGATGTATCTCTACGGAACGGGTGTGGAGCAATCCTACGAGATGGCGGCGGAATATCTGCAGAAAGCGGCGGACCAGGGATTTGAAAAGGCCTATTACAATTTGGCCGTTATGTATATCAGAGGAAACGGCGTGGAGCAATCTCTTGACAAGGCGATTGAGTACTTCAGGCTGGCTGCGGCGAATGGAGATGAAAGCGCAAAGGAAGCGCTGAAAATGCTTGGCGAGTGATACGGCGCCGCCGGGTGCTATTGCGTGTTTTGCCACTGCGAACCGCGAAAGACGCGATATCCTTATCATCAACAACCTGCTGAAAACCGGAAGGAGCGGCATTCACGCAAAAACACGAAACAGAGACACTGGGAGGGATTTCGTAATGACCGGAACGATAAAAAAGTGGATCAGCTTCATCGCAGCGGTGCTGCTGGCGCTGTCTGTGACGAACGGGGTGGCGGAGGAAACCGACACGGAGGCCCAGGAATGGGTCGCCGCCGGCCGGGAGGCGTACTTTGAGGATGACTACGAGACGGCGCTGGAATGCTTCGGGAAGGCCCTGGAGCGCGGAGATGCCGACGCTCAGTTCTTCCTCGGCGTGATGTACTGCTATGGCGAAGGCGTGGAGCAGTCCTACGAGAAGGCGGTTGAATACTGGCTGCAGGCGGCGGAGCAGGGTCATGTCACCGCCATGTACAACCTGGGCTGCATGTACGACGAAGGGTACGGGGTGGAACTGTCTGACGAGAAGGCGGCAGAATACTACCGGATGGCTGCGGAACTGGGTGACTCGGACGCGCAGTACAACCTGGGCCTGATGTACTACAACGGCGAGGGCGTCGAGCAGTCCTACGAGAAGGCGCTCGAGTACTGGCAGCTGTCCGCGGAACAGGAAGACGCCGACGCTTGCTTTGCGCTGGGCGGCCTGTACTACGGGGGTTACGGCGTGCAGAAGTCTGAGCAGAAAGCGATTGAGTATTTCGAGCTTGCGGCCGCCCTGGGACACGAAAGGGCGAAGCTGGTCCTGACCTTGATGCAGTCGGGTCAATGACGCCGGAAGCTTCTCATGCGAAAACCGGGAGTCAGGAAGCGGCAGAAGGCATAGCCGCACGTGGAGAGCCTTTCTTCCGGCACCGTTCCCGTGGTCACCAAAAAAGCCGAACCCGTGTGGGAACGGCTTTTTTGGTGGTTTACCGCTCTTCCCGGAAATAGGGCAATCCCAGATGCTCCGGGGGCTGGTTTTCCCGTTTGTTGCGCAGACTGGTGAAGATCAGCACGATGAGGGTCACCACATAGGGCGCCATCTTGTACAGCTCCTTCACCGCCAGGTTGGTGCCGGTGGGGATGTACATGTGGAGGATGTACAGGCCGCCGAAGAGGATGGACGCCGGGATGCTCAGCCATGGCCGCCAGATGGCGAAGATCACCAGGGCAATGGCCAGCCAGCCGCGGTCGCCGAAGGCGTTGTTGGACCAGCTGCCGCTGGCGTAGTCCAGGACGTAGTACATGCCGCCCAGGCCGGCGATCATGCTGCCGATGCAGGTGGCGCCGTATTTGTAGCGGCCCACGCTGATGCCGGCGGCGTCCGCGGTGGCGGGGTTCTCGCCCACGGAGCGCAGGTGCAGGCCGGTCCGGGTCCTCTTCAGAAACAGGGACGCCATGAGGGCGATGAAAATGGCCAGGTAGACCATGAAGCCGTAGGAGAGAAAGATCTCGCCAAACCAGCCCAGATCCTTGGCGAAGGGGAGCGGCGCGTGGAAGTAGGTGCTGATGTTCGGCAGGGAAATGGAGGTCATCTCGCTGCCGGACAGCTTGATCAGGGAGCCGCCGAAGAAGTTGCCGATGCCCACGCCAAAGGTGGTCATGGCCAGGCCGGTGACGTTCTGGTTGGCCCGGAGGGTCACCGTCAGGAAGCAGTAGAGCAGGCCCATCAGCAGGGAACCCAGCAGGCAGGACAGGAAGGGAATGAGGATGGCCCAGAAGGGGTTCAGGGTCATGCCGTTGGTCACCACGTACTGGTTGTAGAAGAAGCCGCCGATGACGCTGCTGATGCCGCCCACGTACATGATGCCGGGGATGCCCAGGTTCAGGTTGCCGGACTTTTCCGTCAGGATCTCGCCGACGGAGCCGTACAAAAGCGGCGTGCCCTGGACCACGGCCCTGGGAATGAAGGCCAGCAGAAAGTCGAACATCTCAGGTCACCTCCTGGCTGACGTCCGCCGTGCCGCGCACGTGGACCCTGTACCGGATAAAGAACTCACTGCCGATGATGAAGAAGATGATGATGCCGGTGAGAATGTCCGAGTAGGAGGTATTGAGGCCGAATTTGGTGGACAGGTCGCTGGCGCCGTTGGACAGGAACGCCAGCAGGAAACTCATGAGCACCATCAGGAAGGGGTTGAAGCTGGCCAGCCAGGAGACCATGACGGCGGTGAAGCCCCGCCCGCCCACCAGAGTGGTGGTGAGGGTGTTGTCATTGCCCGAGGTCAGCAGCATGCCCGCCAGGCCGCAGAGGGCGCCGGAGATCATCATGGTGCGGATGGTGACCCACCGGACCTTGACCCCCAGATACCGGGCGGTGTTCTCGCTCTGACCCACCACCGACAGCTCAAACCCGTGCTTGGATTTGTACAGGTAGAAGAACAGGGCGACGCAGATGACCGCCACGATGACGATGTTCAGCAGGTACTTGTCCCCTTTGAAGGAGGATTCCACGCCCGGCAGGATCTCCGAGATCCTGGGCATCCAGCCGAAGTGCTTGTAAGCGCCGCTCTGGTTGATGATGCCGATCTGGCCGGAGCCCTTGGGGTTCTCCCATATCACGCAGAAGAACGCCACCAGCTGGGTGGCAATGTAGTTCATCATCAGGGTGAACAGGGTTTCGTTGGTGCGGATGGTGGCCTTGAAGACGGCCGGGATCAGGCCCCAGATCATGCCGGCCAGGGTGCTGGCAAAAAGGATGCACAGGAGCGCCGCCCAGTTGGGCATGCCGGTGTTCCGCAGCAGGATCATGCAGGCGGCGGAAGCCAGGCAGCCCATCAGCGCCTGACCCTCCGCGCCGATGTTCCAGAAGCGCATCCGGAAGGCCGGTGTCACCGCCAGGGACAGGAGCAGGAGGATCGACATGGAGTGCATGGTCTCCCAGATCTTGCGCTCGTTCTTGAAGGAGGCGTTGAAGACTACCTCGGCGATCTTCCCGATGGTGTTGAAGAGATCGCGGAAGAACGCGACAAAGCGCTCGGGCAGGGTCAGGCCGGCGGTGCCGGAAGCCCCCTCCCAGGTCACCAGCGCGCAGAGGACGCTGCAGACCGCCAGGGCGGCGGCAAAGGCGAGGATCCGGATCAGCATTGCCTTGTACCACTTGACCGCGCCGCGCTGGGTGATGTGCAGCAGGGGCTCGCGTCTGCTCAAGGCTGATCACCTCCCACATGGGTCATCATCAGGCCTAGTTTTTTCTTTTTGGCTTTGGTGCCCTTCACGATGCCGCTGACCTCGCCGCCGCACAGCACCAGGATGCGGTCCGCCAGCTGGATCAGCACATCCAGGTCTTCGCCCACATACACCACGGCGACGCCCTGTTCCTTCTGCCGGTTCAGGAGGTCATAGATCACATAGGAGGAGTTGATGTCCAGGCCGCGGACGGCATAGGCTGTCAAAAGGACCGTGGGGGCGGAGGTGATCTCGCGGCCCACCAGCACCTTCTGCACGTTGCCGCCGGAGAGCTGCTGCACCCGGGTGCGCAGGCTCGGGGTGGAGACCTGCAGGTCCGAGACCACGTGCTCCGCGATCTCCCGGGGCTTCCGCCGGTGGGTGAACAGGCTGTGGCCGCTCCGGTAGGTGCGGAGCATCATGTTGTCCGTGACGCTCATGCTGCCCACCAGGCCCATGCCCAGCCGGTCCTCCGGCACGAAGGACAGGCCGATGCCCATGCGGGAGATCTCCAGGGGCGACTTGCCGATGAGTTCCTCCGGCGGCTGGTTGGGCCGGCAGTAGGTGATGCTGCCGCTCTCCGCGCGCTGCAGGCCGGCGATGGCCTCCAGCAGTTCCTTCTGCCCGGAGCCGGCGATGCCCGCGATGCCCAGGATCTCGCCGGAGTTGATGGTGAAGCTGACGTCCTTCAGCTTCAGGACGCCCTCGGCGTTGCGGACATTCAGGCCCTTGACCACGATGCGGGGCTCGGGGTCCACCGGCTCCTTGCGGGTGATGTCCAGCTTGACGCTGTGGCCCACCATGCGGTTGGTCATGTCGCCGACGCTGGTCTGGCTGGTGGGGGTGTCACCCACATAGGTGCCCTTCCGCAGCACGGCCACCCGGTCGGAGATGGCCAGCACCTCGTGCATCTTGTGGGTGATGATGACGATGGCCTTGCCGTCGCAGCGCATGGCGTGGAGGACATTGAAGAGCTTCTGGGCTTCCTGGGGGGTCAGCACGGCGGTGGGCTCGTCCAGGATCAGGATGTCCGCGCCGCGGTAGAGCACCTTGACGATCTCGACGGTCTGTTTCTCGGAGACGGACATCTCGTAGACTTTCCGGTCGGGGTCCACGTCGAAGCCGTACAGGGCGCAGATCTCCCGGATGCGGTCGGCGGTCTCTTTCAGGTTAAGGCGGCCCGGCATGCCCAGGGCCACGTTTTCGGCTGCGGTGAACACGTCCACCAGCTTGAAGTGCTGATGGATCATGCCGATGCCCAGCTGCATGGCGGTGTGGGGCGAGTCGATGACCACTTCCCGCCCGTCGATGGCGATGGTGCCCTCGTCCGGAAAGTAGATGCCGGAGAGCATGTTCATCAGCGTGGTCTTGCCGCTGCCGTTCTCTCCCAGCAGCGCCAGGATCTCCCCGCGGTAGATGTCCAGGTTGATGTTGTTGTTGGCGGTCACCTCGCCGAAGGTCTTGGTGATGCCCCGCAGCGATACGGCCGGAACGGCTCCGCTCAAACAGATCACCCTTTCAGAATGGTCCCCCTCAGGATGAAAGAAACTGCAAGGGACAGAAGGCCCTGGGGCTCAAGTCCGTCCCTTGCAGGATTCAGTTCGGTGGCTGGTTATCAGTTGCCCAGGATGGTGATGCCGTCGATGTCAAGGTCGAAGTAAGGAGCGGAGCGCTTGATGGATTCCTGGAAAGCGCCGTTCTCCACGACTTCGGTCTCGCCCTGGAAGGTGCCGTCGTCATCCACGTCGGCCAGGTAGGAGGTCAGCGCCTCGCCGTTGACGGTGAAGGCAGCGGTGTCGAAGACCTGCACGGTGCCGTTCAGCAGGGCAGCCTTGACTTCCTCGACCTTTTCCACGGTGCCGGGGGCCGCGACGTTGGTGTTGATGTCCGTCAGCACCACGGAGCCGGTCTCAATGGTGCCGGTCCAGTCGGTGGCAATGGGCTCACCGTTCATGGCGCAGGTGATCATGTACTCCATATAGGGCACCCAGTTGATGCGGGAGGACACGATGAAGGTGTTGGGGCAGGCGCTGATGGTGGAGCCGTTGTAGGACACGTTGGGAACACCGGCGACCTCGCAGGCCGTGGGGGCGCCCATGGAGTCGGCGTGCTGGGAGATCAGGACGCAGCCGTCGCTGATGAGCTTGATGGCGCCTTCCTTCTCCAGGGCTTCGTCATACCAGGAGTTGGTGAAGGTCACTTCCATGGTGACGGTGGGGCAGACGGAACGGACGCCCAGGAAGAAGCTGGTGTAGCCGCTCTTCACTTCGGCATAGGGATAGGCGCCGATGTAGCCGATCTTGGTCTGCTCGGCGGTGATCTCGCCCTTCTCCAGCATCTCGTTCAGCTTCATGCCGGCGGCGACGCCCGCCAGGAAACGGCCCTCATAGATGCTGGCGAAGGCGTTGTGGTAGTTCTCCAGGCCCTCGGTGTGGGCGCGGGTGCCGGTGGCGTGGCAGAAGAGGACGTCCGGGTTCTCGGCGGCGGCCTCGATCATGTAGGACTCATGGCCGAAGCTGTCGGCGAAGATGATGTTGCAGCCCTCGTCGATCAGGTCCAGGGCCGCCTCGTAGCAGGCCTGGCTCTCGTCCACGTTGGTCTTGATCAGATACTGGACGCCCATGTTCTCGCAGGCTTCCTTGGCGGCGTTCAGGAAGTTGAGGTCGTAGGTGGAGTTCTCGTCGTGCAGGAAGATGAAACCAACTTTGATGTCTTCCTTGGCGATGGGGTCAGCCGCGAAGGCAGCCGCGCAGGACAGGCACAGGGCCAGCGCCAGGAGCAGAGCGATGAGCTTCTTCATGATGTTGTCTCCTCCGTTTAGTCGATCTGAATCGTGTGGATGATGCGCATGTCCGGAAATCAAAAATCCGAACATTCATCCGGGAAACATGATCATCGTACACTCTTTCGGCACAAAAATCAAGGCTTTTCCGGACAAATTTTCGGCTTTTTGTGAAAGAATCTGTTACTGTTCCGTGTCGGGTCTCGCGATCCGGCTCACGCCGGGGGCTTGCGCAGACGGGCGGCGAAGAAGCCTTCGTACAGCTCCGTGGGGCGGATGCAGAGGACGTCCGGGAGGGCCGCGGGGAGGAGGGGGAGGGCGGCGGTCAGCGCGGGATCCGGAGCTTCCAGGCGCAGACCCGCGGCCAGGGCGGTCTTCACGGCGTCCTCGTTCTCCTCCCGGAGGACGGAGCAGGTGGCGTACACCAGCACGCCGCCCGGCTTCAGCACGGCCATGGCCTTCCGCAGGAGGGCGCGCTGGGTTTTCACGGTTTTCTGCACCCAGGCGGGCTCCATGCGCCGGGGCTTTTCGCCGTCCCCCAGCAGCAGGGTGCCGCTGCCGGTGCAGGGGGCGTCCAGCAGCACCGCGTCGAAGCGGAACATGGGGTCCAGCTGCCGGGCGTCGGTGTTCAGCACGCTGCAGCGCCGCACCCCCTGCAGGGCCAGGTTGTGCTGCAGCCGCTCCGCCCGGATGGCGTCCCGCTCGCAGCAGGTGAGGTCTACGTTCCCGCCCGCCAGCGCCGCCAGCTGGGTGCTCTTGCCGCCCGGCGCCGCGCACATGTCCAGCACGGTTTTGCCCCGCAGGTCCCCCATCATCAGGGCCGGGACCATGGCGGAGAGGCTCTGCAGGTACACGCGGCCTTCATCGTACAGCGGCAGGGCCTGGAGGCCCTTTTCCTCCGCGACGTACAGGATCCGGGCATCGGCGTACCAGTCCACGGGCCACGGGTCGAGGCCGGCCCCGCGAAGCAGGCTTTCGGTCTCCGCCGGCTCGCCCCGGAGCGGATTCAGCCGCAGGGTCACCGGCCGCCGGGGGACAAAGCCCGCGGCGATGTTTTCCGCTTCCTCCCGGCCATAGTCGCGGATCAGGGCTGTCTGCAGGTATTCGGGGATTCGCCGGTCCATGATCTCACCTCGCGCAAAGTGTGATGGGGAGCGGTCCGCCGCGCTTCACAGGCCGCGGATGATACTCAGATAGTCCTGCCGCTGATCCACCACGGCGTGGACGATGACTTCCTTCCGGTCTTCGTCGATCGTGTAGAAGACGAGGTTCTTTTTCAGGATCAGCACCTTGTAGCCCTGGCGCCTCAGCACCGGATACCGCGGATCGGCGCCTGTGTACGGGTTCTCGCCGAGGGCCAGGATCTCCCGCTCCAGTTCGTCCAGTTTCTCCAGGGCGACCTCCGGGCCGAACTTCTCCGCGATGTACAGCACGATACTCCGGATCAGCGCGTCCGCCGTGTCGGTCCGCAGCACGCTGTACTTCATGGCTTTGCCTCCGACAGCTGTTCCCGCAGGTCGTCAAAAGTATCCCGGACCGGCGCGACCCGTCCCAGACGCACGTCTTCCCGGGATTCCGCCAGGAGCTCCAGCAGCTCGATCCTGGCCTTCATCCGCTTGTACTCCTCATAGGCAAGGGAGACCGTGTCCCCCCGGCCGTTGACGGTGATGATCACGGCCTCCCGGTTGTCCCGGCACTGCCGGGAGATCTCCTGATAGTGATTCCGAAGATCGGCGGACGGCCGGATGGATTCCTGCAGCGTATACATCGGGGCGCCTCCTGGTGCTTGATAGACATATTATATCACAAAATGTCTATAAATCAATGGCTCGGTCTGCGATTTCCAGGGCTTACGCATGAACAGAACAGTGATAGCAACCGCCGCAACGACCTCATCCGGCCTGTGCAAGCAAGCAAAGCTGTCATGTAAAAGTTCATGTGCGCAGGCCACCTTCCCCTAAAGGGGAAGGCCTTTGGTTACTTTTTGCCCCCTGCCTTCCCCTTCAGGGGAAGGGGGACCGCCGCAGCGGTGGATGAGGTCACCTATCCGGCGGACGAGAGAGCATTCCGTT